>DATJBZ010000028.1:0-89310 GCA_035515075.1 Moheibacter sp. | reverse complement strand
TGTCAGTACTACCAAAATCCCCAATGCTACTGCCGTGCTGATTATTCGAAAATTAGTTGACAATGGTTATTTAGTTTTAAGAGAAGAAGCCGCCGGACGCAGAGCTGCGATGTATTCCTTTGAGCCATTGATGCGATTGGTGAGGGTGTAGTTATTTGTTTTCGGCAGAATCTCAAATAAAACATTTACGTAAACAATAAAGTTTCTTATTTTCGTGGAATACTAGATAGTGTTTATTGTAGGGTTTAACCACATAGATACATAGAAAAAGAACTATGTTACTATGTGGTTTAAAAAAGGAGTTTGAATGTTTATGCAAAAAAATAAATTATAATCAAAAATCCTTAAACCCAACAAATTCTTTATATTAGCAACAACAAAAAACAAATAAAATGAACTAAAAGAAAAATAAACAACATATAAATATTTAGCGTTACTAAGCTAATTTCTTTTCTGGAAAATCTGCAAAATTTAAAGACAAAGAGAAGTAGCAATAGGAATGCGCCTGTATAGGCGTGTTCTTTGCTGTCTTTCAATTTTGTCAAGGTTTTGCAGAACCCTCCAGAAAGAGAAAGTGTAAATGCAAAGGCACGCTTCTTTTTTTTAATATGCAGGCAAATGAAATTATACAAAACCTTAGAATCTCAACTCAAAATAGAACCCAATTACGTTTCTGATAACGGTGAACTCAAAAAATGGGTAGTCATCAATAAAGCACAGAATTTTGATGAAGAACTCATTGCTCTTTTGCTGGCAAATAAAACCGTAAAAGATTATTTCTTCAAAGAAATTGCGGGCGTAACCGTTTTTAACCAAGCTCTATTTCTTCAATTTTTGGAGCAGAAAAATTACCTGAACGACAGTTATACCCAATTCAAAAACAAAGTAGGTTTGACCATTGGTGGAAAATACCTGAAACAGCGAAATGAAGTTGCGTTGGTATGGCCTTTTAAAGATTGTATTTTGGAAGGCGGACAAAGCAGAGAGGAGGACAAACGAGAAGAAATATTCTTCAATGAGATTTTGGCACAAGATGAAATTACCCAATTGTTAGAACCTAAGGTTTTGACCAATGCTAAGCGTTTTGATAAAACTGGCGAAAAACCATTAGACCAATTTAATCGAAACGAAGAGGGAACAATTACAGATAACTTGATTATCAAAGGCAATAATTTATTGGCTTTGCATACGCTCAAACAAGAATTTGCAGGAAAAGTAAAGCTAATTTATATCGATCCGCCATTTAATACAGGAAATGATTCGTTTGGGTATAATGACAGGTTTAATCATTCTACCTGGCTGACTTTTATGAGAAACCGACTAAGCATAGCAAAGCTTTTACTTAGAGATGATGGTTTAATTTTTATAAATCTAGATGATATAGAAGAAGCTTATGCTCGCGTTCTAACTGATGAGGTTTTTGGCGTTAATAATTTTATAAATGTTATTTCTGTAAAATCTTCAACTCCGAGTGGCACAAAAACAGCACATAAAGAAAAAACAATTATCAAGCAAAAAGATTTGATATTAGTTTATAGAAAGACTGTACTTGCAACATTTAATCCACAATATACAATAAGGGATAGGTGGGACACTCATTATTCGAAATATTTAATTAAAAATAAAACCTCATATACACTAAAGAATCTGACTGACATTCTTTTAGAACAAGGAATAGTAGATAAAAAAATAAGTAATAATCAGATAGATATAAATAATCAAAGTTTCAAGAAATTCTATCTTAAAAATGCTGATAAAATTTGTCGTTTACAATCACATAAAAATAAAGACGCAGAAAAGATGTCTAGGACAAAAGAAGATATCGTTTATGAACATTTTAAAAATGGAGTTTCACAAGGGTTATATTTTAATGGACAGGTAATTACTCCCTTAAAACAGGGTATAAAAAAAGTTTACCAGAATCAGAAGTTTATTGAAGATTTAGGTATGTTATTATGTGATTTTTGGTGGGATATTGATTTCCAAAACACTCAAAATGAAGGAGGGGTTAGTTTCCCTACTGCAAAAAAACCAGAATTATTACTCTCAAGAATAATTGAAATGGCCTCAAACGAAAATGATATTGTTTTAGATTATCATCTCGGCAGTGGAACAACTGCTGCTGTTGCACAAAAGTCAAATCGTCAATTTATAGGAGTAGAGCAATTAGATTATGGAGAAAATGATAGTGTTAAAAGGCTTTTAAATGTCGTAAATGGCGAACAATCTGGTGTGTCTAAAGCATATAATTGGCAAGGCGGTGGTTCTTTCGTTTACTTAGAACTCAAAAAATACAATCAAACTTTTATTGAGCAAATCGAAAAAGCCAAAAACACAGAAGAGCTACTACAAGTTTGGGAGCAGATGAAAAGCAAGTCTTTCTTAAACTACAATGTAGATATTCAAAAACAAGAAGAACATATTGAAGCATTTAAAGCACTCACCTTGGCAGAACAAAAGCAACATTTGTGTGAGTTGTTAGATAAAAACCAATTGTATGTCAATCGATCGTCATTGGAGGATGAAATGTTTGAATGTACGGAGGAGGAAAAACGTCTTAACCAGGATTTTTACAAGATTTGAGGATGGACAGGATTGTGGTTGGGAGAGGTGGTAGATAAGTGATTTTTACAAGATTTGAGGATGGGCAGGATTGTGGTTGGGAGAGGTGGTAGATAAGTGATTTTTACAAGATTTGAGGATGGGCAGGATTGTGGTTGGATAGGAATTGACAATGGATTTTGAACGATTTGAGGATGGGCAGGATTGTGGTTGGATAGGAATTGACAATGGGTTTTGAACGATTTGAGGATGGGCAGGATTGTGGTTGGATAGGAATTGACAATGGATTTTGAACGATTTGAGGATGAGTAGGATTATTGTTTTGGTGGAAGTAGGTGAAAAGTAGAGTGGGATGAGAGAATATTGGATTTTATAAGTTTTGAAGAATTGGTTGGATAGAAGTAGATAAGAGGTTTTGTAAGATTTAACAATTGTCAAGATTATAAAATTTACTATCTTAATGAATAAAACTAAGAAACATGAACCTAAAATATTTAACGAAAGAACAGCAAGATGCAATTACCCATAAGATAATAGGCTGTGCAATGGAAGTTCATAGTGTAATAGGAAATGGTTTTCAAGAAGTCGTTTACCAACGGTCTTTATCTATTGAAATGCACCTCCGAAATATAGAACATCAACGAGAGTTTGAAATGCCATTATCTTATAAAGGTTATGATGTGGGAACTCGAAGAGTTGATTTTTTAATAAGTGATGAAATTGCTGTCGAAATAAAAGCTGTCATTCAACTCGAAGATGTGCATTTAGCACAAGCAAAGAATTATTTAGAGGCTTATAATTTAAAAACAGGATTACTCATCAATTTCGGAGCAAAAAGCCTGCAATTCAAACGTTTATTTAACAAATCTTGGAAACAGATGGATATAAAAACCAGTTAAAAACAATTACTCACTAAATCCAGGCAATCTTTTTAATCCTATAAACTTGTAAAACAAATGATTATTAAGCTAATATTAGGAAAGACAAAAGCTAATCAAAACAATTATTCACCAAATCCAGGTAATCTTTTAAATCTTAAAAATCCTGGTTAAGACAATTTTTAAATTATGGCATTTTTACACGAAATATTTAACAATCCATTTGCCCGAAAAGCGTTGGCGGAGGTGAAATTACCAAGTCACATCGGCGGCAATCTGAAATACGATATCCGTTTATATCAAGAAGAAGCTTTCAAAAGATATTTGTATTTGGAGCAAGAAAATTTTGATGGAAAACCTGATAAACCAATGCACTTACTTTACAATATGGCAACGGGAAGTGGTAAAACAATGGTCATGGCAGGCTTAATTTTGCATTTATACGCAAAAGGATACCGCAATTTTCTGTTTTTTGTGAACTCCAATAACATCATTCAGAAAACCAAAGATAACTTTCTAAATCCGCTTTCTTCAAAGTATTTATTTAGCAATAAAATAGTGATTGATAGTCAGTCTATTTTAATCAAAGAAGTAGATAATTTTGAAGAAGCCGATGAGCAAAACATCAATATCAAGTTTACGACAATTCAGCAATTACACATTGATTTAAACAACACTAAAGAAAACAGCTTGACCTATGAAGATTTTGAAAATAAAAAACTGGTTTTAATTGCCGACGAAGCACATCATTTGAGTGCAGGAACAAAAAGTGGGAATTTATTTGGCAGTTGGGAAGATACGGTGGAGAAAATTCATCAATCCAATTTTGATAATCTTTTGTTGGAATTTACGGCTACTTTGGATTATTCCAGTAAAGAAATTGTGGAAAAATACCAGAATAAAGTACTTTACAAATACGATTTAGCACAATTCAGAATTGACAAATACTCCAAAGAAATCAATCTAATTCGCTCGCATTATGAGGAAGAAGAACGTATTCTTCAAGCACTAATTTTGAATTTGTACCGTCAGGAATTGGCTACTTCTCACAATGTTAACCTAAAACCCGTTATCTTATTCAAAGCCAAACGAACGATTAAGGAATCGGAAGAAAACAAAGTAAAATTTCATCAATTAATCGAAGACCTTTCGGAACGAAAAATAGAAAAAATCAAGAATACTTCTACGGTTTCAATCGTACAAAAAGCATTTCAATTTTTTGCCAATAAAGGGATTTCAGATAACGAAATTGTGAATCGCATTCAACGTAATTTCAAAGAAGAAAACTGTTTAAGTGCCAATAATGACAAAGAAGCAGAACAAAATCAGATTTTACTGAATACCTTGGAAGATGAAAATAATCCCATTCGAGCGGTTTTTGCTGTTCAAAAACTCAATGAAGGTTGGGATGTATTGAATTTGTTTGATATTGTCCGCTTATACGAAGGCAGAGATGGAAACAATAATAAACCGGGGAAAACCACCCTTTCCGAAGCGCAATTAATTGGTCGTGGCGCACGATATTATCCGTTTGCGTTAGAGGTGGGACAAGATCAATATACCCGAAAATACGACGATGATATTTCCAACGATTTAAAGGTTTTGGAAGAATTGTATTATCACACCAAAGAGGATAGTCGCTATATTTCAGAATTGAAAAAAGCCTTGGTAGAATCTGGAATTTACGAAGATGAAGAGAATTTAGTGACCAAACAATTAACGTTGAAATTGGAGTATAAAAAGTCTGAACACTATCAAAAAGATTATGTTTTCTTCAACAAAAAAGTACCGAAAAACTTCCATAACATCCAATCATTTTCCGATTTAGGAGTTAAAAGAACGGATTATCGTCACACACTTTCTTCGGGAATTGGCAGAATGTCGAGTGCTTTTTTTGAACTGGAAAATCCTATTTCCAATGAAGAAGTGATAAAAGGAAAAGATATTTTACTTACTAATATTCCAACACATATTATTCGTTTTGCATTAAGTCAAAATCCATTTTTCTATCACGATAATCTAACGCATTATTTTCCGCACCTCAATTCCATAATGGATTTTATAGAAAGTAAAGACTATTTAGGTGAATTAAAAATCACGTTTAAAGGAACGCACAACAGACTTCAAGACATTACGCATTTTGATTATTTACAAGCATTAAACGGACTTTTACAAAGCATTGAAGCTGAAATAAAAGGGAATTCAACTGATTATGAAGGTTCTGAATTTATAAAAAAGTATGTACATCAAGTTTTTACAGATAAAGAAATCCGCGTACGAAAAGGAGACGAACGAGAAGACGGACAAGAATCTTTAGTAGCCAATGAACCTTGGTATGTGTACAATGCCAATTTTGGAACCAGTGAAGAAAAAAGTTTCATTGAATTATTCGCCAGGAAATTTGAAAGTTTACAACAGCGTTACGAAGACATTTACATCCTGCGAAATGAACGAGAATTAGCCATTTATGACAAACAAGGACGAAGATTTGAACCTGATTTTCTTTTATTCTGTAAGCAAAAAGAAGAAAATATCGCTTATCAAGTTTTTATCGAACCCAAAGGAAAACACCTGATTGCACACGATAAATGGAAAGAAGATTTTTTAAACGAAATCGCAGAAGACAAAAAATTGATTGAAATTCATTCAGATAAATATTTATTAACTGCCGTTCCTTTCTATAATTACAGCAATGAAAATGAGTTTAGAAAGGCTTTGGAAAATGTTTTGGAGGTTTAGAAACCAATTAAACCCATCAAAAAACCCCGATTCAATTTTCATCCAATCGGGGTTTGTATTTTGTGACATTTCTCAATTAATATCGATAATACTCTGGTTTGAATGGTCCTTTTACGTCCACACCAATGTATTTTGCTTGTTCTTCGGATAAAACTTCCAACTCCACACCCAATTTCGCCAAATGCAAAGCCGCTACTTTTTCGTCCAAATGTTTCGGCAAAGTATAGACCTCGTTGTCGTATTTGTCCGAATGGTTCCACAATTCAATTTGTGCCAAAACTTGGTTGGAAAACGAATTTGACATCACAAACGAAGGATGTCCTGTCGCACAACCCAAATTCACCAAACGACCTTCTGCCAAAATGATGATTTCATTGCCATCGATGTTGTACACATCTACTTGCGGTTTTACTTCATATTTGGTGGTTCCATAATTTTCGTTCAACCAAGCCATGTCGATTTCATTGTCAAAATGACCAATGTTACAAACGATGGTTTTGTCTTTCATCTTTTTGAAATGCTTGCCTTGAACGATGTTGAAATTTCCAGTTGTCGTGATCACAATGTCAGCATTGTCAATTACCGTATCCAATTGTTTTACTTCAAATCCTTCCATGGCCGCTTGCAAAGCACAAATCGGATCAATTTCAGTCACGGTCACTATCGAACCAGCGCCTCTGAACGAAGCCGCCGTTCCTTTTCCAACATCACCATAACCACAAACTACCACTCTTTTTCCAGCCAACATCACATCCGTTGCACGACGGATTGCATCCACAGCAGATTCTCTACATCCGTATTTGTTGTCAAATTTTGATTTGGTCACCGAATCGTTGACATTGATTGCGGGCATCACCAAAGTGCCATTTTTCATACGTTCGTACAAACGAAGTACACCTGTTGTAGTTTCTTCCGATAATCCCTTAATTTCTTTGGCTAATTCAGGAAATTGATCAAAAACCATGTTGGTCAAATCTCCCCCATCGTCCAAAATCATGTTCAAAGGCTTTCTTTCTTCGCCAAACCATAAAGTTTGTTCAATGCACCAATCAAATTCTTCTGCATTCATTCCTTTCCAAGCATAAACGGGAATTCCAGCCGCAGCAATTGCCGCCGCAGCATGGTCTTGGGTAGAAAAAATATTACAAGACGACCAAGTCACTTCCGCACCCAATTCAACCAAAGTTTCAATCAAGACAGCGGTTTGAATCGTCATGTGCAAACAACCCGCAATGCGCGCACCTTTCAAAGGTTGCTGCGGACCATATTCTTCACGAATCGCCATCAACCCTGGCATTTCGGCTTCCGCCAATTTTATCTCCTTTCTCCCCCATTCTGCCAATGCAATATCTTTGACTTTGTATGGAATGTATTCTGTTTGAGTGCTCATAATCGTATTTTTTTCTCTAATTTTGGAACAGTTTATTTTTTCAAAGTGCAAAGGTACAAACTAAATTTTCAAACATAAAATGCCATTGATCAGTTCTTTATACCAAGATGAATTCACTCGGATTGTCGGTTGGGAAACCACCGAAACCGATGAGGAATTGCTAGCGCATTTGAACCTCAACCCTTATCGGATCATGAAATACTTGACTTTGGCGCCCAAGCAAGCCAAAGAGTATTTGGGTTTGCATGCTTGTTTGCGTGAGTTGAACTTGGATTTTGATGTGTATTACAATGAAAAAGGAAAACCTTATTTGCCGAGCAACAAACAATTGTCCATCACCCATTCTTTCAATATGGTGTGCATTGGTTTGAGTCAATTCAACATTGGGATTGACATTGAAAAGCACCGGCCTGAAAAAATTCTGAACATCAAAGACAAATTCATTCGTGCCTCGGACGAAGCTTTGTGGATCCCGACGAAAAGAGAAGAAGAATATTTGCATGTCATTTGGGGCATCAAGGAAGGTTTGTACAAGTTGAATGGTGGAAATCTTTGGAATTTCTTGCACCATTACCAAGTGGAAGCCTTTGAATTAATTGAAAACAGTGCGATTACTTGTTGGATTTCAGACGAAAACAGCACCCGAAAGTACCGTGCTTCTTATCAAATGGTCAAGGATTACTATTTGGTTTGGGTTTTGGACGAAGCTTTTTAAAATTTATTTATCTTTAACCCAAAATATTTCAACAATGGAACAAGAATTCAGAGGGCCGATTTTGGTCGCACACTCAACCGATTACGAAAGGGCTGCTTTTTATCGAAAAACCTACGGCCATGTGGCATTGGGCGTTTTGGCTTTTATTTTAATGGAAATGGTGCTGTTTCGCATCGAACCCTTGGTCAATCTTTTGCTTTCATTGCAAGGTTATTCTTGGTTGATTCTTTTGGGCGGATTCATGGGCGTGACTTGGGTAGCCCAAAACATGGCGTATAAAAACGCCTCCAAATCCATGCAATATGGTGGATTCTTTTTGTATGTTTTTGCACAAGCCGTTATTTTTATTCCAATTCTATCCATTGCTATGGATTATTCAGGTGGCTCACAAATGATCATGCAGGCGGCCATCATTACGTTGGCGATGTTCGTTGGACTCACCGCAGTGGTGATGCAAACCAAAAAAGATTTTTCTTTCTTGAGAACGGGATTGACCATTGGCTTTTTCATCGCTTTGGGCTTGCTTTTGGCAGGAACGATTTTCGGCTTTGATTTGGGCTTGTGGTTTTCTGTCGGCATGGTGATTTTGGCTTCAGGAAGTATTTTATATTCCACCCATCAAATTAAAAATGAATATGCGACGGATCAATATGTTCCGGCAGCTTTGTCATTGTTCGCATCTTTGATGTTGCTTTTCTGGTACATCCTGCGAATTTTTATGTCAAGAGATTAATTTCCCCATTTATAGTTTGGCCCGGATCTTCCGGGCCTTTTTTTATTGTTTATGAATGACTTTCTTTTTTCACTGATTGCCCCTTATCAAACCTACGAAACCTACCAAATTGTTTTAGAGATCATCGCTGTTGTTTTGGGCGTGAGCAGTGTCTATTTCTCATTGAGAAGAAACATTTGGGTTTTTCCGGTCGGCTTGATCTCCACCGCAATTTATGTGTACATACTGTTTGTGTTTGGCCTTTTGGGCGATGCGATGATCAATGTCTATTATACCATCATGAGCATTTATGGCTGGATTTTGTGGTCAAAAAACATCCAAGACCACGTCCATGTTGCAGTCGATTGGGCAAAAAAGAAAGAATGGCTCATTGGCGGTTTTTTATTTGTAATGAGTTTGTTCTTGGTGACTTTCATTTATTATTTCAAACCATGGATCGACAATGCCTTTTCGATGGAAGGGGTAGAATTGGGTTGGTATCATTTGGATTGGGCGAACGGCTTGGACATTTTCGTTACCGCCATTTTCTTGGTCGGCATGTGGTTCATGGCAAAAAGAAGAATCGAAAACTGGATTTTCTGGATTGTGGGGGATTTGATTTGCATTCCGATGTTCATTTACAAAGGTTTGGTCATCACTTCGATCCAATATTTCATTTTCACCATTTTGGCTATCATTGCTTATTTTGAATGGAAAAAACAATATGCAAAACAAATTAAAACTTAGTTCATCAAGCCAAATTTTACCTTCACTCGCTCTTCAAGGTTTCACTCATTGCGTAATCTTTTTCTGCTTTTGTCAATTCTCCCAAAAGTTCATAAATACTTCCTCTCAATTCATAGAAATTAGCTACTTTGTCGTTTAATTCAATCGCATGCTGAATTTCATCAAGTGCTAATGCGTATTCTTCGACCATGAAAAACAGCACGGCTTTGCCATAAAACCCATTGGCATCCTTCGGATTCCTTTCCAAAAGTAAGTTGTACAATTTGTAAGCAAAAAAGTAATCTTCAAGCTGTTCAACATAATGCCATGCGATACTCGCCAATGTTTGATCATCTACCGCTTCGATGAATTGATCATCTTTGAACAAGCCCACTTCCTTTCTCCCATCTTTGTAAGTTAACACTCCAAAACCATTGCAATCGCCATTTTCCCACTGCCCTTCATAATGACTTCCAGAGGGATAAAAATACGCGCCTTGTCCATGTCTTTTGCCTTGTTTAAATTCACCTTCATAGCGAGCGCCACTCACCCATAGCATGACACCAAGCCCATGTTTTTTGTCTTCATGGAATTGCCCATTGTAAACACTTCCATCTTTGTAGGTATATTTTCCAAATCCATGTTTTTTTCCATCTTTGAATTTCCCCTCATATTGCCAGCCCGATGCACTTCTATACATCCCTTCACCAGACATTTTTCCAAATTCCCATTCTCCGTCATAAGTATCTTCTTCCCAATCTCCAACTCCCCAAATATAACTTCCTTCTCCATGAAAATAATTTTGCCTGAATTCGCCCATGTAAAATGAATTATCATCGCCCAAAGCTTGTCCATAACCATTGGCCTTGTTGTTCACTATTTCACCTACATAAGTAAATACAAGAGAGGAATGGTCTGGATGTGAAAAAATCAATTTTCCTTCGGTTGCCTGTTGGCCAAATCCCAATGAAAAGATAAGGACAACCAATAAACTAAATACTTTGAATTTCATAGAGATAAAAAAAACTCCAACGAAGATATTGTAATTGTTCAAAATATAAAATACCTATTTGATGGTATTTTAAACAATTGTTTCTGATGATAACTTTTGAATAAAGGCCAGAATCGACGCTTCATCCCAGCCCATTTGTCGTTCCAACTCCTCCATTGTTCCATGCGAAATCAATGCATCAGGATAAGCCCTACAAGTGATTTTCCCTTTGTAATCTTTTTCTTGGGCATACAAATTCACCGCACTGCCAAATCCACCTTGTAAAACACCATCTTCAAAAGTGATGATTTGTTCATAATTGGAAAAAATGAAATCCACCATTGCATGATCCAAAGGTTTGCAAAACAAGAAATTGTAATGACCGTAATTTTCTTTCTGAGTCAATTCTTCCCAAAGATTGCTGATTTTTTGCCCAACTGGGCCAAAAGTCAAGAGCGCTATCTTCTTTCCTCTTTTGAGTTCAACTGCTTTACCAATGGCTAATTTTTCATAATTAAAATCCATTGAAGTCGCTTCGGTGTTTCCTTTGGGAAAACGAATGGCAAAAGGTGTTTCTGTGAATTGTGCCGTGAACAATAAGTTCTGAAAATCTTGGGCATTCATCGGAGAAGAAACAATGACATTCGGCAAAAGATTCAAGAAAGCAATGTCAAAATTCCCATGGTGGGTCGTTCCGTCCGTGCCCACAATTCCTGCGCGATCAATGCAAAAAACAACCGGCAAATTCTGAATTACCACATCGTGAATCAATTGATCATAAGCTCTTTGTAAAAAAGTCGAATAAATCGTACAAAAAGGAATCATGCCTTGGGTCGCCAAACCCGCCGACAAAGTCACCGCATGTTGTTCCGCAATGCCAACATCCCACACCCGATCAGGAAATTGTTCTTTGGCTTTCAATAAATTGCTTCCACTCAACATCGCGGGCGTCAAAGCCACCAATTGCTGGTTTTTCGCCATCAAATCGGTCAAAGTTTCGCCAAAAACCTGCTGAAAACTAATGGTTTCTGATTTTTTTTTGGAAATCTCTCCTGTAGATTTATTGAACAAGCCTGGCGAATGCCATTTGACTTGGTCTGCTTCTGCTTGTAAATAACCTTTGCCTTTGGTCGTTTTGATGTGCAATAATTTCGGTCCTTTGACCACATTCAATTTCTCAAAAGCAGCAAACAATGCGTTAAAATCATGGCCATCCACCACACCTTCATAATGAAATCCAAAATCTTCAAAAATCGAATCCGTTTTTCCTTGATTCAATTCAATGAAATGTTTTTTCAACGCCCCCACCGAAGGATCGATCCCAATTGAATTGTCATTGAGAATGATCAAAACATCCAAATCAGTACTGCCCAAATGATTCAACCCTTCGAATGCCATGCCCGAAACGATGGACGCATCACCGATAACGGCAATGTGCTGGTTGGTTTTTTGTTGCAATTGATTCGCCAAAGCCATACCAGTAATCGCTGAAATCGATGTTGAAGAATGGCCTGTACCAAAGGCATCAAATTCACTTTCCCTTCGACAAGGAAAGCCAGCAATGCCATCCAATTGTCGCAAAGTGGCAAAACTTTCCTTCCGACCAGTGAGAATTTTGTGCGGATAAGATTGGTGTCCCACATCCCAAATCAAGAGATCTTCGGGTGTATTGTAAAAATAATGCAAGGCAATCGTCAATTCCACCACGCCCAAACCAGCACCCAAATGTCCAGGTTTCACCGAAAGCGTATCCAAAACAAACTCGCGCAAAGCCTCAGCTACTGCAGGAAGTTCGCTTTTGTTCAATTTTCTCAAAGCTTCTGGCGTGTGTATATTTGTCAACAAAGATTTCATTTCCTTGCAAAAATAGTCAAATCCCAGTGGATTCTAAGCCTTGTTCAAAGAGCTTTTTAATTCGATTTGACATTCAATTCACCTAAGCTTCATCCGCAGAATAAAATAAAACAACTTATCTTTGCGTGTCAATAAAAACAAAAACTATGTTTCAGATTGGCGATACTTTAATTTCAGAAGATGTTCTTTCTGAAGAATTTGTTTGTAATTTATCAAAATGCAAAGGGATTTGTTGTGTAAAGGGAGATGCGGGCGCACCTTTGGATGAAGATGAACTGCCGATACTCGATGAAATTTATCCAAAAATCAAACCTTTTCTAAGAGAAGAAGGCATCGAAGCCATTCAAGCACAAGGAAAATACGTCAAAGACATCGATGGCGAATGGGTCACACCCTTGGTCAACGGCAACGAATGCGCTTATGTGATTTTTGATGAAAGAGGCATCACCAAATGTGGCATCGAAAAAGCCTATGAAGCGGGTGCGGTCGATTACAAAAAACCGATTTCCTGTCATTTGTATCCCGTTCGTCTGAAAGAATTCAAAAAATTCACTGCCGTCAATTACGACATTTGGGACATTTGCTCAGACGCTTGTAGTTTGGGCAAAGAATTGAAAGTAAATGTGGCGCATTTCTTGAAAGATGCACTGATCCGAAAATTCGGCCAAGCCTGGTATGATGAGCTGATGTTGATTGACCAAGAATACCAAGAACAAAAATCAAAAAGAAAGAAATGGTTCTGAAACCCTTCGTTCGATGTTGAATTTTTGTTATAACCTTAAATGATTAAAATATGATAAAAAATATGACCAAAGCAAGACAATCCACTACGGATATCGACCGTTTGTACATCACGATGAGACACATGTTTCACAGAGGAACTTATCGTCCTTCAGGACAATCTGGTTTGATGATCCAAGAATTATTGTTGAACTTAAATCCTGAGATTTATGGTTCGATGACCGATCCTGAAAAAGTAGAATTGGAAGGTTTGTTTTATGTTTTGGATCGTTTGCCCGATGGCATCACCGAAACGCCCTACATTCATTTTACTTCGAATGAAGGCGTGGATTTCAATAAATTCAAACCCATCATTCCACCGAAAAGAAGACGAATTTGTTTCCGTGTAGGCGACGACCAAATGAACATTGAAGTCACCCGAGGACGTTCTGAGATTTATGATACGTTGACGCATTTGACTTTTTTGTACAATGAAGCAGAAAAAATTAGAGCGAAAGCGTACAATAAGCAAACCCAGAAAATGAACCGCATCTGGCAAGAAATTGAAAAAATCGCGCTAGATGAAGTCAAATTGACTTCCAAAGAAAGAGATGTCGCCTTGATGCACCTTTCTTCGATTTTAGGAAGAACGTACAATGAAACGGTTGCCGCACATAAATATTTCAGTTTAGAATTTGACAAAGACAAATTCTTCAAAATTATTTATTGGATGGGAAAAACTTCCCAACAGGATTTCAATGGCAGCAAAAGAAGAGAAATCGTCTTTTCATCTATCTTAAGACAGCGAATTGGGCACCATATCATTGGTGAGCGATGGGCCAATACCATCAAAAAAACATTGAGCGACAATCAATTGCTCGATCGACCGATTCATATCATTAGCGCCAATATGCACAGTGTTTCCAATATGCTGTATTCCTTTGATGCCTTGAAAAAAGATTTCAAATCAGTCAATGAATTTGATGTTTACAAAGACCTCTCGTCCAGCAACAATGGAAATTTAAGACAAACGGTTTCTGACTTTTCACAAGACAAAGGATTGATCTTCATTCCCGATACTTCAGGAACCAATATGGATGTACAAATCATTGATTTGAAAAAATCCAACTTAAAAAATACCGCTTTTTCTGATTTAACGGATAAAAAAGACGACGTCATCATCGTGATGGATTATGCTTTTGGTGAACAAGCTTTTGAAGTGATGGATGAATTGCTCAAACCTTATGAAACCAAAAATACTACGGTGCGAATGAATGTGAAATCAATTGCGATCATGGGAAAAGCGGGTATTCTTACTGGAAAAAAAGGCGACATCATGATTCCAGATTCGCATATCGTCGAAGGACCAACAGACAATTATGTTTTTGAAAACGAACTGAAGGCAGATGATTTCAAAGGAAATCGTTTGGGAGTTTACGAAGGACCCATGGTCACAGTTTTAGGAACTTCACTACAAAACAAAGATGTGTTGGAGTATTTTAGAGACTCTTCTTGGAAAGCGATCGGACTCGAAATGGAAGGCGGTCATTACCAAAAAGCCATTCAAATTGCATCGAAAATTCGCCACCACATTGCAGAAGACGTCAAAGTCATGTATGCATATTACGCTTCGGACAACCCATTGGAAACGGGAAGTACTTTGGCTTCTGGTGGCTTGGGATTGACGGGTGTGAAACCGACTTATTTGATCACCAAAATGATTTTAAAGAAAATTCTGAACGGTTAAATCGTTCAATGCTTCGCCTTTTTGTGCTTTTTAGGGTGGTGCTTTTTAGGGTGGTGCTTTTTGGAGTGGTGTTTTTTCACTTGACCAGGCGCATAAGGGCGAGCAGATTTTGAACCGGTCACTTTCTTGATTTGACCCGGCGCATGCATATTTTTCGATTTCTTAACTTTTACCTTGGCATGAGGAGGTTTCCCGTGGCTATGTTTTATTCTGGGCGCGCAAGATGCCAAAAAAATAACGCCTACCAAAACGTAAATAAATTTCATGAACTGATTCATATTCCTACTTTTCAACGCTACTTTCTAAATCTATGCCAAAATCACAATGAGGATCGCCATCGTTCAATTCATGAAATTATTGTTATTAATCGTTTTTAAGTTCAAAATCTAGGGATAACTTATTAAATTGCACCATATTTTTCATCTCATGAATTCATTCAGACTTTTCATGCTTCTCGGACTCATTTTTATGTCAAATTTGACATGGGCTTGGGGACCTACAGGACATCGCATCGTGGCAGAAATTGCAGAAAACCATTTGAACCACAAAGCCAAAAAAGAAATCCAAAAAATCATCGGCAAACAATCCATGGCCTATTGGGCGACTTGGGGCGATTTCGTCAAATCAGACCCCGCGTACAAACATGCTGACTCATGGCATTATGTGAACTTTCCAGCGGATCTGAATCGGACACAATTTGACCTGGAACTAAAAAACTCATCGGATAAAAATTTGTACAAAAGAATTCAATTGCTCATTCAGGATTTGAAAAATAGAAAGAATTTGACCGAAAAAGAAAACCAAGAAAACCTATATTTCCTGATCCATCTTTTGGGGGATTTGCACCAACCTTTGCACATTGGCCGTGAAGAAGACATGGGTGGCAATAAAATCAATGTCAAATGGTTCAATGGGAATACAAATTTGCACACACTTTGGGACAGTAAATTGATTGATTTTCAAAAATACAGCTATTCAGAATACGCCCACTTATTGGACATTTATTCCAAAAAAGAAGCTAAGCATCGAATGCATGGCACTTTAGAGGATTGGCTGTTCGATTCTCACCAAAAAGCCAATCGAATTTATGCCAGTGTTCAGCCCAATGACAAATTGAGTTACCGCTACAACTATGACCACGTTCAGCTGCTGGAAGAGCAATTGCTCCAAGGCGGCTTGCGCATGGCCAAGGTTTTGAATGAAATTTTCGGTTAATTCAAAAAGAAACCGCCATTTGTTCATGGTGATTTTTTTGTAATGAATACAATTTTTTCTACAAGTGAATTGCCTAACTTTGTCGCAATATGTTTTTAGAAAATACCATCAACAATAGCCAACAAAGTGGTTGGATAGAGGTCGTTTGTGGCTCTATGTTTTCGGGAAAAACGGAGGAATTGATCCGCCGCATCAACCGCGCCAAGTTTGCCAATCAAAAAGTAGAAATCTTCAAACCTGCAGTCGATACACGCTATGATTTTGAAGAAGTGGTTTCTCATGATCAAAACACTTTGAATGCCACGCCGGTCGAATCAGCTTACAATATTTTAATTTTGGCTGGCGATGCAACAGTCATCGGCATCGATGAAGCTCAATTCTTTGACGATGGCATTGTGGAAGTTGCCAATCAATTGGCGAACCAAGGAAAACGCGTCATTATCGCTGGATTGGATATGGATTTCAAAGGTCGTCCTTTTGGTCCGATGCCTGATTTGATGGCCACTGCCGAATACGTGACCAAAGTCCATGCGATTTGTGTGAAAACAGGAAATTTGGCCCATTATTCCCACCGAAAAACCAACAGCGACAAATTGGTTGAATTGGGCGAAAAAGAAGAATACGAACCGCTCAGCCGCCGTGCTTTTTGGGAGGAGATGGGGAAAAGTAAAGAAGAAAAAACTTAGCCTTTATATTCCCTTCGTTTGTTCAATTTCACAAGTTCATACCACAAAACCGATAACATGCCCACCAATATGCAAACACCCAATTGAGGAAGGGTTAACACTTCGAAATCGAAGAAATTCGCCAAGGGCTCCCAAAATAAAATCGCAGCATTGAGCAAAATCGTAGTCCCAATCACCCCGAAAATCAAGTTATTTTTGTATTGCAAAGTGGTGAAAATGGAATAGAAAAACGAACGGTTGACCAAAGTTAAAAATATATTGGCAGTGATCAAGGTCGCAAAGACCATCGCACGAGTGGTCGCTTCATCCCATGTTTGAGCCACTGCATATTGATAAACCAAAAGTGTTCCCAAAGCGATGACCAATCCTTGAATGATACTCGTCGTCAACTCTTTGAAGTTGAAAAAAGTGGTTGTAAAAGGCCGAGGTTTCTCTGCCAATGTATTGCGCTCAATTGGCTCATTTTCATAGACAATGGAACAAGTCGGTCCCATGATCAATTCTAAAAAGATCACATGAATCGGCGAGAAAATGTTGGGATAAATCCAGCCCAAAGCCAAAGGAATGAAAACGGTCAGAATGATGGGAATATGAATCGAAATGATGTACTGAATCGCTTTTTTCAAATTCATATAAATGCGCCTGCCCATCGCAATGGCATCGACCATTTTAGAAAGATCGTCATCGAGCAAAACCAACTCTGAAGCTTGTTTCGCGATTTCGGTTCCTTTCTTTCCCATCGCAATGCCAATGTTTGCTGCTTTCAACGCCGGACCATCATTCACGCCATCGCCAGTCATTGCCACAATGTTGTTATCGGCTTTCAAAGCTTCAATGATTTTCAACTTGGCCTCAGGAAACATGCGACAAAAAATATGGTTTTGTCGCACTGCTTCTTTGAATTTCTCAGGAGAAAGTTGCATCAATTCACTGCCTGTTATCGCGTGTTCATATCCTCTGAAACCAATTTGTTTCGCAATGGCAGCCGTCGTCGCTTGGTTATCACCTGTAATGATTTTCACCGCTACACCTGCTTGATAGAAATCTTTCAAAACTTGTGGAATATTTTCTTTGGGCGGATCATAAAAAGCAACAATTCCTTTGAATACAAATTTCAATTCTTGTTGAATTGCTGGAAAAACTTCACCTTCAAACAAACTTTCCGCCACGCCCAACACCCGATAACCTTCGTGGGCAATGGTTTCAATGGCAGAATAAATCGCTTCTTCTTGCTCTTTGGTCAAATCACACACATTGACAATTGCTTCTGGAGCACCTTTCGCTGCAATGATCCGATGATTTTGATCGCTAAAAACATGGGTCATCATCGGTGGTTTTCCTCCCAAAGGATATTCATGGATCATTTGATAATTACTTCTTTCATCTTTGTCTGAAAATTGTGCATAAGCTTGATGCAAAGCTATTTCCATCGGATCAAAAGGAATCGGCTCACTCGCCCACATTGCCATTTTGATCAAATCGAGTTCAGCAGTTGTTTTGACATCGGAGATTTCAATGATTTCAGCTTGATCCAAAGTAAAAACTTTTGCCAATGTCATTTTATTTTCAGTTAACGTACCTGTTTTATCGGTACAAATCACAGAGGCACTTCCCAAAGTTTCTACCGTTTTGATTTGTTTCACAGCAACGCCCATTTTCATCAATCGCCAAGCGCCCATCGCCATAAAAGTAGCAAAAGCCACAGGAATTTCTTCAGGCAAAATACTCATGGCCAAAGTCAAAGCTTTCAACAAACTATCCATCAACATTTCCGAACGGAAATAATTGATCCCCCAAACCACCAAAAAAATGACCAAACCAACCACCATCATTTTGGTCACAAAGCTGTTGATTTGTTTCTCCAAAGGCGTTTGTTCAACTTGAATGGCTTCCAGACTTTTTCCGATTTTCCCTAATTCAGTTTGATTGCCAATCGCAGTAACCACCACAATCGCCATGCCTGTTGCAACGGTAGTTCCTTTGAAAACCTTGGCTTGTTTTGCGTTTTTGTCTTTAGCAACTGCCAATGACTCGCCCGTAAGAATGGATTCATTGACCGAAAAATCCGAAGAATGAATGATTTTCCCATCTGCTGCAATCAAAATTCCTTCTTCAATCACCAAAGCATCGCCGACCACCAAATCTTCTGCTTTGATTTCAATGGTTTGACCATTTCGAATGACTTTGCAATGTGGTTGGGTAAATTCTTCTAATTTCTCAATGGCTTTTTGGCTGCGATTGTGCTGAAAAACAGAAATTCCAGCGACAAAAATTATGGCGCCCACCATGAAAAATGCATCTTGAATTTCGCCCATCATAAAATAAATGGAAGAAGCAATCAGCAAAAGCAGAATCATCGGATCTTTCAACAAATCCTTCAGAGTGGACAATAGAAAGCTCTCTTTTTGAAACGTCAATTTGTTTTTGCCGTACTTCACTCGGGACTGAGCGACTGCCTCATCGCTCAATCCTGTGGTCACTTGATGATCTTTTTGCATCTTTTTCGTATTGAATTATTGTTTGGAATCGCCGCCAATCATTTTGGATACGATGCCTTTTTTATCGGTCAATTCTCCCATCAAAATCCCTGCGAAATGCACAAGAATAAATAGTGGGAACCAATATATCGCCCATTTATGAACAGTTTCCATCGTTTTATTCCAATCGCCATCGATCCATTTCATGTAAAATCCTGAAACCATGGAAACCGCTAAAAATACATAAAAAACCAAATAGATCCATCCTTGCGCTTTTTCTTTCATCGATGGATTTTTTACCAATGGATTGGGGAATTTGATTCCTTTGACAAACATATAAATGATTCTTAATAAAAATGCTACAACAATGACATAAGCTGCATATTGGTGCCATTGCCACATCGGTTCTCGAATTGTTCTGGCGATGTCCACCATTTGATCTTGTGAAAGTGGCGTATTTTGGGCTTTGCTTTCAATGATGGAAACAATTTTATTTTTGTTCATCCAATACATTCTTAAAAAACCGGTTAGAAATAACACCAACATCAATCCGCCGATGATTCCGTGCAAAACTCTGTGTAGGCTTGTAAACTGAGTTGAATTATTTTTTTTCATCTTCTTTAATTTTATTCATTAAACTCATTCTTCTCCTTGGTTTTTCAATGCCATCAACAAAGTATAAGCGCCTTCTTGTGCTATTTTCTTATCCTTCAATTCGTTTTCGATTTCAATCCATCCATCACCTGCATTTTTTGTTTGCACTTCAATCATTTTGAAATTGTTTTGATCCAAAATTTCAAATACAAACGTTTGGCCTTCAAAAGATACGACACTTTCTTCAGGAATGGCCATGGTTTTTGTTGCTGGAATGACTATTTCTGCGTTCATGTACATTTTTGGAATCAATTTCCTATCGGTTTCTTCCAATCTCGCATACACTTCAACGGCTCGATCATTAGAGAAAGTTTTACCTATTTGAATGATTTCTCCTTGGTATTTTTTTTCGGGAAAACCATTGCTGTAAGCCACCAAAGTTTGACCTAGTTCAATTTGTTCAAAATCACGTTCAAAAACCTTTAATTTCAAATACAAATCATTCAAATTCACCAATTCAAACAAGACTTCCGATGGAGAAACATATTGCCCTACTTTGATAAAAACCTGGGACACATAACCATCAAAAGGCGCATAAATGAATGCTTTTTCACTAATGTTTGCTACCGAAAGTTGGTTGGGATTAATGGCAATTAACCTGAGTTTCTGTTCCAGTGATTTCTTGCTGATTCGCAAGGTTTCATAATCGGCTTTGGCTTGTAAATAGACTTTGTCACTGCTTGCTTTATTTTCATTCAACTCTTTTTGTCGTTGAAATTCAGCTTCAGCGTTCTCTAATTGCGCTTTTACTTTCAAATAATCTTGTTGCAATTGAATGAACTGATTGTCTTCCATCGTTGCCAATATTTCACCTTTTTTAAATGACATGCCTGCCAACAATTTGGTAGAACGAATATGGCCGCCCAAAGCGCTGCTGACGGCAACCAAATGCTGGGGTGGAACACCGATCTCACCGTTCAATCGCAAAGTTTTGGTCATCGTTTTTTCTTGCAAAGTCGTTGAAGTCAATGCAAATGATTTCAATTGTTCATCGGTCAAATGCAAGAGATTATCCGTTGTTGTTGAAACGACTTCTTCGGTTGTGTTTTCTTGGTTTCCGCAACTCCACAAAAGGATGAAAGCGAAAATAAATCCTATATTTTTCATTGTTTTTTTTATTTAGAAATAAGATATTGAAGGTTGATGCTGCTCAGATTAAGTTGCATCACGGCATTGTAATAGTCATTTTGGATTTGAATAGCTTGATTGCTCAACATCATCCAATCCAAATAATCAATCTCACCACCAACGAATTGTTCTTGAGCCGTTGCTACTATTTTATGGGCATTGGGCAATTGTTTTTCTTGGTAGTTTTCTACGATTTCCAGCAACGTTTTGAATGCTTGTAACGAACTTTCAACATTGGTTTTCCATTGCGCTTTTTGGTAGGCCAATTCATTTTCGGCATAGCGCACTTTTTGTTCTTCTGCTCTAACTTGGGCTTTTTGCGCGCCATGAAAAATCGGAATACCAATGTTTATTTCAAAAGAATTGAATTGATTTTTGTTGATGTCTTTGAAACTTTGGTTGAAATAACCGATTGATAAATCTGGCAAAAACCTTGATTTCTCCAATTTAATCATCGCTTTTGATTTTTCAATTTCTTGTGCTGCCAATTGAATCGAAGGATGATTGGAATCGTTTGTTGCGTCAAAAATCATCGATGCTATGATGATATCATCGGCAATGGGTTCATAATTGGTGTCGGTATTCAACAGCAATTGCCATTGAATTTTGGTCAATTCAATTTCGTTGCGCAAGCTCGTCAATTGAATCACAATCTGCTCTCTTTGCAATTCGGCAGTTGTTTTTTCAAGCAAATTGCTCGCTCCTTTTTCAAAACGCAAATTCGATTTTTCCAAAAACGAAGCATACCTTTGGTCCAATTCAACCAAAAGATTCTCTTTTTCTCTCAAAACCAAAATGTGATAAAAAAGTTCAGTGACTGTTTTTTTAACTTCCAACACATTCAAATTCACGGCAAGCACCGACGAATTCCATTCTTCTTTTAAAACTTTTTTCTGATGCCCATAAACTGTTGGAAAATTGAACGACTGTGCAATGCCAATTTTCGTATCAGAAGTTGCTGAGTTGATTTGTCCAAATTCTGTCGTGATGACAGTTTGAGGAAGATTGACTGCGGTTGAAATTCGCTTTTCAGCATACACCGCTAAAAGTTCTTTGCTTTTGACCGACCAATTGTTTTCAGTGGCCATTTGCACGGCTTGATCCAAAGTGATTTCTTGAGAAAAAGCAAAAGTATTGAAGAAAAAAACAGCAATCACAGCTGCACTTTTCTGACTGATTTTAAATTTAAATACATTCATTTTATCAAATAAAATATAGAGAATAGGTAAAACAAAAAGGGTAAGAAAAGTGGCGATTAGCAATCCACCAATGACCACAGTTGCCAAAGGCCGTTGCACTTCTGCCCCTGCGCCGTTGCTCAAAGCCATCGGAAGAAATCCAAAAGACGCCACAGAAGCGGTCATTAAAACAGGGCGCAATCGGGTGCGTGTTCCATCAAGAACTATTTTCTTTAGATTGGTTTCTCCTGCTGCTCTCAATCGATTGAACTCAGCAATCAGCACAATTCCGTTCAATACCGCTACTCCAAACAAAGCGATGAAACCAATACCGGCACTAATGCTAAAAGGCATGCCACGCAAAGCAAGAAAGAAAATTCCACCAATGGCAGAAAGCGGAATGGCACTGTAAATGATCAAACTTTGTTTCAAAGAATGAAAAGCAAAATACAGCAAAATGAAGATCAAGATCAGTGACACGGGAACCGCCACCATCAATCGTTCTTTTGCCTTGTTTAAATTCTCGAAAGCTCCTCCATAAGTTGCATAATAACCTGGAGAGAATTTCAATTGTTGGTCCACTTTGGTTTGCAATTCATTCACTATGCTTTGCACATCTCGCCCACGCACATTGAATCCAATGACAATTCTTCTTTTGGCATCTTCTCGTTGAATTTGTGCTGGACCGTTTTGAATGGAAATATCTGCCAATTCATACAAAGGAATTTGTCCTCCAGTTGAAATCGGCACCAAAAGATTTCGAATGTCTTCTAAGTTTTCTCGTTGTTTTTCATCCAAACGAACCATCAAATCAAAACGTCTTTCGCCTTCAAAAACCTGTCCTGCACTTTGTCCTGCAAAAGCTGTATTGACCAAGTTATTGATCGTCGCTATGCTCAAATTGTACTGAGCGATGTTGGCGCGCTTGTATTTGATAATCACTTGCGGCATGCCTGTAATCGGTTCAATGTACAAATCTTCTGCGCCTTCAACCGTTTTGATGATTTCACCAAAACGATGGGCATAAACAGACAAACTATCCAAATCCTCCCCAAAAATCTTACAAACCACATCTTGTTTGGCGCCCGTCATCAATTCATTGAAACGCATTTGAACGGGATATTGAAAACCTGTGCTGATCCCTGGAACGGCTTCCAATGATTGGCTCATTTTCTCAGCCAATTCAGGAAAAGTTTTGGCAGACGTCCATTCTTTTTTGTCCTTCAAAATTACCATCATGTCACTGGCTTCCATCGGCATCGGATCGGTAGGCACTTCTCCACTTCCTATTTTGGTCACCACCATTTCTACTTCTGGATATTCTGATTTCAAAATATGCGCGGCTTTCTGGGTGTAATCAATGGTTGTTTGAAGGTTGCTCCCCGTTAAAACTTGGGTATCTACTGCAAAATCACCTTCTTCTAACGCAGGAATAAATTCACCACCTAAATTGGACAAAATAAAAACAGCAAAAACAAACAATGCAATGACCACAGAAAGAACTGTTTTGGGAAAACTCAATACTTTTTCAAGCGCATTGTGGTGAACTTTTTCTACGCGACGCATGACTTTGTCAGAAAAATTGCGTTGATGCTTGATCTTTTTACTCAAAACCAAAGCACTCATCATAGGAATATAAGTCAATGACAAAAGAAATGCACCAATCAAAGCAAAAGCCACGGTTTGCGCCATGGGTTTGAACATTTTGCCTTCAATGCCATCCAGAGTGAAAATGGGCAAATAGACTATGAGAATAATTATTTGGCCAAAAACCGCGCTGTTGACCATTTTTGAACTCGATGCGCTGACTTCTTTGTTCATTTGATTCTGAGAAATTCGACTTACCGAAGAGAATTTCTTTCCATGATACAATTGATACAACGCTGCTTCTACAATGATGACCGCACCATCCACAATCAATCCAAAATCCAATGCGCCCAAACTCATCAAATTGCCACTTACGCCAAATAAATTCATCATAATGACGGCAAACAACATTGACAATGGTATGATGGAAGCCACCAACAAACCTGCTCTGAAATTCCCAAGAAATAAAACCAATACAAAGACTACAATCAAAGCGCCTTCTGCGAGATTTTTCTCGATGGTTCCAATGGCATTGTTGACCATTTTACTTCGGTCCAAAAACGGTTCTAAAACCACTCCTTCAGGCAAAGTTTTTTGGATGGTTTCAATGCGTTCTTTCACATTTTTAATGACTTCATTGCTGTTGGCACCTTTGAGCATCATGACAATTGCTCCTGCTACTTCGCCTTCGTCATTGTAAGTCATCGCGCCATAGCGTGTCGCAAATCCAGTTTTTACCTCAGCTACATCTTTGAGTAGAATAGGAATGTGGTTCGACGTTTCAGCAATGGAAATATTTTCAATGTCTTCTGGGTTGCCAATCAAACCTTCGCTTCGTATGTAAAGAACCGTTGGTCCTTTTTCGATATAAGCACCGCCCGTATTTTGGTTGTTGCTTTCCAAAGCAGAAAACACATCATTGATCGTTAAATTGTGTGCTTGAAGTTGATTGGAATTAACGGCTATTTCATATTGTTTCAATTTCCCACCGAAACTGCTGACTTCTGCCACGCCTTCAACGCCCAACAATTGTCTGCGAATGATCCAATCTTGGATTGTCCGCAATTCAGTCACGTCATATTTGTCCTCATATCCTTTTTCTGGCCGCACAACATATTGGTAAATTTCACCCAAACCTGTTGAAATAGGGCCCAATTCGGGCACACCTACTCCTTCTGGTATTTCATTTTGAACGGTTTGTAAGCGTTCTGACACTTGTTGTCTTGCCCAATAAACATCGGTCGCATCGTCAAAAACGATGGTCACCAATGACAAACCAAAACGAGAAAAACTTCTGATTTCAATAATGCCACTGATGTTGCTATTGGCTTGTTCAATAGGAAAAGTCACCAAGCGTTCAATGTCTGTTGCGCCCAAAGACGGAGCCACAGTAATGATCTGTACTTGGTTATTGGTAATGTCGGGTTGTGCGTCGATGGGTAATTTGGTCAATTCATAAATACCAAAAACAACCAACATCAATGTCAACAATCCAATGATGAGTTTGTTCCGAATGGAAAACTCGATGATTTTATGTAACATAATTTTAATTAGATGAATGATTAAATGGAATAAATCTTTGAAAAGTTTTTGTCATTTTCAGACCACTTTAAAAAGCTTATTTCTTAATTTGAATCAACTTATTGAAGGACCATTTCGAGTAAAATCACGAAGTCAATCCTTCAGGTCAATTCAATAAAGTCCAATAAAAATTAACCAAATTGTGGCGGCTGCCAAATGGAAGAAAGATATTTGTTTTCTAAAAAGGCGTCATCAAAAGCGTTTATTTTTAACTGTTTGTCAGGAAATAATTTGCCTTTGATTTCATAAGCGTTGAGGGGAGGAAACACAAAACAAAAACTCAAGGTATTGCTGAAGTTCATGAAAGGCAATCTTTGGTCTTGTTCAAAATCATCATTTTGGGGGTGGTCTTCTAAGTGATTGCCACCATAATGAATGACCAAAAAATCCATCAATGTTATAGAAGAATCTTGGGTTTTGTGTTCAAAAAAGTGTTCGACCAAAACTGGCAATTTCCACAACTGGTAAAATTCAGTGGTGGAAGACATATAAATGACCAAGAATAATATGGCGAACGTTCTTTTCATTGGTACAAATTTACAAATAAATTGCGCTCATTTTGGTTCAAAGGCTTATTTATACACTGTCAAAATAAACCATCGCCTTCGTAAATCTCGAATCAAATTTATCCTAAAATACTGAACTTCGGCCTTTTGGCTGGGGTGGGATATTCTGTAGAAGGAATAGGGACAATCTCGGTGGTGAAACCATTTTCCAAGGCGATTTTTTGTGCAAATTCAAACCAAGACATGACTTCATTGCCAGCAAAATGATGGATGCCATAATCTGTATTTTCTTCCAAGATCAGCTCATAGATGTATTGCGCCAAATCGGGTGCATAGGTCGGTTTTCCAATTTGATCGGCCACCACGCTGATGCTGTCTCTTTCTTGCATCAAACGCAACATAGTCGTATAAAAATTCTTTCCAAATTTGGCATACAACCAAGAAGTTCGAATGACAAAAGTCTTTGCATTGTGTCCCAAAGCCAATTGCTCTCCGGCCAATTTCGATTTGCCATATACATTGATTGGATGAGGTGTATCTGTTGGCAAATAAGGCTTTTCGTTCTTTCCATCAAATACATAATCCGTGGAAACTTGAATCAAAGTGGCTTGGTGTTCTTGACAAGCTTCCGCCAAAAAACCTGCGCCATCGGCATTGATTTTAAACGCTTTTTCAATGTCAGTTTCCGCCTGATCAACCGCGGTATAAGCGGCACAATTCACCACATAATCTACAGGATTGCTGAAAAAGAAAGTTTCTACCAAAGTCGGATCACTGATGTCTAATTGGGTTCTGTCCAAGAAAACAAATTGAAATCCGTTTGGTTTTTCTACTTCAACCAAAGCTTTCAAGCACTTGGCCAATTGCCCGTTTGCTCCAGTTACAACGACTTTTTTCATGATTCAAAAGCTTTAAACTGGGCAAAATCAACTGCATTTGAGTCTTTTTCAGACAAGATTCGATTTTCTGCATCGATTTGCCAATCGATGTTGAGCGCTTCATCCAAAGGATGTACACCATCTTCGGAAGCTTGGTCGTAAAAAGCATCACATTTGTAAAGTACAACGGCTTCTTCGCTCAAGACTGAAAAGCCGTGCAAGTATCCTTTGGGAATGTACAATTGTTTTTTATTGGCCGAACTCAATCTCACCGCAATCGACTGCCCATAAGTCGGTGAATTGGCTCTGACGTCCACAGCAACATCCAAAATTTCACCAGAGAGTACCCGAAGCAATTTCGCTTGTGCAAAATCTCCACGTTGTATGTGCAATCCTCGGATGACACCTTGTTTGGACTTGGATTCATTGTCTTGGACAAAATTAGCAGACAAACCAGTAGCTGCTGTAAATTTACCTGAATGAAAGCTTTCAAAAAAATATCCTCTACTGTCCTCATGTACTGTGGGTTCGATGAGGTAACAGTCTTTCAGTTCAGTCGCTATAATTTTCATGAGTCAAAATTAGCGGAATTGACCCAATTAAAAAAGCCGTTTCTAAAAATTAAAAACGGCTTGATGCTTTATAAGGAGATGCAATTATTGAATCCCCAAGTCTTTTTTCACGTCTGCAGTGATGTCCATACCGTTGGCATAGATCAACATTCCTTTTTCCAAAACGTATTTCAATCCTTTTGCTGCTGCAATTTTATCGATTGAATTTTTAACCGTTTGTTCGATTGGTTTCATCAAAGCGTTTTCTTTTTCATTCACTTCTTTCGCAGCCGCTTGTTGGTAAGTCACCAACTCTTGCTGTTTACCCATATAATCCTTTTGCATGCTTTCCAATTCTGCTGCCATTCCTTGAATTTCTTGTTGGCTTTTTCCACCTACTTTGGTTTGAACTGCCTCTTCAATTGCTTTCAATGCATTTTCTCTTTTTTCAATTTCGGTTTTGTGTGCATTGACCATTTTGTCCATGGTCTCATCTGCACTTTTCTTAGCAGGCAAAGCGTTAAAAATCTCTTCGATGCTAACTACGCCAATCTCTTGTGCGGTAAGGCTAAAGCTACCAATGAATAAAAATGCAAATACGGTTAATAGTCTTAAATTTTTCATTTCTAGTTATAATTAATTTTTGGTTTTACTATCTTTTCATGGTTCCTGTCTTTGAACCGGTTGTTTTTGAGTTGGATGTTCTTGAATTTTTTCCAGAGGTTTTTTTCCCTGTTGAATTTCGATTGTTAGAAGTATTGGATTGGGCTGAAGAAGATCCTGAACTGCTTTTGTTGTCTTCTTTTTTGAGACTTGGTGCATCTGGATTCATCAACAACAAAACTTCTCTGCTGATGTCAAATTTCGGATCGGTGTACACCATGATCAAATCGCTTCCTTTGTCAAAAATAAATCCGTAATTTCTTTTTTCTGCTACTTGCTTCACAGCAATCCAAATTTGGTCTTGGATCGGTTTTACAATGGATTTTCTCAAACGAATCAAATCCCCTTCTTGTCCATACCGCTTTTCTTGCAACTTTTTCAACTCCTCCAATTCAAAGTTGATTTCTTCTTGTTCTGATTTGATTTGCTCTTCGGTCAACAAAACTTTTTCATTCAAAAAGTCTGCTTGCTTTTGTTCCAAAGCTGCTTGACGGTTTTGAATTTCTTTGTTCCATTGTTTGGTTTGATTTTGGAGGGTTTGCTGTGCCTGATTGTATTGCGGTAAATTCTGCAAAATAAAATCAGTGTCCACATACCCAAATCGCTGGGCATGAAGGGAAGTACCCAATGTTAGTAAAACAAATGTCAATATTAAATTTCTCATAATCGTATCATCTTATCGAAAATTATGCCACAGTCTTGGCGACAAAAATACAGCAATTAAAATTGTTGTCCAATAATAAAATGCGTCTGCCACCCTGATGGTTCATTGGAACGCAATGTACTGTCAAATCCATACCCAAAGTCAAAGCCTAGCATCCCAAAAGCTGCCATGAAAACACGCACTCCAAATCCGGCAGATCTTTTCAACTCAAAAGGTTTGAAATCTCGGGTATCAGTCCACGTATTTCCTGCTTCCAAGAAACCAAGTGCGAAGATTTTTGCTTGTTGTCCCATGGTGATTGGATAACGCAACTCCAAGGTAAATTTGTCGTATACGCTCCCTCCTCCAGTAGGTGTGATGTCATCTCGGGTTCCACCAGATTGGGTCGCATCATCGTAACCTCTCAAAGGCACAATTTCACGGCCATCAAAACGGTTGCCCATCAATCCCGTTCCTCCCAAATAATATCTTTCAAATGGAATCGTGCCTATCTTTCCATTGTAAGTGCCCAAGTAACCAAATTCTCCACCTACTTTCAACACCATTTTACCGGCCAATTCTTTGTACCAATAAGAACGTGCGTTGATTTTGTAATATTCCAACCATTCGAATTTTTTCACATCCGACATGGTCGAATAGTCCTTACCATTCAAAATAGAATAAGGTGGTGTCACAGTGACTGAAGCGCTCATTTCTGAACCACTCGTTGGGAAAACCTGGTCTGGCCCCGCTGAGTTCCTGGTCAATCCAATCGTATAATTGAAGTTATTGGCAGAACCATTGTCATACCTCAAATCTCCCACTGTCAAAGCGTAGTTGTCAAAATTGTATCGCTGGAAAGACAAAGTATGTGACAAACGGAACCAGTCATCTGGCCAAGTCAACAACTTGCTCAAACCGATGCTTGCACCGACGATGTCCAAATTGGCCTCTTCTCCATAAATGTCGCGGTAATTGTATTTTGAATAATAAACAGAGGTCGACAATGCAGTTGGACGTTTTCCACCAATCCAAGGCTCTACAAATGAAAAGCTGAAATTTTGGTAGCCTCTACCCGCTTGCGCTCTCAATGACAAAGATTGTCCATCTCCCATTGGCACAGGTTTCCAAGCATCTTTTTTGAACAAATTCTTTACTGAGAAATTCCCAAAAGTCAAGCCCAAAGTTCCTAAAAACGTTCCAGCACCATAGCCTCCTTGCAATTCTACTTGACTCGAGCTTTTGTGGACCAATTCCCAGTTCAAATCTACCGTATTGGTTTCTTGATCAGGTTGGATGTCTGGATTGATTTGTGTGGGTTCGAAATACCCCAAACCTGCCAATTCAAACAAGGTTCTTTTCACATCTGTCTTGGAGAACAAATCCCCTGGTTGCGTTCTCAACTCACGTGCAATCACGTGGTCATAGGTCACATCGTTTCCACTAAAAGTCACACGGTTGTAAGTCGCAGGTTCACCTTCTCTGATTTTAATTTCCAAATCGATGGTGTCATTCTTTACGTTTTTTTCGATAGGAATTACATTCGCAAACAAGTAACCGCGGTCCATATAAAGTGTTTGCAAATCATCGTCTTTCTCAGAACCGCTGATTTTTTTGTTGATGCCCACCGCGTCGTATCGATCACCTTTCTGGTAAGCAAAAACGCGCGACAAAAGTTCCGTTGAAAACACGGAGTTCCCGGTAAAGGTTACTTCACCCAAATAATAAGGTTTCCCTTCATCCACGGTGATTTGAATGTTCAAATTATTCGGGTTCAAATAATAAACCGTATCTGAAACCACTTTTGCATCCCTGAATCCGATGGATTTGTATTCTTCCACCACATTCTTTAGATTTTCTTGGTATTTGTAAGGAATGTATTTTGAACTTTTAAAGATGTTCAATGATTTTTGGTTGGTTCCTTTCATCGCTTTACGACGCAATTGGCCATCGCGCAATTCATTGTTACCAACAAAAGTCACTTTCTGAATTTTCACCCTTTCGCCACGATCCACATTGATGGTCAAATTGGTTTTGGTCGAATCGTCGGCTGATTTTCTTTCGATGAACTCTATTTTTGAATTCGGATATCCTTTTTCCATGAAATGGTTTTTGATGGAATTTCGGATTTGATTTTTCAAGTTGCTGGTAATTTTGATCCCAGGATTCAATTGGTGGTCTTTGGTAAAATCTTCTCTTTTCCCCTTTTTCAACCCATTGAAATTCACTTCTGCTAACTCAGGCAAGCCGGTCAAATTCAAACGCAAATAGATTTTGTCACCTTCAGTTTTGACGGCATACAAATCAATGTTCGAAAACAAATTGGCTTTCCACAGTCTTTTCAACGCATTGTTGATTTTGGTCCCTGGAATGTCAATTTTCTCTCCCATTCGAAGCCCTGTAAATCGCATGATTTGGCTTTTGGTATAATGGGTATTTCCACTGATTTCCAAATCAGCAATTTGATAGGTTTGTGGATTGGTATAACCAGCTTGTGAAATGTCTTGCACTGGCACCATTGGAATGGCAATAGAATCCGTTTCTACATTCAATGAGTCAATTTGAGCCGACAAAAGTCCACCCAAACTCAACATCAACATCACACTCATTTTCTTCATGAACAATCTTTTACGCATGTCTGTTTAATCTGTTTTGATTTGTTCTCCTGTTTGACCATACCTTCTTTCGCGCAACGCGTAAGTACGTAAGGCTTCCACAAAATGTTCTTTCCTAAAATCTGGCCAAAGGACTTCGCTGAAATAGAGTTCCGAATAAGCAATCTGCCACAGTAAAAAATTACTGATCCGCTGCTCACCGCTTGTTCTGATCAACAAATCAACTTGGGGTAAATCTTGGGTATATAAATGTTGCTCAAACAGTTTTTCGTCAATTTGAGTCAACGCAATTTCTTGGTTTTTAACTTTTTCTGCAATTTGTTTTGTTGCCCGAACGATTTCAGCTTGTGCACCATAGTTCAACGCAATGATCAAATTGGCTTTTTGGTTATTTTGGGTCAAAGCTACGGCATCCGCCAAAGATTTCCGCACATTTTTTGGCAAATCCTCCAATGCGCCTATCAAACTGAGTTTGATCCCTTTTTCATGCAACTCATTGATTTCTTCTTGAATGGTTTTTGACAACAACCGCATCAAAAAACTGACCTCCAATCGAGGCCGCTTCCAATTCTCAGTGGAAAAAGCATACAAAGTCAAATAAGGAATGCCTAAATCCCCACAAGTTGAGATGGCTTCACGCACCGATTTCACACCTTCTTGGTGACCAAAAGTTCGCTCCAATCCCTTTCGCTTTGCCCAACGACCATTGCCGTCCATAATGATGGCAACATGCTGAGGTAAGTTAGCTTTGATGGTGGTATCTATGTTGGATAAGTTCATTGATCGTTTTAATCACAATAACATGGCGGTCTTCCAAAGGTATACGTCAAAGTAAGCCCTGTGAAGACATACCAATCATAATTGGACGTATTGCCCACTTGACGGGAACGGATGATATTACTGTTCAGCTCGATCAAATCATCTGGATTCAAGCCAGGCTCGTCATTGAAAGTAAAATCAGTTTCTTTGGCAAAACTCAAATCTAAATTGTCGGTTTTTGTGTGTCTAAATCCTACTTCTGCAGAAATTACAAAATTCCCACGGTATTTGTACTTGTAACCAAAACCAAACGGCGTGGTCATCCCTGTTTCCTTTTCTGATTTGGAAACAATCTCTGTAGCAATGGCATTGGGCTGAAGGATCACGCCATTCGCATCTCTTGCAAAAGTATTGTTGACTGTATATCTGTTTTCATTGTACATGAATACACCGATTCCAGCAAAGATATAAGGCGAATGTTTCTTGCCTTTTTCATCGTTGATGTCAAAGAAATTGTATTCAAAAAGCAATGAAGCTTCTGTAATGTTGTTTTTGTAAGAATATCCTCTGTTCTTTTTGTACTGCTCTGGCGCAACATAGTCCGAACCGACCACTTTAGAAAACATCAAATTGGCCCTAACACCCATGTATGGATTGAAATTGAAGCGGTACAGTCCACCGACAGCAAATGGCACTCTGTCCATCAAACTTTCAGAGTCGTATGAAACCGGCATGGGATTGATGTAATTGGTTCGACCAATGTCTCCAATCACGTTGGCTCCCCCAAGAAAAACACCAATTTCATGTCTTTGTGCGAAAGACACAGAAAAAAACAATCCAAGTATTAGTAAAAAATAGTTCTTCATATATTTTAAAGAATAGTTGTGCAGGGAATTCAACGGAAAATTAAGAAAAATGTTGCACAATTTTTCTATTGATGGACAAATATAAACAAATATGGTTGCTGACTACATCGTTTAACAAAAATTATGAAAACTTTATCGCTTTAATTTCTTTTGTCTGAGCCCCAAAACATCTTGTCCCGCAAGGTCATCAAATAAGTTTTCTCTTTCGGCTCTACAATGTGCAATTGGAATTTCGCTTTTTCTAAACGCAATTTCACATTCGACGGCAAGGGTTTGTTGCGCGCATCCAACGACAAGAAATATTCGCCTACTCGGCTGTTGATTTTCAATTCCAACACCGAATCATCCGAAATCATGAAAGGGCGCACATTCAAATTATGTGGCGCTATGGCCGTTACAATGAAGGTTTTATTTTCTGGATGAACGATCGGACCACCACAACTCAACGAATATCCCGTAGAACCTGTCGGCGTAGAAACAATCAATCCATCGGCCCAATAAGCATTCAAAAACTCACCATTGACATAAGCGTCCACGGTGATCATGCTGGTCGTTTCTCTGCGCGTGACGGTAATTTCATTCAATGCAAAAGGAAATTGCAACTGCACTTCTTTGGAGGTGATTGCAATCAACGATCGCTTGCTGACGTTGTAATTCCCAGAAAGAATGCTGTCCAAACTTTCAAACAAATATTCCAAATTGATCGTGGCCAAAAAGCCCAAACGCCCTGTATTGACCCCTACAATCGGAATTTCTCGGTCTTGCACCAAAGTCGCTGCACTCAGAATCGTTCCATCTCCACCAAAGGTAAAAAAGAAGGAAATATCTTCCGTCAAATCTTCATAAGCACCAAATTCTTCGTACGCTTGAACAGAAAGTTTTAATTCATTGATTAAAACCGCTTTGAACGAATGATCAATCAGTACTTCAATCTTTTTTTGCGCCAATACTTGAAAAAATTTCTCAAAAGAAGGCCGATGCGCCATCGTTGCTTTCAATCCGTAAATTGCTACCTTCATTATATATCCAAATATTTCATTAACATATCAAAACGGTCTTTCATCAAATCTTCTTTTTCATCCACAAAAAATTTGTGCAATACCGTATAATCAAATCGCTCAAAAGTTTCACCCAAAGAAGCCAAATTCTCGGCAATCATCTTAATTGCCACCCGAACTTTTCCATGTTCATAAGCTGTGACAAACAATCCGATGATGCGCGCATTGTTGCTTTCCGCAATTTTTGAAATTTCACTGATCGAATAATTCTTTTGGGCCACTTCCACCACCAACAAAGCGCCTGGTTCAGCTATAAATGGCATAGTGGAAAGTTCTGAAATCACATCTTCCATCAACAAAAGCCCGACATAATGCAATTCCGAATTCAACACCACCAACAAATTGGTTTCATAAGTATGAAAATTTTGAATGGACTCTAACAAAGAGTTGCCAGATGTGATATAAAAAAACTCCACAAATTCTTTTAATTCAGCAAGTTTTAATTCTGGCGTTTGATTTTCCAAGGTTTCTTTGGAGAAATTTCCCACAAAATTTAATCCTTCAAAAACAGGAATGTGCGTCAAATTGAAGGTTTGCATCAAATCCAACGCATGCGCCACGCTTTGATTGAGCTTCGGCGGAATGAAATCTTTGCTTATGTAATCACTGACCAACATCGTACAAAGTTAGAAATAAGATGACACAAACTAGAAAACTCCACTTAATTTTCGCAATTTCTTCTTTTCCAAAAAAATAAATGAAAAAATCCCCTCTACAATAGAAGGGATTTTTGTGGAATATTTTAAAATGAATTTTGTTTAAATCCTTAGATCAAACGCTAGGCTTATTTCTTTTTTAGCAAAACCGTGAAATGTCGAAGAATGTCTGATTCCCATTCAATGCTATACCCCGAACGGATTTCTTCTCTTCGATCGTAAATGTTTTTCAATGCTGCTGCGATATAGTCCATGTGGTTGAACGTATAAGTTTTTCTTGGAATCGCCAAACGCAACAATTCCAATTTCGGAAAACGGTCTTCATGTGTTTCTGGATCACGGTCCGCCAACAAAGTGCCGATTTCTACGCCACGAATTCCAGCTTCCTTGTACAATTCGATCCCCAAAGTCTGCGCTGGATATTCCGCACGTGGCACATTCGGTAAAAAATTCAATGCATCGATGAAAACTGCGTGACCGCCAATCGGTTGTTGCACAGGAATCCCCATTTCGATCAATTTATGGCCCAAATATTCGACTTGATGAATTCTACTTTTCAAATAAGTATATTCGGTCGACTCCATTAAACCTTGCGCCAAAGCACCCAAATCTCGTCCAGCCAAACCGCCATAGGTCAAATAACCTTCGTAAATGATGCCGAAATTCCCGCAAGCTCTATACAAATCTTGGTCTCTCAACGCCAACAATCCACCGATATTGACCAAACCATCTTTTTTCGCCGACATCGTGAAACCTTCGCCATAAGAAAACATCTCTTTGACAATTTCTTTGATCGAAAGATCCGCGTAACCCACTTCTCTCTCTTTGATGAAATACGCATTTTCTGCAAATCGCGCCGCATCAAAATAAACTGGAATGCCGTATTGATCTGATAATGCTTTGACCGCTTTGATGTTTTCCATAGAAACCGGCTGTCCTCCCGAAGTATTGCAAGTCACCGTCACCAAACAAAATGGAATTTTCTCTCTCGGATTGTTTTTATAAAGTTCTTCTAATTTATTCAAATCAATGTTTCCTTTGAACGGATGTAAATCATCAATATCAAACGCCTCATCAATGGTGCAATCCACCGCATGTGCTTTTCTAAATTCGATGTGTCCTTTGGTCGTATCAAAATGCGAATTGCCTGGAACGATGTCGCCTTCTTTCACCAAAACAGTGAACAACACATTTTCAGCCGCTCGTCCTTGGTGCGTTGGCAAAACATACGGCAAGCCCAACACTTCATTGACTACTTTTTTCAATTTCAAGAACGAACGCGAACCTGCATAACTTTCATCACCAATCATCATTTCTGCCCATTGTTGGTCTGACATAGCGCCTGTACCACTATCGGTCAACAAATCGATGAAAACTTTGTTGCTTTCCAAATTGAACAAATTGTAACCTGCGGCTTCAATCCACGCTTCACGCTCTTCACGCGTTGACAGATAAATTTCTTCTGTCATTTTAATTTTATAAGGTTCTACCCAAGGTAATTCCATGTTGTACTTTATTATGTGTGTTAATATTTATTTCAAATTCATTGAACCGCTTTCAAAAAAACACCATTCAATTCACTAACAACCAAATGATTAAAATTCTAAAAAAAACCATTCAATGACCACAAATATAGACAATTCGCCTTAACAATTAAATGACAAAAACACTTGAAACTTTATTTTCTTTCCTTTTGGATTAAATTCTAACTTTGCACCTAATTTCAACATTATGTCTGGTACAATTTTTTTGGTTCCAACGCCCATCGGCAATTTAAACGACATGACTTTTCGAGCCGTTGACACCTTGAAATCAGTCGATCTCATTTTGGCAGAAGACACCCGAAACAGCGGCATCTTGTTGAAACATTTCGAGATCTCCACACCGATGCGAAGCTACCATGCGCACAACGAACACCATGTGACGGAGGAAATCATCGCCCAATTGAAATCAGGCAAAAACCTTGCATTGATCAGCGATGCTGGTTCTCCCGGCATTTCAGACCCAGGTTATTTGTTGGCACGTGCTTGTGTCGAAAACGGAATCAACCTCATTGCTTTGCCTGGTGCGACCGCCTTTGTCCCTGCCTTGACCGTTTCAGGATTGATTTCCAACGAATTTACGTTCATCGGATTTCTTCCCGTGAAAAAAGGACGACAAACCAAATTGAACGAACTGAAAGAAGAAAAAAGAACCTTGATTTTTTATGAATCTCCCCATAAAATCACCAAAACCTTACAAGATTTGGCCAATTACTTTGGCGAAGAACGCAAAGCCAGTTTATCACGGGAAATCTCCAAGAAGTTTGAAGAAACCCTGAGAGGCACTTTGGCTGAATTGCACCAAATTTCAAGTGAAAGAAATCTAAAAGGCGAAATGGTATTGGTCGTTGAAGGCCAAACTGACGCTTGAACTGATTGATACTGAATCGATGATTTTACCTATTTCAACTTTTTGCTAATCAACAAGTTGAATCCATAAACTCTTGATTGTTCATAAGTCATTTTCCTCTTGAGCGATGAATTTTGTAACTTTCAGCTTTCAAAATTCATTTCCAAAGAAAATCATTTATGTTTCTAATATACGATACCGAAACCACAGGACTTCCAAAGGATTTCAATGCACCACCAACCGATACGGACAACTGGCCAAGAATGGTCCAGATTGCCTGGCAATTGCATGACAAAACAGGAAAGCTCATCGAAAACGACAGCTTTATCGTTCAGCCCGATGGCTATGACATTCCTTTTAATGCGGCACAAATTCACGGAATTACCACAGAAAAAGCCAAAGCAGAAGGAGTTGATTTGGCAATTATTTTGGAAGCATTCCGAAAAGTTTTGAAAAAAACATCGGTTTTGTCTGGACACAACCTGAGTTTTGACCAAGGTATTTTGGGCGCAGAGTTCGTCCGACAAGGATTGGATTACCGTGAAATTGACTTACCGATTGCCGATACGATGCTTTCGTCCACCCAATATTGTGCTTTGCCTGGTGGAAGAGGTGGGCGTTTCAAATCACCTACTTTGAGCGAATTGCACAAGGTGTTGTTTGGAAAAAGCTTTGATGAAGCACACAATGCTGCTGCCGACGTGAACGCAACTGCCAGGTCTTTCATGGAATTGATTCGTTTGGATGTCATTCCAAAAGAGGATATATTATTGAATGATGAAGAAATTCGTGCTTTCAAAGAATACAATCCGAGTGTCATTCAATCTTTTGACATAAAAATTGACCAACAAGTCAAAGAATTTCAAGAAGCTTTTGATGCAGGAAGCAATACTTTTAATGAAAAAGCAAAGGCCACAACTGACGCCACTTATTTTCACTTTCACAACCATACTTCTTTTTCAATTTTAACCGCGACCACTTCAGTCACAGCTTTAGTCAATCAAGCAGTCGAAGAAAAAATGCCTGCAGTCGGTATGACCGATATGGGCAATTTGATGGGTGCTTTTAAATTCATTCAAGCCATCAATTCGGCCAATGCAAAATTAGAAACACCGATCATTCCCATCATTGGTTGCGAATTGTATGTTTCGGAACATTACCAACAAAATAAATTTACCAAAGACAATCCAGACCGTCGATTTACCCAATTGTTGCTTGCCAAAAACAAAGCGGGATTCAAAAATTTATCCAAAATTTCATCGATTGGTTATACCGAAGGCTATTACGCGGGTTATCCACGCGTTGGCAAAGAAGTCATCCAAGAATACAAAGAAAATTTAATCGCCCTGACAGGAAGTTTGACAGGAGAAATTCCCAATCTAATTTTGAATGTCGGTGAAAAACAAGCAGAAGACGCTTTTGTTTGGTGGCATGAGGTATTTGGCGATGATTTTTATGTGGAATTGATTCGCCACAATTTACCCGAAGAAGACCACGTCAACGAGGTTTTGTTGCGTTTTGCCAGACAATATGGCGTGAAAGTTTTGGCACAAAACAATACTTTTTACATCAAAAAAGAAGACGCTGAATCCCATGATATTTTGTTGTGTGTAAGAGATGGAGAGAAAAAAGACACACCGATTGGTCGTGGACGAGGCACGCGTTTTGGCTTTCCGAATGATGAATTTTATTTCAAATCACAAGACCAAATGCGTTCGCTCTTTCATGATTTGCCCGAAGCCATTGAAAACTTATCTCCTTTTTTAGAGAAATTTGAAGGCTATCAATTGGCCAGCGATGTCTTGCTTCCTAAATTTGATATTCCTGATGAATTTAGATCTGAAAAAGATGAAATTGACAATGGTACGCGAGGTGAAATGGCTTATTTGCGTCACATTACTTACGAAGGCGCTGTCAAAAGATATGGAGAAATCACACCCGAAATCAAAGAACGTTTGGATTTTGAGTTGGATACCATCGAGCGAACGGGGTATCCTGGTTATTTCTTAATTGTACAAGATTTTACTTCACAAGCTAGAAAAATGGGCGTTTCGGTGGGACCAGGAAGAGGCTCCGCAGCGGGTTCAGCAGTCGCATATTGCGTCGGAATTACCAACGTCGATCCCATTCAATACAATTTGCTTTTTGAGCGTTTTCTAAATCCTGACCGGGTTTCCTTACCGGATATTGATATTGATTTCGATGACCGCGGACGAGACAAAATCATCCAATGGGTGGTCGACAAATACGGAAAAAACCAAGTCGCACAAATCATCACCTATGGAACCATGGCAGGAAAATCCGCGATCCGAGACACAGGCCGCGTACTGGATTTGCCTTTGCCCGACTCTGATCGAATTGCCAAAAAAACGCACTTGAAATTGAACAAATTGTTCAACATGGATGAAAAAGCATTGAAATCCGCACTGGGAACAGACGAATTCAATGACTCCATGGATTTAAAAAACATTCTGACCCAAGAAAATTTGGAAGGAAAGACCTTGCAACAAGCCAAAGCAATCGAGGGCTCATTGAGAAATACTGGCGTTCACCCTTGTGGTGTAATCATTACCCCAAAAGACATCCGCGAGATGGTACCCGTTGCCGTTGCCAAAGATGCTGACCTTCTAATTACTCAATACGATAACTCAGTGGTGGAAAATGCAGGCTTGCTAAAGATGGACTTCTTGGGCTTGCGCACCTTGACCATCATTACAGATGCCATTGAATTGATTGAAAAAAACCATGGCATAAAAATCAATGTCGATGATTTGCCTTTGGACGACGAGCTCACTTATGCATTGTTTCAAAGAGCGGAAACCGTTGGCGTGTTCCAATATGAATCGCCGGGCATGCAAAAACATTTGAGAGAATTGAAACCCGATAAGTTCGATGATTTGATTGCGATGAACGCATTGTACCGACCAGGTCCACTTCAGTATATTCCGAATTTCATTGACCGAAAACATGGCCGCGAAGCCATTCAATACGATTTACCAGAAATGGAAGAGCACTTGGCAGAAACCTATGGGATTACCGTTTACCAAGAACAGGTAATGCTATTGTCTCAAAAGTTGGCCGACTTTACCAAAGGTGAAGCCGATCAATTGCGAAAAGCCATGGGAAAAAAAATGATCGATGTGCTGGCAGAAATGAAACCCAAATTCTTGGAAGGTGGCCAAGCCAACAACCATCCTGTCGATAAATTAGAGAAAATTTGGACGGATTGGGAATACTTTGCTTCCTATGCATTCAACAAATCCCACTCAACTTGCTATGCGCTGATTGCTTACCACACTGGTTATTTGAAAGCACATTATCCAGCAGAATTCATGGCGGCGGTTTTGAGCAACAACATGAACCAAATCAAATTGGTCACGACTTTTATGGAAGAATGTCGCTCGATCAATATTCCCGTTTTGGGCCCCGATGTCAACGAAAGTGCTTATTCGTTCGCGGTCAATGAAGAAGGCGCCATTCGATTTGGAATGGGCGCAATCAAAGGCGTGGGAAGCAATGCGGTGGATTCCATTTTGAAAGAAAGAGCCGAGAATGGCCCTTTCTCAACTATTTTTGATTTTATCCAAAGAGTTGATTTGCAACAAGCCAACAAAAGAACCATCGAAAACTTGGCGATGGCAGGTGCTTTTGACGCATTTGAAGTCCACCGCGCACAATTTCTGTACGAAGAAGATGGCTCGACCAATTTGGAAAAATTGATCCGCTATGGTGCTGCTTATCAGTTGTCTAAAAAAAATGCGCAAGGCTCTTTGTTTGGTGAGATGCCCGATGAAATCGAAATCATGCGACCGCATTTGCCCAATTGTGAACCTTGGTCTTCCATTCAAAAACTCAACAGAGAAAAAGAAGTCGTCGGCATTTACATTTCGTCGCATCCGCTGGATGATTTCAAAGATGAATTGAAATATTACCAAGGCTGTACGCTCAAAAACTTGAAAGAAAAGGAAAAAGAACTGGCTGGCAAAGACGTTACCGTGGCGGGCATCATCATCGATGCACAACACAGAGTGTCCAACAAAGATGGCAAAGAATTCGGCTTTTTCACTTTGGAAGATTATACGGACCAATATGAATTTCGCTTGTTTGGAGAAGATTATTTACGCTTCAAACATTTCTTGCAACCCAATATGATGGTCGGCGTCCGCGTTTCTATCGTTGAAAAAAAATGGCGCGACAAAGACGGTAATCCTGCAGGCGGTAGAATTTACGTCAACATTTCCCGCATGCAATTGTTGAGTGAAGTGATAGAAGACAACGTGAAAATGGTCGTTATCACGATGGGCATTGATGATTTGACCGAAGCATTGTATGCAGAATTGTCAGCTGTGTTGAACGAACACAAAGGCGACAAAAAAGTGACCTTCATCGTCAAAGATGAAGCCACCAAAACATTGTTGAAAATGCAGGCACTTTCTTTAAAAATTGAAATTAACAAAGAATTGATTCAATCGCTGCGGAATTTTGAGCAATTCGATGTTTCATTGAATTAAATTTATGAGGGAATTGATAAAAGCTATTCAGTTACCCATGAATTTAATTTAATTTGGCTTACTTTTGAATCGTTTAATTATATAAATACAGAAAAATGGCACTTGAAGTAACGGATGCGTCTTTTGAAAATGATGTGATCAAATCAGGAAAACCAGCAATGGTAGATTTTTGGGCAACTTGGTGTGGTCCTTGTCGAATGGTAGGTCCTACAGTAGAAGAGTTAGCAAAAGAATACGAAGGTCAAGCAGTCATCGCGAAAGTGGATGTGGACAACAACCAACAAGTGGCGGCTGATTATGGCATTAGAAATATCCCAACAATTTTATTCTTCAAAGACGGAGAAGTCGTTGACAAAGTTGTAGGTGTGGTTCCAAAAGCACAATTGGAAGAAAAATTGAAAGCAATCATGTAATTGATTTTAAAACAAAAAAAGCTGTTTCAACGTGTTGAAACAGCTTTTTTTTATGGTTCCAATTCCCTATTTCTTTTTCAACAAAGGCACCGTACTGCACGCCTCACCAAACATCAACGACTGAACATGCGGTTGAATTTTCTCAATCAACTGCACATAAGCCGTACCAGGAATGGGTTTCTTGCTGCAGCCTTTCACAATGATTTTCTTGTTTTCATAGACCGAAACATCCAAATTGGCAATCAAATCCTGGAAAATCGCAGTTTCCAAATCCACCAAATTCCCTTGCACCATCTTTTTCACCTGTGGTTGCAAATAAGTCGCCACCAACAAAAATGCCCAAGAAGGCAAAATCGCATCCGTCGAACAATTCATCGCCACATACGCATCTTTGTATTGATCCCAATTGTGTGCTGCCAATTTTTCTCTGAAATCCTTTTCTCTCAATACGAACCCTTCGTACAAATAATCCTTCAAGTCAAAAATCATTCTTTCTCCCTTCGGGTAAAATTCCTCTAAATCCAAAGTGATCAGTGGACTTTTCGCTACTCTGTTTACAATTTCTTCCATCACAAATCTCTATCTTTGTTTGAACATTGTAAAGTTACAAACTTAAAGTGAAATACTACATCATAGCAGGCGAAGCTTCGGGCGATCTCCATGGATCCAACCTGATGAAAGAATTAAAAGAACAAGATCCACAAGCTGAATTCCGTTTTTGGGGAGGAGATTTGATGCAACACCAAGGCGGAACTTTGGTCAAACATTACCGTGATTTGGCCTTCATGGGCTTTGCTGAAGTTTTGATGAATTTGCGCACGATTTTGGGCAATATTTCTTATTGTAAAAAAGACATCGAAGCTTGGCAACCTGACGCCGTGATTCTCATCGATTATCCGGGTTTCAATTTGCGCATCGCTGAATTTGTCAAAAAACTGAACATCAAAGTCTATTATTATATTTCACCACAAATTTGGGCATGGAAAACTGGACGCGTAAAAACCATCCAACAATTCGTCGACCGCATGTTTGTCATTCTACCTTTTGAAAAAGATTTTTATGCAAAATACAATTATGAGGTTGATTTCGTCGGACATCCTTTGTTGGATGAATTGGCAAAATTGAAAGAAATGAATATTGAAACTTTCAAAAAAACCAATGATTTAGACGAACGGAAAATCATCGCACTCTTACCAGGCAGTCGAAAACAAGAAATCAAGGTGAAATTACCGATCATGTTATCTGTAGCGAAGTTTTTTCCAGATTATCAATTCGTCATTGCCGCAGCGCCTTCACAAGACAAAGCTTTTTATCAATCCATCGGTGGGAAAGACCTGAAAATGGTCTTTGGAAAAACCTATGATCTGATCCGCGCTTCAGATGCTGCACTCGTCACTTCAGGTACAGCAACTTTGGAAACCGCTTTGCTCAATACGCCTGAAGTGGTTTGCTACAAAGGCAATTGGATTTCTTATGAAATTGGCAAACGTTTGGTCAAATTCATCGATTACATTTCTTTGGTCAATTTGATCATGAAAAAAGAAGTCGTCAAAGAGTTGATCCAAAAAGAATTAACGACAGAAAATCTGAAATTTGAATTGAACCAAATATTACACTCGCCCAAAAGAGAAACAATCCTTCAAAATTATCAATTGTTAAGAGAAAAATTGGGGGGCAGTGGCGCCTCAAAACGAACTGCAGAATTAATTTTGGAAGATTTAATTCGCTGAAAACAAGCTCATTTTAGAATAAACAATCGCCCTTAAACTATTTGTTTATATTTGGCGTTCTTAATCCTAAACTGAATCCATGATCAACCAAAAATCTAAGTTCTTACTTTTTGCTCTTTTATTTTTTAGCTTTTCCATTGTAAAAGCACAAAAAACAATTCATATTTCAGGGGAAGCCATCGATGAAATGACTGAAACACCGATCGAATCCGCCACAGTTTATCTGTCATTGAAAAAAGATTCTACTTTGGTCGATTATTCGTTGACTGGAAAAGACGGTCAATTCAAATTAGCCGTCAAAAGAATTGACGAAGCTGTGTTTTTTTCGGTTTCAGATGATTTTGCGGGAGAATACCGCCAAGATTTTGACCAATTGACCGAAGACATCGATTTGGGCAAAATCCGATTGAGAGAAACCGTCAATTTGGAAGGCATTGTCATTTCTGGCGCGCCGCCGATCCGCGTAAAAACCGATACTTTGGAATTCAATGCAGCTTCGTTCAAAGTCCGTCCTGATGCCAATGTGGAAAGTTTATTGAAAGAATTGCCAGGCGTAGAAATCGACGAAGATGGAAAAATCACCGTCAATGGAAAAGAAGTCAACCAAATTTTGGTCAATGGCAAGCCGTTTTTTGACAAGGATGGAAAAATTGCTTTGGAAAATTTGCCTGCAGACCTCATCAAAAAAGTGCAAATTACCGATACCAAAACCAAAAAAGAAGAATTGACCGGTCGCGCTTCAAGCTCCAACAATGCGTCGATCAACTTGACGATTGATGAAGATAAAAACAAAGGAATTATGCTCAAAGCCATGGGCGGATACGGTACAGAGGACCGCTATGAATCGAGTTTGATGTTGAATTATTTCAAAGGAAATGCGAAATTAAGCATTTTGGGCTCGTCCAATAACATCAATTCGGTGGGCTTTTCGATGAATGAAATTTTTGACAACATGGGCAGTTCAAGAAGTCGCTCAATGTTCAGCAGTTCAGATGGTTCCTTTGGCATCAACGGCATGCGCTTTGGCGGTGGAAGAGGCATCACCCAATCGCATTTGGGCGGCTTGACGTATTCCAACACTTTTTCAAAAGACCTGGAATTGAACAGCAATTATTTCTATACCCAAACCGAAACCAACAACAACAATTATACACGCCAAGAGAATTTATTGCCCCAAAATATTTATACCACCGAATCGCGTTCGACCACTAGAAATCGGACCTACAACCACAATTTCAGCAACAGCATTCAATACAAAATCGATTCGACCAGCACGATTTGGTTGGAACCAAAATACAGTTACAACAAAACCTTGTACCAAGATGATTTCGATAAATTTTCGGAAAATGAATTGGGCGATTTGCTGAACGAAAGCCAAGGAACAACCAATAAAGAGACCTTGGATCAACAATTTTCCAACAGCATTTCTTATTTCAAGAAGTTTCAAAACAAAACACAGTTGAGTTTGGACTTTTCAAATGAAAACCTAAAAAACACCTCAGACGAATTGCAAATTTCAACCACACAATTCTATCAAAACCAAGATCCTGATGACGTCAGAAACCAGCTCATCCGCGGAAGAACCACGAAAGACAAATACAATTTCGAGTTGGAATATGAAATGGCTTTGACCGACTCCTTGTTTTTTGGTGTGGGGACCGAATACGAAATAGAAGAAAACAAACAACTGCGCAATACGTGGGATTTTGATGAAATCACTGGAAATTATGCCCTGAAAAACGAATTGATTTCTTCGGACATTGCTTCAGATTTTAGCAATTTAAAACCTTACGCCTATATGCGAATTCAGAAAAAGAATTTTCATTTCAGTACATATCTCGGCGCCAACTTCCTGCGCCAAGAAAACCACGGAAATTATTTGTTTCAGAATTATCAATTGACCCAAGAAAAAACAACGCCTTCTTTGAATTTGAATGCCTATTTCAAAGTCTCAAAATCTGGCAACATCTATGTAAACTATGATTTGCGCAATCATTTCGCGACGGCTGAGCAATTGTTGCCCATCGAGAATTTGGCCAATCCTTTGACGACTTTTGTCGGAAATCCCGATTTGAAATCCATCAGAGAACACAGTGTCAATCTTGGATTTTACAGTTACAACATGCAATCCAAAACCAATCTCAACGTTTACATGGGCGGAAATTATTCTGACCGAAGCGTGGTTTCTAGTCGAACTACTGATGAAAACTACAAAAGCTTGGTCACTTACGAAAATGTAGAAGGAAATTATTATCTGTGGAGTGGTGGAAATTTTAGCAAATCCTTCACCAGCGGCGCGCACAAATTTAGAGTCGGATTGGGATTGAATTTCAACCATGGATTTAACCAAGGATTCATCGATGGCGAAAAATACGATGCGAAAAATTATGCGTTGCGTCCGAGATTAAATTTCAATTGGGACATTGACAAAGTCGTCATGATCAATCCAAGTTACAGTTTGTCGTATCAATGGACGGATTACCGCAATTTCCAGATCGATCAACGCCAAAACCTCCAACATGTTTTCAAAATTGCCACGACCAATTATTGGCCCAAAAACTTTGTGTTGGGTAATGATTTCAGTTATACCTACAATTCCAACATTGCAGATGGTTTCAACAAAGATTTCTTCTTGTGGAATACGAGTTTAGCGTACAATTTCTACAAAGACCAATTGACTTTCAAAGTCAAGGTTTATGACATTTTGGGACAAAATACGGGCGATTCCCGATCGATTTCAGCAACCGCAATTACCGATGTGCAGAATGATGTGCTGAAACGCTATGTGATGTTTTCATTGGGCTTTAAGTTGGATCAATTTGGCGGCAAGAAAAAAGGGAGAAACAGTCGCTTCATGGTTTTGGATTAATCTAATAATAATACATTTGCGGCAACGAACCTTTTTAACTTAAATCATGTCAGGAAAAATTCTCACTTTGTGGGTTTTTACTTTTTTATATGGTACATCGCTCGGTCAAACGCATTTGGAAAGAAAAAAAGGCTTTCAATTCAATGTCCAAAGTTTTGCCATGATGGTGACAGATAAAGATGAAAACCTTTCTGATTCGCAACCTGAAGAGTTGTACATGCATCCTCGAGAATCTTATTTATTAGGGATCAATTTCGAAGCCCATTATCGTTTTGATGAATATTTAGTCGTTGGTTTAGGGACTGGTTTTGAACAAATCCATCATCCAGACATTTCGTATGTCCCTGTTTATATTAGTTTAAGGAGCAGCATTGGCGGAGAAAAAATAGAAGCGCCGATTTTCAGGTTGGACATCGGAACGCATTTTGGAGATTTGGCAAAAAATGGCACCTTGTTGCGAGTCGGTATGGGTTATCGGTTACCGATTTTCAAAGCATTGTGTGCCAACTTTGAAGGTTTACTCACTTACCAAGCCATCCGAAAAGAATTTGACATACAACCTGACGTCGTCCAATATTACAATATGGTAGGAATAGGGATTGGCGTTGGTTTAGAATTATAAATTGAAATGATGAAAAAAACAATTGTAGCCTTGGCCGTATTCGCCAGCGCATGGGCTTACTCACAAGAAAAAGCAGTCGATGTTTTCAGTGCAAAAGCAGGATTGATTGGCGCTTGGATCAGTTATGAAAAAGCCCTGACTTCTGAATTGACACTTCAAGGAGAAATCGGTTATGAAGGTGGAATTTTCTACAACAGCATGGTCGATGACCATGTCAATTATGTGTTGACCACCGCGTTGAGTTTGGAAGGAAGGTATTATTACAATTTCAACCGAAGAATCGAAAAAGGAAAGAAAACCTTTCACAACGCCGCCAACTTTTTGGCTTTGGAAACCACTTACACACCCGATTGGGGCACGAGTAGCAACTCGGAAAATGTAGCAGTTTTAAAGACTTTTTCTATCATCCCGAAATATGGTTTAAGAAGAAATTTGTCCAAAAAAATCAATTTTGAATTCTCCGCTGGACCAGGTTACCAATGGGTTGAAAATGGCAACCATGGCGTGACTTTGGGATTGGACGTGAACTTTGGTTTTGTCTTTTGATGAACCATTAAATCAAACAATCTCTTCCAAACCACCTGGCTTTTCTTTGGGTTTGCCTTCAATCCATTGGTTCAACATCATTTTCTCTTCCGGAGAAGGATGCACGCCACCTGACAATATTTCCAAAATCGTGTCCCATAAATTTTGCGGATGAAATTCACGTCTGAATTGCGCAATGGCTTTCAAGTATTGTTTTTCATACATTTCATTGTACTTTTCATCTGAATTTTCAATGCGATTTTCGGCAATGATTTTAGCGATTTGCTCCAATTCTTTGGGACTGAACCGCTCATAAAACTCATTGATCAATTTCAAAAAAGTGGTTTGTTGCTTGAATTTCTCAGCATAGAACTTGTCATACAGACAATATTTTTCTTGCCAAATCGCACGGTCTTCTTTCGTTAAATGTTGATTGCCCAAATTTTCCAAGGCCAAGGCACTTTCACGCAAACGCGACAAACGGTGTACATAGATTTTGATCTGATCGGACAAAGCGGGATGGTTTTCGTTTTGAAGATGGGGTTCGCTGATCAAGTCCAAAGCATGGTTCAAATGGTTGGCATGCACACGGATATTCATCAAATGATCTTCCGCTTTTTTATTTTGGCTAATGTCCAAATCTGCTTTCAAAAAACCCACGGCTTTTTCATAATTTACAATCAATTCTTTGGACAATCCATGAATTTTCTTGGAAGTATTTTTGACATCATTTTGAAAATTCTCAACGGACATCAGCACTTGCCAACGTGTTTCCAAATGATGGGCTACTGACGGTTTTACTGGAATGGATTTCATGACGCATTGATTTAAGGTTCAATGCTTTGAATGAAAATATCATTCCGAAATCACAGCTTTAACAAAACGCTAACTTGTTTTAATGAAAATTTAGTAATTGTCGCGAACGTATTCCAACAGCTTTTGGGTTTCTTGTCGAACTTGCCAATTTTCCTTTTGAAAATGGTTGTTCATGATGCTAAAAATCAAGGTTTTTCCTGATTTCGTCACCAAATAACCACTCAAAGCATAATTGTTGGACAAGGTCCCCGACTTGGCATAAACATAGGGCGTTTTCCCACCATAATTGTTGCGCAAAGTTCCTGTCCTTCCTCCTACTGCAAACAGATTGAACAATCTTTCTTTGGGAAATTCTTGGTACATTTTTTCCAAAACAAAAGCAAAATCCTTGGGCGAAAATAAATTGTAACGCGACAAACCAGAACCATCCACCCAAACAGGATCTTGTGGCATACCTTTCAAATATTTGGTTTTGACGTATTGAATCGCTTTTTCTGAACTCATCGAATTGGAAATTTGACCAGAAACCATCAACAAGATTTGTTCTGCCAAAAAATTATCGCTCACCTCCATCATTCTTTTGTACACCAAATCAGACGGCAAACTGAACAAGGTTTGGGCGTTTTTAGACAAAGGAACGTCGGTCAAAAACACTTCTTTTTGAATGGCTTCTGCCAACATTTGTCGAATGAGTTCGTCTTTGACCACAAAAGGAACGCGTGTAGTAGCGCCATTTCTGGAACCGACATAAAATTTGTTGTCCAAAAAATGTCGGCTAAAAATGCTTTCTTGGTATTCCACCGAATCCGCCAAAGTCAATGGAAAAGCACTGGGTCGACCTTTGCCTTTTTTGATCACCGCCATATTGCCATACAACGGAAATTCACTGCGCTCGGCCGAATAATATTTTTCATAATCTTCCCACGACCAGCCCAAACCCATTCTTGGTCCTTCAAATTTTCCCCAATGTAAATAAATCGGTTCGGTTTGTTTTTTTAGAAAATCCAATACCTTGTTGACCGATTTGAATTCAGGATGTAAAAAGGTCGGATCGCCCAAACCTTCAATAATCAACTTCCCGTTTTTTCTTTCGTAGCGCAAAGCAGGAATCGAATCCGGCAACACTTTCATCGCGCTGTACAAAGCCATGATCTTGACATTGGATGCAGGCGTAAAGTATTTTTCACCATTAAAATTCGCCAATTCTTGTTTACTTTCAGGATCGTACAAATAAAAACCAGTGAATTGGTTTTTGTAAAAATCACCATTCAAATGGTTGTCAATCCATGCGTTTTGCGACCATACGATCGAACAAAACCCCAAAAAAACAGCCAGTACATAAAAATGATTTCGCATGTGCTTATTCTTTTTCTGAAACGATCATTTTCGAAGGCGAAGGCGTCGCCACGATGTTGTTTTCACGTAGTATTTCAATGGTTTTTTTGTGCATTTTGAAATACACCGACCAATAATTTTCTCTCTTGATGAATGCCCTCACCGCCAAATTGATGCGGTAATCCGTCAATTCCAAAACTTCGACCGTAATTGGCTTGTCCTTCAATACCAAGGCTTCTTGTTCCAACATCTGCCGCAAAATCAAAATGGTTTTGTCCAAATCTTCATTGTAAGAAACCCCAATTTTGATGTCCATTCGCCTTGTCGGTAAAATCGAATAATTTTTGATGGGATTGTTGAGCAAACTGGAATTGGGTAACACCACCGTTTGTTGGTGGTCCGTGGTAATCGTTGTGTACAAAATACTGATGGCATTCACTGTACCGCTGTGTGACAAAGCTTCGATGTAATCACCGACCTTGAAAGGTTTGAACAAAATGATCAACAAGCCACCTGCAAAATTGGACAAACTGCCTTGCAAAGACAAACCAATTCCGGCAGCCAATCCCGCCAATATCGCCGCGAAAGAAGTGACTTTGATCCCCAAAGCACCGATCGCCGTGACGATGACCAACAGTTTGAACAAGAAATCAAAAATTGGCAGCACAAATTCACGGATGGTCGGATCGACCTCTCTGCGAACCATTCGCTTTCTGATGACGTTTTTCAATTGGTATCCCAACCAAAATCCAACAATGAAAATCAACAATGCCACACCAACATTCACGGCAAATTTCAACAAATCAGGAAGCAACCAATTCAATTTTTCCAAGTTCATTTTTTTAATTTAATCGACAAAAATAAGGTAAATCCATGCGTTTTTGGCAGTGAATATTTAGATTTAACCCGAAATTAAGAAAAAACCAGCAAACCTCATCACAGCGCTATTGATAAAATATTAATGTGATGAATCCACAGAATTGTATATTTTTACAGCAAGTCTAAAAAATAGCGAATCGCATCATGAACTTATATTATCTTGCATCGCGCTTAAATGCATTTTGACTATGGATAAAAAAATGATTGCAGGAAGTGAAGAGTGGATTGCACTTCCCGAATTGGGGTTACCTAAAATAAAAGTTAGGGTGGACAGTGGAGCAAAAACCTCTGCCTTACACGCCGTCAACATCATACCTTTTCAACGAAATGGCGAAAATTGGGTGTCGTTTGACGTGCATCCTTTGCAGTTTGATGGCCGTAGAGTCGTCAATTGCGAAGCGCCCATCATCGACCGTCGGGTCATCAAAAGCTCAACGGGAACGAGAGAAAATCGTTATGTGATCAATACCATCTTGGAAATCGAAAACGAAGCTTGGGAAATTGAAGTTACGCTGGCCAATCGAGATTCGATGGGCTACCGCATGTTGCTGGGAAGAGAAGCGATGAAAGGAAAAATCCTCGTCGATCCAGAGAGCAGCTTCTTGTTTGGCTCCCATAGTTTGGAACAAGTCGAATCGCATTATGCCAAAGAACCCATCGGCCATGAAGGGCTGAAAATTGGTTTATTGGCGAGCAATCCCAATTTGTACAGCAACCAAAGGATCATCGAAGCAGCAGAACAACGCGGCCACGAAATCGAATTTTACAACATCAAACAATGTTACATGAAATTGGATGCACGTACGCCGGAAGTTCATTACCGTGGCGGACGAACTTTGAACGATTTGGATGCAGTGATTCCGAGAATCCGTCCCAGCATGACGTATTATGGATGTGCTTTGACCCGACAATTCGAATCTTTGGGCGTTTATGCACTCAATAGTTCGTATGCCATCACCCACTCACGTGACAAATTGTATTCGCTACAACTCTTGTTGGACAACGGTTTGGACATTCCAATTACCGGTTTTGCCAACTCTCCTTTGGACACCAACAACCTCATCAAAATGGTCGGCGGTTCGCCTTTGATCATCAAATTGTTGGAAGGTACCCAAGGGAAAGGGGTGGTTTTGGCTGAAACCAAAAAAGCCGCTGAATCGGTGATCAACGCTTTCAAAAGCTTGAATGCAAACATTTTGGTACAAGAATTCATCAAAGAAGCCAATGGAAAAGATTTGCGTTGTTTTGTGATCAATGGAAAAGTCGTCGCTTCGATGCAAAGAGAAGCGCCTCCGGGTGAATTCCGCGCCAACATCCATTTGGGTGGAACGGGTTCTGTGGTGAAAATCACACGCGAAGAAAGGCGTTTGGCCATACAAGCCACCAAAGCCATGGGCTTGGATGTGGCAGGTGTGGACATGATTCGTTCTGCCAAAGGACCTTTGTTGTTAGAAGTCAATTCCTCCCCAGGTTTGGAAGGCATTGAAGGCGCGACTGGAAAGGACATCGCCTTGGAAATCATCCGCGCTGTGGAAGCCAGAGTCGCCAAAAGAAGCACCAAGAAAGGCATCAAATTAAAAAATTAACTTTTCAATCAAATAGTTATCAAAAAAGACCTGTTCACTTTTGTCAACAGGTCTTTTTGTCTCTTATGCATTGAATTTATTCTGCTAAAAATGCTTGGATTTTGTCCACCATTTCTTTTTTGCTTTCTTCCAAAACATCATTCAAAATAACCGTATCAAACTCCGCCGCCATCAACAGTTCTTTTTCGGCTTTGTCAATGCGCATTTGCAACTTTTCTTCGGTTTCTGTTTGTCGGTTTCTCAAACGACTTTCCAATTCGTCCAACGAAGGTGGCATGATGAAAATTGACAAGGAATTCTCCGGATACAACTTTTTCAAATTGATCCCACCGACCACGTCAATGTCAAAAATCACCGCCTTGTTTTGGTCCCAAATCCGATCAATTTCTGCTTTTAAGGTACCATAAAAGTTGTTTTCGTACACTTCTTCCCATTCTGCAAAAGCTTCTTGGGCAATTTTTTGGCGAAATTCTTCTGTGCTGATAAAATAATAATCCTTGCCATCGATTTCATTGGGCCTTGGCGAACGCGTAGCACAAGAAATAGAAAATTCTACTGCTTCTACCGTTTCCAATAAATGTTTGACCAAAGTCGTTTTTCCGCTGCCAGAAGGCGCTGAAACTATGATTAATTTTCCTGAATTCATCTTTACAATGCGTCTTACAACTTTTTTATAAAATGTTTAAAATTTGTTCTTTGATTTTTTCCAATTCGTCTTTCATCTGCACCACGATTTTTTGTAAACCAGAATGGTTGGATTTCGACCCCAACGTATTGATCTCTCTTCCAATTTCTTGACAAATAAATCCCAATTTCTTCCCTTCCGATTCATCGGTTTGTAAGGTTTCAATGAAATATTTGCAATGTTGTGCCAAACGAACTTTCTCTTCCGTGATGTCCAACTTTTCGATGTAATAAATCAATTCTTGTTCATAACGGTTTTCATCGTATTCAGCACCCAATTCTTCCAAATTCTTCAAAAAACGTTCTTTCAGTACCTGAATTCTTTCGTTTTCAAAAGGTTCAACTTCTGCCAAAAGCTGTTCGATATTGCCAATTCTTTGGATGAAATCTTGTTGCAAAACCTCGCCTTCTGCAAATCGAAATTCGTTCAAATTCCGGATGGCTTCATCAATCGTTTCAAACGTCATTTGCCATTCCTCATCCTCCAAAGTATTTTCTGCATAAGTCATCACGTCAGGCAAACGCATCACAATCGCCAACAGCTCAGCATCACTGGCTTCGGGTACAATTTGCTTGAATTCATCGATGTAAGCTTGGATGATGACCAGATTGATTTGTTGGTTTTTGTTGGCGGAAGTCGTTTCAATTAGAATTGAAAAATCCACCTTTCCTCTTTGCAATTTTTCTGAAATAACTTTTCGAATCTCCAGTTCTTTTTCCTTGTAAACAAAAGGAATTCGGACATTCAAATCCAAATTTTTACTGTTCAAAGAACGAACTTCAATGGTGATTTTTTTGTCGGCACTTTCAGCAACTGCTTTTCCGTAACCGGTCATGGAATGAATCATATACTGTGTTTGATTTTCAACAAAAATAATCAAATTTGAACAAACCCACTGAGGATTGCCCCGCGCAATTCAATGCTCTGAATTGGTTTTCGCGTTCATTTTTGGAAAAACAATTGATTTTTAAAGCTTAATTCATTGCTTTTGCGCAATTTTACCTTTTTAAAATCTTTCAAACTATGAAAAAATATTTTCTATACAGCCTACTTTTTTGCAGCGGATGGGGGTTTTCTCAAAACCAATCCTTGACCATGCAAGAAGCCGTCATCGGCTTGGGCACCAATCTGAGAATTGATAATTTATCCCAATTGCAATGGATTCCGAATACCAATGCCTTTACTGAAGCGGTCAAAACGCCTTATGGAACAGCATTGATCCAACGAGAATTACCCAATTTCAAAACGGACACTTTACTGCGTTCGACTGATTTTGACAACAAAAACCTTCCTTATTTGAATTGGTTGGACGAGAATTTCGCCAGCTACCAATCAGGCAAAGAATGGTTGATTTGGAACAAAAAAACACAACAATCTGAAAAATTCTGGCAATTGGACGACAGCTCAGAAGCCATTACTTTGGAACCCAACACCCGACAATTGGCTTATGTGATCGACAATGATTTGTTTCTATACGATGGCGAAAATTTGCACCAAATCACTTCGGATGGCAGCCAAAATATCGTCAATGGAAAAATCGTTCACAGAGAAGAATTTGGTATCGACAAAGGAATATTTTTCTCGCCCAAAGGCAATTTGATCGCTTTTTACCGCATGGACCAATCGATGGTGGAGGATTATCCGATTGTCGATTGGACGAACATCCCTGCCGAAAACCACAACATCAAATATCCTTTTGCTGGAAGAACTTCGCATGAAGTCAAATTGCATATTTATGATCCAAAAACGAAAAAAACAACCATCGTTCAGACCGAAGGACCAAAAGATTTGTTCCTGACCAATATCGCTTGGTCACCCGACGAAAAGTCAATTTACATTGTGGAATTGAACCGCGGACAAAACCATTTGAAATTGAACGAATATGAAGCCCATTCAGGAAAATTCGTGCGCACTTTGTTGGAAGAGAAAAGCGACAAATATGTAGAACCACAGCATCCGATGTACTTTCTCCCTGACGGAAAAGAATTTGTGTGGTGGTCGCAACGCGATGGATTCATGCATTTGTACCGTTACAATGCACAAGGGAAAATGTTGAACGCGATTACCCAAGGCGATTGGTTGGTCAATGAAATTGTCGGCATCAACGCCAAAGAAAATCAATTGTTGGTCACCGCAACCAAAGATGGCGCCATGGAAAAACACTTGTACGCTGTCCACTGGAAAAACGGAAAAATGACACGCATTGATTCCGATGCGGGTTACCATCATTTCTCAACCAATTCTGCTGGAACTTATGCTTTGGATATTTGGAGCAATGAACAAACGCCAAGAAAAATCGACGTTTTGTCCACCGATAAAAAATTCAAAAAAAATCTTTTGACCGCAAAAAATCCTTTGGAAAAGTACCAAATGCCAAAGGTCGAAAATGTAACTTTACAAGCCAAAGACGGCACGGATTTGTATGGGAAATTGATTTATCCAACAAATTTCGATGCCCAAAAAAAATATCCAGTCATAGTTTATTTGTACAACGGTCCGCATGCCCAACTGAATTTGAACCGTTTTCCAGCGAGTGGAAATCTTTGGTACGATTACATGGCACAACAAGGCTATGTGGTTTGGGTGATGGACGGAAGAGGCAGCAGCAACCGTGGTTTGGCGTTTGAACAAGCGATTTACAAACAATTGGGAACGGTAGAAATGGAAGACCAAATGCAAGGGGTCAATTATTTGAAATCCTTGCCATTTGTCGATGCAGACCGCATGGGCATTCATGGTTGGAGTTATGGTGGCTTTATGACAACTTCGCTGTTGTTGCACCATCCAAACGTTTTCAAAGCAGGCGTAGCAGGCGGTCCAGTGATGGATTGGTCGATGTATGAAATCATGTACGGTGAACGCTACATGGGCACGCCACAAAACAATGCTGCAGGTTACGCCAAGAATTTATTGACCGACAAAACCCATTTATTAAAAGACAAATTATTGCTAATTCATGGCGCGCAGGATGATGTCGTACTTTTGCAACATTCGGTGAATTTCCTGAGAAATGCTGTAAGCGAAGGTGTTCAAGTCGATTTCTTCTTATATCCTGGTCATGAGCACAATGTTCGTGGAAAAGACCGCGTGCATTTGATGCAAAAAGTCACCGATTATTTCGATTTGTATTTGAAAAAATAAAGAACAGAATCAAATGAAAAAAATAATTTCATTTTACTGATTTTCAATTTCATTCCACAATATTTAGAGCCATTGTAAATTCTGCAATGGCTCTTTTTTTGTCCCCAATCAACTCCACCAGGCGAAATCTGAATAAAATAATTTAAAGTTGAAATTTTATATTCAAACGTTTAAATTACTTAAAAACGATTACATTTGTCGTCTCTATAAAAAACTTAAGATTTAATTTAAAAAAATCTCAACCATTAAATGAAACGAATATGTACAAACATGCTACTTTGCTCTCTGCCCTATTGGCAGCTAATTTGACCTTTTCTCAAATTGGAATTGGCACTTCAAACCCGCATCCCGATGCTTTATTAGAATTGGACGCAACAGACATCAAAGGAGGTTTGTTGTTGCCCAGGTTGGCGCTGACTTCGACCACGGACCCTGCGCCCATGGCAGCACATTTTTCAGGCATGACCCTTTACAACACTGCAACCACCACTGGTGAAAACAGCGTTACGCCAGGTTATTATTACAACAACGGCACAAGTTGGATCAAAATAAAAGCAGGAGGAGACACTTCCAATGTTTGGGAAACCGAAGGAAACGCCCAAACCAACTCAGCAATAAATTTCATTGGAACGACGGACAACAATCCATTGGTGTTCAAAGCCAACAATAAAAGAGTCGGGTATTTAGATGCCCGTACAAGAGGGAGTTTGTATTTGGGATTGAACGCCGGTAGCCCCAATATGAATCCTCCAAGAACTACTGCAGTTGGCGAAGATGCCTTATCTAATAATTCGACAGGAGAAGGCAATACCGCCATAGGCTTCCAAGCACTACAAGACAATGAATGGGGAAGTTGGAATACAGCCAGTGGCAGCTTTTCTTTATATAGAAATGTCTCAGGCGCTTTCAACACCGCTTTTGGCAATTCTGCTTTGTTCAACACCCGTGAAATCCATTACAGTACAGCCGTCGGCTCAGAATCCTTGCTGAACAACTTGACAGGAAGAGAAAACACCGCTGTGGGCTCTCGTTCAATGACCATGAATTTTGAAGGGCACTACAATACTGCCATTGGCTTTGAGGCTTCTTTTTCGAGTGAAGAAGGAAATGGGAACACTACTTTTGGCACCCAAGCTTACCTAAAAAGCAAAAAAGGAGAATACAACACCGCCATAGGCGCAGCTGCACTTTTGAAAGAAAATGGCGGAAGCGACAATACAGGCATCGGTAGTGGTTCAACAATCTACCTCCCCAACTCTTCCAATGCAACAGCCATAGGCGCACATGCTATCGTCATCCGAAGCAACGAAATGAGAATTGGTAACTCCTCCGTTAAACGCATTGAAGCACAAGTCCCTTTGACCTTACCTTCTGATGCCCGTTTCAAAAGCAATGTGCAACAAAATGTACCCGGGTTGGAATTTATCACCCAATTGAATCCCGTCACCTACTATTTTGACAACCATAAAATGGCACAACAAATCGGTGAAAAGCCCCTTGATCAAATAAATACTCCTACTGTGTCCAAAAAAATCCATTCTGGATTTATCGCGCAAGAAGTAGAACAAGTGGCCCAAGCCCTTCAATATGACTTTGATGGCATCAACGCGCCTCAAGACGATTGGGATTATTACACTTTGTCTTACAGTCAATTTGTGGTGCCTTTGGTACAAGCTGTAAAGGAACAACAAGAAATGATCGATTCTCAACAAGACGCAATGGCCATCCAAGAAAAATTAATGGAAGCGCAAAACCTGAGAACGGAAACTTTGGAAGCTGAATTCGATGAACAAAACGAAAGAATTCAATCACAACAAGCTTTGATCGAAACCCTTCAATCCAAAATGTCAAGTTTAGCAACCCAATTGAATCTTTAATCAATGAAAAAATACGCACTCTTACTCGTTGCCTCGTTCGCAGCGAATTTGGCCTTTTCTCAAGTCGGAATTGGCACAAACACCCCCAATCCCAATGCTTTGCTAGAATTAGATGCGGCTGATTTCAAAGGCGGATTGATTCTGCCCAGACTCGCATTGACTTCAACTACAGCCGCTGCACCTTTGCTTGAACACGTTGAAGGAATGATTTTATACAATACCGCAACCACCACAGGACAAGACAGCATTGCACCAGGTTTTTATTACAACGACGGTTCCCATTGGCGCAAAATTCAAACAAAACAAGGTGATCCGCCCAATGCTTGGACCACCCGAGGAAATGCTGGCACCAATCCTTCGCGTCATTTCATCGGAACAACAGATGAACAAGCTTTGGTTTTTAAAGTAGACAACCGACTCGTCGGTTATTTAACGCCGCTAAATGAAGGGAATTTATTTTTGGGGGACAACGCAGGTTACTCAAATGTGCAAAACAACGATTCGGTGGCGGTCAAAAATATCGGCATAGGAGAATTGGCGCTTTTTTCCAATACCACGGGAAGACACAATTACGCCAGTGGCAGCTATGCCATGCAGGCCAACACCACTGGAAACGAGAATACGGCCAGCGGAAGCAGTGCCCTGCACAACAATACCACAGGAAACAACAATACGAGCCTCGGACATAAAGCACTATACAACAACACCACAGGAAATGACAATACGGCGATTGGCTACGCTGCTTTGTACACCACCACCACAAGAAGCAACAGCACAGCAATGGGTAGCTATGCGTTGTACAGCAACACTACTGGAGATAACAATACAGCCGCAGGGTACAAAGCCCTGTACAACAACACCACTGGAAATAACAATACAGCAATGGGCTACGCCGCCTTGCAAAACAACACCACTGGAAACAACAATACGGCGATTGGTTTTTCGGCAAATGAGCAAACTATAACAGGAAATGACAACACAGCCATTGGCGCACACGCAGGACCTTTGTATAGTGATTTAAACAATACGACAGCCATTGGTTATAACGCGAAAGTCGACATGAGCGACAAAGTAAGATTGGGCAATTCAAATGTTAAATTCATTGAAGCAATGGTAGGTTGGTCAGTCCCTTCCGATGCACGTTTCAAAAACAATGTCCAACAAAATGTACCCGGCTTAGCGTTCATCAAACAACTGAATCCTGTCACTTATTATTTTGACAACCAACAATTGGGACAACTCCTCAAAGAAAAACCCGATGAAAACCCAATCACACTACCCAAAGAGACCAAAACTGGTTTTATTGCACAGGAAGTAGAAAAAGCAGCCCAAACGATCCAATATGATTTTGATGGAATTGCTGCGCCCAATAGTCCTGAGAATTATTACAGTTTGTCGTACAGTTTGTTCGTTGTCCCTTTGGTCCAAACTGTGAAAGAACAGCAAGAAATCATTCTCGCGCAACAAAATGCAATGAAAACCCAAGAAGAATGGCTGAACAACCAACACTTAAAATCCAACACTTTGGAAATGAAAGTCAAAAAACAAAAAGAAACCATGCAAGCCCAACAAGCTTTGCTCAAAACCTTGCAAAACCAAATGACCGCATGGGAAACTAAAATGGATCTTTAACGCACCATGTTCCAACAAAAAACACAACTGAAATTTTTGAAAACATTTACCTACAATATCTCTATTAATTTAAATCTTAAGTGAAAAAATATTTATCAATTAAATAAATGAAAACATGAAAAGACACGCACTCCTATTTTCTGCCTTATTCGCAGTCAACTTGGCCTATTCTCAAGTCGGAATCGGCACAAACACCCCCAATCCTGATGCTTTGTTAGAACTAAACGCATCTGGTGTCAAGGGTGGCTTATTGCTTCCCAGAGTGGCCTTGACCTCAACCATTGCTGCTGCACCTTTGGCAGAACACGTAGAAGGAATGACTTTGTACAACACCGTTAACACCCCTGGTACAAACGGCGTTTCTCCTGGTTACTATTACAACAACGGCACAAAATGGGTCAAACTCGAGGCAACGACACCTTCCGTAATTTCTACCTCTTGGTCAATACAAGGAAATGCCAACACCCATGCTGATCACCATTTCATCGGCACCACAGACAAACAACCTTTAATATTCAAAGCCGACAAAGGAAAAGTCGGCTTTTTGACCTATGAAGAAGACGGCAACTTATTCTTTGGAGCATCCGCAGGACGAGATGCCCGCGGAAGCAACAACATCGGCATTGGACAGTTATCACTTGCTGGAACCTATATGACTGGAAGTTGGAATACAGCCAACGGAGTAGGTGCTTTATCCAGCAATAGGTCAGGAGACTACAACACTGCATTTGGTGGACGGGCATTGATTGCTAACAGTACTGGAAACCACAATACCGCAAATGGCTTTAAATCACTACACTCCAACAAAGAAGGAAGCAACAACACCGCCAATGGCTACCAAGCCATGTACACCAACACAAATGGAAACAACAATACTGCTACAGGCGCCTCAGCGCTGTATGCCAATACCATAGGAAACAACAATACTGCAACGGGTGCCAATGCACTGCATGACAACATAACAGGAGCAAACAATACCGCCATGGGTTTTGAAGCGCTGAAATCCAACACCGACGCCTCAAACAACACCGCCATAGGTTACCAATCCTTGTATGCCAACACCACAGGAGAGCGCAATACTGCTGTAGGAGTTCTTGCATTAAAATCCAATACCACAGGATCGGGCAATACGGCCATTGGAGAATTCGCAGACGTTAGCGCCAATAATTTGTCCAACGCTACCGCCATAGGAAACGGTGCAATTGTCAACGCCAGCAACAAAGTAAGAATCGGCAATACTGATGTAACCAGCATCGAAGGACAAGTACCTTTTACCACGCCTTCTGATGCCCGCTTCAAAAGCAATGTCCAACAAAATGTCCCCGGCTTAGCATTCATCACCCAACTGAATCCCGTGACCTATTATTTTGACAACCAAAAAATGGGCAAACAACTCAACGAAAGTGCCGCGAAAAACAAACCCCATCCAACTGCAACCAAACAAATAAAAACAGGATTTTTAGCCCAAGAAGTAGAAAAAGCTGCGCACGCCATCCATTATGATTTTGATGGAGTAATTGCACCTGAGAACGAAGAAGGTTATTACACCTTGTCGTACAGCCAATTTGTGGTCCCTTTGGTGCAAACCGTAAAAGAACAACAGCAAATCATCCATGCACAAAACTTGAAAACTGAAACTTTGGAATCCACCATCCAAAAACAACAAGCATTGATTGAAAGCATGCAGTCCAAAATGGAAGAATTAGAAGCTAAAATGAATTTTTAACCACCAAAGACAACCCATGAAAAAATATACATTTTTAATCTCTGCATTATTCAGCCTAAGCTTTGCCTACTCTCAAATGGGAATCGGCACAGTCCAACCTCAAACTGGCGCCTTGTTGGAGTTGGATGCAACAATTGTCAAAGGCGGTTTGCTGCTCCCCAGAGTCGAATTGTACTCAACCACAGTTTCCGGACCTTTGACCGAACATGTCCAGGGAATGGTTTTGTACAACACCAGAATAATCGCAGGTATAAATGGCGTTTCGCCAGGTTTTTATTACAACGATGGTTCCAAATGGATCAAACTCGAATCAAAAGACAACTCCCACGTTTGGTCAACAGAAGGAAACAGTGGCACAAACAGCTCAACTCATTTCATCGGAACCACTGACCGACAGTCTCTGTTCTTCAAAGCCAACAACCAAAGAGTCGCCTATCTTGGCCGAGGGTATGGTGACGGCACATTCCTTGGACTAAATGCTGGTAATCCCATAACCAGAGGCGAGTACAATACTGCCGTCGGAGAAAACGTACTTTCTAAAAATACGACTGGTGAATTGAATACTGCAACAGGTGCCAATGCACTGCGCTACAACGGTACAGGAAACGAGAATAGCGCCAATGGATTTCAATCCATGTTGGCCAATACAACAGGAAACTACAATGCCGTCAGTGGCGCTTTGGCTTTATCCAATAACAACAAAGACTACAATACCGTCAGTGGCTACCGCACCATGTTTTCCCAAACAAATGGAGAATACAACACCGTTATAGGCACTGAAGCTTTGTTTGCCAATGCAAAAGGAAATGGAGATGGAAGTAGAAATACAGTCGACGGCTACCGGGCCATATCCTACACAGACCATGCAACTTGGCATACCGTCATGGGTTTTGAAGCCATGCACAGACTTCAGAATAGCCTTACCAACACAGCCATCGGTTCTGATGCCATGCACGAACTTAAAAGTGGAAATGGCAACGTTGCCGTTGGTGGTCTAGCATCTTTTAACATTGTCACGCTGTACTACAATACCATCCTTGGATATATGGCCGGGTCGATGTCAGAAAATCTGTTTAATTCCACGGTAATTGGCGCTTGGGCAAATGTCAACGCCAGCGACAAAGTAAGAATCGGCGATACCACTGTCACCAGCATCGAAGGACAAGTGCCTTTTACCACCCCTTCTGATGCACGTTTCAAAAGCAATGTCCAACAAAATGTACCTGGTCTAGCTTTCATCAACCAACTTCAACCGGTCACTTATTATTTTGACAACCAAAAAATGGCGCAACAGCTCAATAAAAGTGCAACCGACTACAACACCCATGCCACTGCAACCCAAAAGATCCAAACCGGTTTCTTGGCACAAGACGTAGAAAAAGCTGCCCAAGCACTCAACTATGATTTTGATGGAGTGATTGCCCCTAAAAACGAGAACGATTATTACACCTTATCGTACAGTCAATTCGTCGTTCCTTTGGTACAAGCCGTCAAAGAACAACAAGAAATGATCCTTGCGCAGGAATTGAAAACGGACAATTTGGATTCAGCGCTACAAAAGCACCAAATGATGATCGAAGACATTCAAAACAAAATGACCGCATTGGAAGCCAAAATCGATCTTTAAAATTTAACCAACCCCCTAATTGGAGAGCCATTGCTCATCTTGACGATGGCTCTTTTTTAAATGAAATTTAGCGCAAAGCTACCATCAATGGACAATTTGGAGTCAAATTAAATTCCTAAAAAATATTTTATTCGTTTAAAAACGAATACATTTACAAACCTCTATCTTACTATTAATTAAAAAAGAAAATTCAATTATTTAATAAATTACAACAAATGAAAAAAAACGTACTTTTACTGTCTGCATTCCTTACAGTAAACTGGGCTTATTCTCAAGTCGGAATCGGTACTGACAGCCCCAACCCTGATGCTTTATTAGAATTAAACGCCACGGACACCAAAGGTGGATTGCTTCTACCCAGAGTCGCCTTGACGGCAACGACAAACGCTGCACCTTTGGCAGAGCACGTACAAGGAATGACTTTGTACAACACCGCTACCACAACTGGTACAAACAGCGTTACGCCTGGTTACTATTACAACAATGGCACAAAATGGATCAAACTCGAAGCAGGATCAGGTAACGAAGTCAACAACGCATGGTCGATGGAAGGAAACGCCAACACCGACCCGAAGGTTCATTTCATCGGCACCACAGACGGACAACCGCTGATATTCAAAGCCAACAACGAAAAAATAGGCTTCATCGGATACAAAAATGGAGAAAATATACGGATAGGCAAGGGAGCAGGCAACGATGACATGCCCCTACACGGCAACATAGCCATTGGAGAAAGCGCCTTAAGTGTTTTCAAGCCCCTAGACAATACACCTGGAAGTGTTGCCATAGGCAGATATGCTTTGGGGTATAATACAACTGGAGATTTTAACTTGGCCGTGGGCACTAGCGCCTTAGGTCGCAATATTGAAGGAAATTTCAATACTGCAGTCGGCACACAAGCTTTAGCAGGGTCTATAAAAGGTTACAATACTGCCGTGGGCGCCCGCGCTTTGACATCTAACCAAGCAGGCTACAGCACAGCCGTAGGTGCCTATGCTTTGTATTATAACTCGACAGGGGTTAATACTGCTGTAGGTGCTGAAGCTTTACGTGAAAACAGAACAGGAAACGCCAATACGGCTACAGGAACGGGTGCTTTAGAAAACAACAGAGAAGGAAACGGCAATACCGCTATGGGATCGGGAGCCATGAGACAGAATTATTACGGCAATGAAAATACTGCCTTAGGCGCCTATGCACTCTCTGGAGGTTCAAGCCAGAATACCGCCATTGGATACCAAGCATTATCTCAAAATAGCCTTGGTGACAACAACACGTCCGTCGGACACAATTCATTAATCACCAACACTGGTGGAGACAACAATACTGCGCTTGGCCATGGTGCCGATACCAGCGAAGGACACTTTAACAATGCAACCGCCATAGGAAGTGGTGCAATTGTCAACGCCAGCGACAAAGTAAGAATCGGCAATACCGCAGTCACCCGGATTGAAGGACAAGTACCTTTTACCACCCCTTCTGATGCACGTTTCAAAAGCAATGTCCAACAAAATGTACCTGGCTTGGCCTTCATCAACCAACTGAATCCTGTGACCTATTATTTTGACAACCATAAAATGGCCCAACAGCTCAATAAAAGTGCAACCGAATATAACAACCATGCAACCCAAAAGATCCAAACCGGTTTCTTGGCACAAGACGTAGAAAAAGCTGCCCAAGCACTCAACTATGATTTTGATGGCATCAATGCACCTGAAAGAGAAAATGACTATTACACCTTGTCGTACAGTCAATTCGTCGTTCCTTTGGTTCAGGCCGTCAAAGAACAACAAGAAATGATTGAAAACTTGCTAAAGAAAGTTGCGGAATTGGAAGCCAAAATCAATCCATAACACTTCCAAAAACAATGTCAAAAAAACAGCGCCGTTGTCCATGCACACCACGGCGCTTTTTTAGAACCCAACCTCAAATCAAAACCTGAATCACAAAAGCTTAACCCAGAAAACTTACCATAGGTCAAGACTCAGGCAAGGTTTTTGCAATAGGTTTGCCTAAAATTAAAAAAATGAACAAAGTATTATTAAGTTTATCCTTAGTTGGAATGTTTTTTTTAGCATCATGTGGCGGAAACGCAATCACTGTTGAAACAACCGATGCACAAGAAGAGTCAGTGGCTTCAATGGAAGCAGAAACTTTTGCAGTGGACACCAACGTAAGTTCAGCCACTTGGAGAGGTTTCAAATTTTTCCATGACGCTTCAAAACCAGAAGAAGGACACTACGGCCCCATCAAATTGAAAAGTGGAGAATTGTTGTTGTCTGAAGGAGTTTTGGAATCAGGAAAATTGGTTGCTGATTTGAACACTTTGGAAAGTGCTGATTTGGCTGACAATGCAAAAAGCAAAGGAGATTTGGAAGGACATTTGAAATCAGCTGATTTCTTGGATGTTGAGAAATTCCCAGAAGCTACTTTTGTGATCACTGACGTGAAAGCTTTGGCTGAAGGAGATTACAACACAGAAATTTCAGGTAACTTGGACTTCAGAGGAATACCTAAAAACATTACTTTCAAAGCCAATGTAAAACATGAAGGAGACAATGTTTCTCTTCAATCTGAAGAAATCGTGATCAACCGTCAAGATTTCGGAATGAACTTCGTAGGAGGTGGTGAATCTGTCATCAAAGACGAAGTCGTTCTTCAATTGGACATCAAAGCCAACAAAGCTTAATTCTCAATTAAGATACAAACTATGAAAAGTCCTGAGTCATCAGGACTTTTTGTGTTTTATAAAAAACCTAACTTTGCTTTTTGAATTCAAATCATATCAAACATGAAATTAATCGGTCCATTTTCTCAAATCATCACTTTGGCAGACATTCCTTTGAAAGGCGCTGTAAAAGATGAACAATTGGAAATTCTTCCCGATGCGGGCATTCTCGTTCAAGATGGAAAAATCATTCAATTGGGCGATTACAAAACCTTGAAACAGAACTTTCCTCAAGCAGCAATCCAAGCCATCGAAGGCAATCAAGTATTGCTTCCAGGATTTGTGGACAGCCATACGCACATTTGTTTTGGCGGAAAACGTTCCCAAGATTTTGCCATGCGCCTCAATGGAAAAACTTATTTGGAAATTGCAGAAAGCGGCGGAGGAATTTGGAGCACGGTGACCAATACGCGAATGGATTCCCAACAAACCTTGTATGAAAACGCACTTCATCGTGCCAACCATTTAACCAAAAATGGCACAACCACCATCGAAGTCAAAAGCGGTTATGGATTGAGCATTCCTGACGAATTGAAAATGTTGGAGGCCATTCAACAATTGAAAAACAATACAAAAGCCACCATCGTCCCGACGTTTTTGGGCGCACACATGAAACCCAGAGATTTTGAAGGAAGCAATGCCGAATATCTGCAATTGCTCGTCGATGAAATTTTCCCAGTGTTGAAAGCAAAAAACTTGGCACAGCGCATTGATATTTTTACCGAACAATCTGCTTTCTCCATCGATGAAAGCACAACTTATTTGAAACAAGCCAAAGCACAAGGATTTGACATCACCGTTCATGCCGATCAATTCACCGCAGGCGCAAGCTTGATGGCCGTAGAATTTGGCGCTTTGAGTGCCGATCATTTGGAATTTTCAGGGGAAAAAGAAATTGAAGCTTTGGCACAATCCAATACGGTAGCCACGGCTCTGCCTGGCGCATCCATCGGTTTGGGCATGCAATACACGCCCGCCAGAAAATTATTGGATGCTGGTGCCTGCTTGGCAATTGCTTCGGACTGGAATCCCGGTTCTGCACCCATGGGCGATTTGCTGACCCAAGCATCCATCTTGGCAACATTTGAAAAACTTTCAATGGCAGAAGTATTGTCTGGAATGACCTTCCGTGCAGCAAAAGCTTTGAATTTGACCGATAGAGGCACTTTAGAAATTGACAAAAAAGCGGATTTCGTTGCGTTTCCAACCGATGATTTCAGGGATCTGATTTATTACCAAGGACAACTTCGTCCTTCGACAGTTTGGGTTGATGGAGAAATTGTGGCTTAATTTTCAAAAACTTTCATTTGAAATTTCATGAAAAATCTATTCTATCTATTATATATTCTGGGGTTTGTTGCTTGTTCCACTTCACCCAAAAAAGCGGATCTGATTGTCCAAAATGCGCTGATTTATACCGTCAATGAACAATTTGACACTGCGACTTCGATGGCGATCAAAGATGGCAAAATCATTGGCATTGGTGATGACGATACCATTTTGAAAGAATTTCAAGCCGATGAAATCTATGATGCACAAGGCAAAACCATCGTTCCTGGTTTGATCGATGCGCACGCGCACTTGTATGGTTATGGATTGATGTTGCAAAATGTTGATTTGACCAACAGCAAAAGTGCGGAAGAAGCCTTGGCAAAAATCAAAGCATTTCACCAAAAAAACCCCAACAATTCCATCACTGGTTTTGGTTGGGACCAAAATCAATGGCCCAATCAAGAGTTTCCCAACAAAAAGATGTTGGATGAGTGGTTTCCAGACATTCCTGTTGCTTTGAGCCGCATTGATGGCCATGCGCTTTGGGTCAATTCCAAAGCTTTGGAATTGGCAGGCATCACCAAAAACACAAAAATTAGCGGTGGAGAAATTGTTTTAAAAAACGGGGAAGTTTTAGGCATTTTGATCGACGCGCCCATGCAACTCGTTCATCAAAGTCTTCCTTCGCCCAACCGCAGCACGCAAATCAATGCGCTTTTGACCGCCGAAAGAATTGCTTGGGAAAATGGTTTAACAACCGTTGCAGATGCAGGTTTAGACCGTGAAATTGTCGAATTGATCGATAGTTTGCAAAAAGCAGGAAGAATGAAATTGAAGGTTTATGCAATGCTGAACAATACGCCAGCCAACAGAGCGCATTACCTCCAACAAGGCATTTATGAAACCGATCGATTGAACGTGCGTTCTTTTAAGATTTATACCGATGGCGCTTTGGGATCGCGTGGTGCAACCATGCGCGCGCCTTATTCGGATCATCCCCACCATTATGGCGCGATGATCGTCTCTGCAGATAGTTTGGCATATTTTGCGAATTTATTTTCTTCCACTGATTTTCAAATGAACAGCCATGCGATTGGCGATTCGGCGAATATTTCTGTATTGAAAGCCTACCATCGTGCTTTGAAAAATTCCACCAACAAACGTTGGCGTGTAGAACATGCGCAAATCATTTCGCCCCAAGATTTTCATTATTTCTCAGACAACATCTTGCCTTCGGTACAACCTACGCATGCGACAAGCGACAAGAATTGGGTGGAACAACGCATCGGCGCAGAAAGATTGCAAGGCGCTTATTCCTACAAAACATTGTTAGAAAAAGCAGGAAAAATTGCTTTGGGAACAGATTTCCCAGTAGAACAAGTCAATCCGATGTTGACTTTTTATGCAGCCATTGCACGAAAAGACAGCCAACATCCAGAAGAAAAAGCCTTTCAAATTCAAGAAGCTTTGAGCCGAGAAGAAGCGCTAAAAGGCATGACCATTTGGGCGGCTTATGCCAATTTTGAAGAGCAGAAAAAAGGAAGTTTAGAAATCGGGAAATGGGCAGATTTTACGATTTTGGACCAAGATTTAATGCAAATTGACGCAGATAGAATTCCTTCAATAAAAATTATGGCGACTTTCATCCAAGGGGAAAGCGTTTACCAACCTTAAATTAACTTTTCCAAAGCTTCCAGAAATTTACGATATTTGTCGTTCACAAAAAATTATACCTACAACAACATGGATTTAGAAAGAGGGCAAACTTTAGGCGAATTTATCATTGAAAATCAGAAAGATTTCCAATACTCTTCAGGAGAATTAACCCGTTTGTTGAGTTCGATCAAACTCGCTTCAAAGATTGTCAACCACAAAGTCAACCAAGCAGGATTGGTCGACATCATCGGCAAATTTGGGGCTGAAAACATACAAGGAGAAGAACAGCAAAAATTAGACGTATTTGCCAATGAAGTTTTTATCCGAACACTATCGCAAAGAGAAGTCGTTTGTGGCATTGCTTCCGAAGAAAACGATGATTTCATTCAGATTGAAAATTACCAAAATTCAGACAAAAGCAAATATGTGGTTTTGATCGATCCTTTGGATGGTTCGTCCAACATCGATGTCAATGTTTCTGTCGGCACGATTTTTTCGATTTACCGAAGAGTGACACCAGTCGGCACACCTGTTCAATTGGAAGATTTCTTGCAAGCTGGAAACCGCCAAGTTGCCGCGGGCTATGTCGTCTATGGAAGTTCGACCATGTTGATTTACACAACGGGACATGGCGTACATGGCTTTACTTTGAATCCATCGATTGGCACCTTTTATTTGTCTCATCCCAATTTACAAATTCCAGAAGACGGTTCAATTTATTCGATCAACGAAGGAAATTACGCGCTTTTCCCACAAGGTGTGAAAAATTACTTGAAATATTGTCAGCAAGAAGAAGGCAACCGTCCTTATACTTCGCGCTATATCGGTTCTTTGTGTGCGGATTTTCACCGCAATTTGATCAAAGGCGGGATTTATATTTATCCTTCTGGCACCAAAAGCCCCAATGGGAAGTTGAGGTTGCTTTACGAATGCAATCCCATGGCTTTTTTGGCAGAACAAGCGGGCGGAAAGGCTTCGGATGGCTTCAACCGCATCATGGACATCGAACCTACTGAATTGCACCAAAGAGTACCGTTTTTCTGTGGCTCAAAAAACATGGTGGAAAAAGCGGAAGCATTCATGCAAGATTAATGAGTTCTTTCAAAGCGACGGATTTCTTTTTCTTAGGGCGATTGCCCCAAGTTGAATTATATTGCCCTTTCAGGGCGGCATTGAAAGTATTTAATCCTGACAGCTTTTAAAAGTCTGTCAGGTTCAACCTAGCAAACCATCAGAACTAAAACGAAAAAAAGCCCGTTTCAAGAAACGAGCTTTTAATCTTAATTAACACATGAGAACAATTTATTTTACTAAATCTATTGGGTAAAATACAAACGCTGTGCCAAACTATTTTTCTTTGAAGATTCGCTGGCTGAGTTTTCTCATGATTTGAATTCAAATTGCGACTAATCACCCGACTCACACACAAATAAGCGTTGCTTTTAAAAAAAATAATTTTTTAATGCTTTTCAATTATTTGTTGTTTTCCAACTTTTTGTTGAGCTCAGCTTGAAATTCTTCCAGCACAGGTTTCACTGTACTTTCTGGCAGATCACTGATGCGGATGTACATCAATCCGTCGATGGCATCATTAAATTTCGGATCGACATTGAAGCCGATCAATTTCGCATTTTGCTTGATGTATTTTTTGATCAAAACAGGTACTCTCAACAAATTCGGTTCGATTTCATCAATCAACTTGTCAAATTTATTCATGTCGGCCTCTGCTTCATCAAAGAAAAACTCTTTGTCGGCATCTTTCAATTTGACCTTGAATTCTTTTTTTGGACGAACATATTGCGCGACATACGGATCATAATAATGCGATTTCATGAACTCGATCATCAAAGATTTCGAAAATTCTGAAAATTGATTGCTGATACTCACGCCACCGATGATGTATTTTTGGTCTGGATTTCTCAAAGTTACATGGACGATGCCGCGCCAAAGTAAAAACAAAGGCATCGGTTTTTGTTGGTAAGCTGGCACCACAAATGCACGACCCATTTCAATACATTCTTTGAAAAAATGGTGCAATTCTGGTTCGATGTGAAACAATTCATTCAAATAAAAACCATTGACCCCAAATTGTTCGTACACTTCTTTTCCTAACGCCATGCGGTAAGCACCAACGATTTGTTGTTGGTCTGCATCCCATAAAAACAAATGGTGGTAATGCACATCATAACGGTCCAAATCAATCTCTAAATTGGTGCCCTCTCCTACTTCTCTAAAAGTAATTTCTCGCAAACGACCAATTTCTCTTAAAACGTGCGGGATTTCTTGTGCTTTGGCAAAAAAACATTCATAATTGTTGCTTTTGAACAACAAAGCCTCTTCTGATTTTTTTAGATTTTCAATGTCTAAATTGATCAATTCCAAAGCGGTCATTTCAACAATTTCTTTGGGTTTCTTATTTTTGGAATTGATGGCGATCGAAGTTGGAATTTTCAGCGTATCGCTCAACAATGATTTTTTCTGGGTATAATAAGTCGAAAGCGCATAAGTTTTTTTCCTTAAAAAATCAGAATAGACCTGAATGTCTTGGAGCTCTTGCTGTTGTTTGGGCAAAATCGGTTTCCCAATTCGAATTTTGATCGGATGGTAGCGTGGCCTGACCATTTCTCTGGGCAACATCGCGGTTTGCAAATTGGCACTCATCGCAGCCAATCGATAAAATAAAGTCGAATTTTTGGCGTGAAAATACATGGGCACAACAGGCACATTCATCTTTTTCACCAATTTCATCGCTGGATTTTGCCATGCTCGGTCAGCAATTTCCCCCGATTCATTTTTGGTCGAAACTTCTCCTGCAGGAAAAACCCCCAAACACCCACCATTTCTCAAATGACGGATCGATTCGCGCATGCCTCGACTGCTATCGAAAGCTTCTTTTCTCGTTTCAAAGGGATTCACCGCAATGACCATCGGTTTCAAAGGATCAATTCTTTCCAATAAGAAATTGCCCATGATTTTAAAATCCGGACGAATCGTCGAAATGATGTGCATCATTAAAATCCCGTCCAAACCGCCCAAAGGATGGTTGGAAACGATGATGAACGGTCCTTCTTTTGGAATTCGGCTCAAATCAACCTCATGCAATTCATATTTAATTTGAAGGTCATCCAACAAATAACTTAAAAAATCGGTGGCATTCATCTCAAATCCTCCAGCATACAATTCGTTCAACCGATTGATGCCCGTGAGGCTTTTGAACAACCACGCCAATGGATAGCCCAATGGGCCTAATTTTTTAAGACCTGAAACTTGAAAAATATCTTTGGTACTGACTAAAACCATTATTCTCTGACTATTATTTGTAAGGTGTTTTTGATGATTTGTCTGAGCAATTCTTCGCCTCTTTGAAAATGCTGCGCCAGATCCGCATCAAAATGCCTTAGTGTATATAAAGATACATTTTTTTCCCAATCCATGGTGTACTTATCTCCTTGCCCCTCCATAAACACGGGCAGTTGCTCGTATTTATCTTCCAAACAAAGCGACAAAGTAATCGCTGAACTCTGCATCAAATTGACCTTGATTTTTAACTTGGACAATTCCTTGAACAAAGCACTGATTTTGTCTTCGGTAATGAATGTAAAATCAGTGGTCGTCAAAGTCAACAAATGCTGTTCTTTTTTCACAATAAAACAAGGTACTTTGGGAAACAAAGAACCACCATTCTCAACCGTTGTTCCTACTGCTTCAGGCGCTAAAAAAGACTTCACATAAAATGGAATCTGCTTTTGTCGCAAAGGTTGCATCGTTTTTGGATGAATGACTGACGCACCATAATAGGCCAACTCAATGGCTTCTGCATAGGAAATTTTTTCCAACAAAATCGTTTCGTCAAAATAACGCGGATCAGCGTTCAACACACCGGGAACATCTTTCCAAATCGTCATGCTCTCCGCATTCAAACAATTGGCAATGATCGCGGCCGTATAGTCTGAACCTTCTCTGCCCAAAGTGGTCGTGAAAAAGTGATCGTCAGCACCCAAAAAACCTTGGGTCACATAGAATTTCCCCAAAGACAATTGTTGAAAAAGTTCAGTGGTTTTTGACCAATCTACTTTTCCTTCTCTGTAAGTTGCATCGGTTTTGATATAAGCACGCACGTCCAACCAAGTATTTTGCATCCCCATTTCATTCAAAAAATCACTGACAATTTTGGTGGAAAGCATTTCGCCCAAACAAACCACTTGATCGTACACAAAATCATAATTTGGGGATTGGTTCCTTGTTAGAAAACCTTTCAATTCATCAAAAAGTTGGTGAATTTTTGCTTGGATGCTTTCAGGATGTTGAAACAATTCTTGGACAATGTTTTGGTGGTTTTGCTGAATTTCATCCAATTTCAACCCATAATCCAAGCGTTCAAAATACAAGCGAACGACTTCTTCCAAGGCATTCGTGGTCTTTCCCATGGCAGAAATTACCATGAAAATATCTTCACAACCCTGACTTTCCAAGACTTTTACAATGTTTTTCACACTGCCCGCATCCTTGACCGATGCACCACCAAATTTGAATACTTTCATCAAAAATATCGATTATTTGAAAAAGCCAAAGATAAGCATAGTTGAAAATAGAAACCCACTAAAGAATTCCTTATTTCAATGCGTTTCGGCTTTCAATCCCCAAAATGGTGTAAATGTTTTTTAGGTGGTATTTGACGGTGTTTTCAGAGATGAACAATTCCTCACCGATTTCACGATTGGTTTTTCCTTTTTTGACCAAATCAATGATTTCCAATTGACGTTCGCTCAAATTCTCGCCATATTTGTCAACCAAAGCGCTTTCCTTTTCTTGAAATTGTTGGGTGAAATATTCCAACTCAGCACGAATGCGGTCATTTTCTTGTTCCACCAATTTTCTTTTGCTCCGACTCAATTTAAAAAATCGAAACAAAACCAAAATCAACACACTCAATAAGCCCAATAAAATCAAGGCGAAAATCAATACATTTCTTTTGTTTCTCAATTCCAAGTCCTTTCGGTTTTTCAACAATTCTGTTTCCAAAATGTTTAATTTTCCGCTTTGGTACGGCGCACCATACGTTCCAAACAACTCATTGCCTTCTTTTTGAAAATAATAAGCATTTTCAAAATCCCCCATTCTAAAATAGAAATCATTCATGTCTTGTAACAAACGGACTTTGTAAATGTCAACGGCCCATTTTTCGGCATAATACATCCCCGAATCAAAAGCCATTTCGCCCAATTCCACATCTTTGATCACGGCAGAAAGATTGATCATTTTCGAATAAGCCATCGGCAAATGCCGCGGTTCGCCTTTTTTGAAAATTTCAATGACTTGGTCCAAATATTCTCTTGACTTTTTATAATTCATTTTGTCCATTTCCAAAGAAGCCAAGACATTGTAATAAAAGCCAAGAGTAGAAGCATCCAAATGCGACAAATCTCTTTTGTTGATGTCTTTTAAATAGTCCTCTACCTCACCATATTTCATCAAATCAAAACTAATCAACATCTTTTCAATCATGATTTTAGTTTCATAATGAATGAAATCCTTTTCACCACGAACGGCCTCCAAAGCAGCTCCCAAATTTTCTAAAACAGCTGGATAATTGAACACTCTTTTGTGGGTATAGGATTTCAATAAATAAGCATGGAAAAGATCCAAGTTGGTGCTTTTTCGATCAAATAGAATTTCTTCCAATCGTTCAATTGACTTTTCATATTGGTACGCATTGTTATAGCCTGTCACTTCTTCGTGCAAAGCTTTTTTATCTATTGTCTGTGCTGAAACTTGAATCCCTATAAAAAAAAGAAAGATTACTTTCAGTATATGTCCTTTCATTCGTGAAAATGTAAAAATATATTCTTGCTCATTAACAAGATGTTACCCACTACCCCTTGGGTAGTTACCAATAACTACCCCCATTACTATACCGGCAAATGTAGGGATTTAATGAAAACAAGTCCACATTTGCATCGCTTTAAACAATTAAAAATAGAAAGAAAACACAATAAATTTAATTCAACACCTTAGGATAGTCAACCACTAAACCTTCCCGATTTCTTCTTTACTTTATCTCTCTACTCAACTATTTAATTTAAAGTTTTAATGGAAATCAAAAATTAGCTCCTCAAATTGAGGAGCTTTTTTTTGATCCAATGTTTCAAGCTGTGACGTATTCGAATTATCTTCGTCCCATGAATGATATATTTTCCGTCCAAGATCTCCATTTCAACTATCCACATACAAAAAACATTTTGTCGGCACTTTCATTTGGCATCTCCAGAGGGAAAACCACCGCAATTTTAGGCGAAAGTGGTAGCGGGAAATCTACTTTGTTGCGTTTGTTGTATGGATTGGAAGACGCAACTTCTGGTCAAATCTTGTATGAGAACGAAGGGCTCACTGGTCCTAAATTCAATTTAATTCCTGGACATGCTGCCATGAAGTTTGTTCCGCAAGAATTTGATTTGGTCGATGCGATTCGTGTGCATGAAAACGTGGGCCATTATCTCAGTAATTTTGATGCAGAATTAAAGAATAAAACAATTGAGGACGCATTGGAAATTGTCGATTTATTGCCTTTTGCTCAAAAAATCACCCAACAACTCAGCGGTGGTCAACGGCAAAGAGTAGCGCTTGCACGCGCTATGGCTGCAAAACCGAAAGTTCTTTTGCTCGATGAACCCTTCAGTCATTTGGATCAACCTTTGAAATTGAAATTGAGAAAAAAAATTGGACAATGGGCAAAATCAAATGATGCAACCGTTTTGCTGACCACGCACGATTACCAAGATGCTTTGGGCTATTCGGATGAAATCATGGTGCTGAAAGAAGGTTTTTTACTGCAAAAATCAGCAGCCGAAACGGTCAGAAATACTCCAAAAAATGAATATATAGCCAGCTTATTTGGTGAATACAATCGACTCAACGCGCATCAAATGCAGGCTTTGTTTCAAATTCAAATTCCAGAAAATCAATGGGCAATCATTTATCCCGAAGAAATCGAAATAGATGCAGCAGGCGTCCCATTCAACTTGATTGATGTCCGTTATTTGGGCGCAATTTATTTGATAGAAGTAGAAAGAGCAGGCATTCGCCTTCAACTTTATGCATCAGAAAAACCTGTTGGCACTTCAGTTTCATTAAAAATAAAAAACTTTAGAAGTGTTTCATTCTAAACTTTAAGGTTTACAAACTTTACAAGCAGTATACCCCGACTTTTCAGCAGCAGATTGGGTCGTTTTAATTTTACTTTGTGTCAAGTGATGGCAACTTCCTTTGTGGTATTTTTTTCCCGTTTTGGTCACATAAACCACTTGTTCTACCGCATCAGGAGAAGTAGTTACTTCCAAATTCGCATCCACAGGAAGGGCTGGAGTGAAACCAAAGCTGAAAAACAGCACAAGCAATAAGAGCAAACGCATCATGACATTCAAATTAAGTACGCAAATATAACTATTTAAATAACAATCACTTATTAAAATTATTTCACCAAAATAATTTGTCGAACGGACGAAGTGATGGGAATAATTTTGATTTATTTTTATTAGAAAGCATAGAATTCATGGTTGGTTAAATTGAATGACTTTGCTGATTGTTCCTGTGGCTTGCTATCTGAGTGAAAGAAATGGAAAAAACATGAAAAACATTTTAAATCTGTTCTTCTAACTGTTGAATTTGTTGCTTGTGTAACATTGATTACTGTCCATGAGTTTTGGCTGTTCTAATTTTGCAACTGAAAATGAAGAAATCAATCAGTCAAATGAAAAACACAGTATTTATTTTATTATCCGTCTTGGGAATTTCGGGTTTCGCACAAGATACTCTTCGGATTTCTGAAATGGAACTCCATGGAAAATCATTGGATCAAAACCTACAAATGCAATTGGCACAAAAGGAAATTGAACTTTCTAAAGCTGAGTTGTTGGCAAGCAGAGCGATCTATTTGCCCAATATCACCGCTTCTTATTCGGTGATGAACACCAACAGTCCGCTCAATTCTTTTGGTTTTAAATTGAATCAATCCCGAATTACGATGGAGGATTTCAATCCTGATTTTCTAAATAGTCCAGACAATATCACTGATTTCAGTCCGAAAATTGAAGTTCAACAACCTATTTTTAATTTAGATGCGATTTATCAGAAAAAAGCAGGATTGGTCAAAACAGAAGTATTGAAAATCAAACAACAAAGAACCAAGGAATACCTTCAATTTGAATTGAACAAAACCTATAAAATGCTTCAATTGGCATATAAAATGTTCGAAACTTTGGAAAATGCGAAACAAACAACTTTGGCGAATAAAAAAGTCATCGACAATTACTACAACAATGGTTTGATTCAGAAATCAGAAGTTTTGTACATGGAGGTTCGTCTCAATGAAATCGAACATCAAATTCAATTGGCGAAAACCAATATTCACAATGTTTCGGATTATTTGTTTTTACTTTTGAATGAAGATGCTTCTGGTAGAATCTATCAACCTACCGAAGTTTTGAATTATGAAAACACCATCCTTGACGATGAAATTAATTTGAATCCCAACCGAAAAGATTTACAAGCCTATGAAAAATCTTTGGAAGCTTATGATTGGATGATTAAATCATCGAAATCCAAAGCTTTGCCCCGATTGAATGCGTTTGGAAGTTTTGAAATGCACGATAATAAAATTTCAAGATTCAACGGAGACGGTTATTTGGTCGGATTGCAATTGTCTTGGAATTTCTTCGATGGATTGAAATCAAAAAGTGAACAAGCAACTTACCAAGCGGACTACAACCGTGCACAAGCAGAAATCAAACAGTACAATCAACAAAGTGAATGGGAATTAAAAAAAGCATTTCGTCAAGTGACTGATGCTGACAATCGAGTGATTTTAACTGAAAAAGCATGGCAACAAAGCCAAGAAGCTTATCGAATTCGAAAAAATAGATACGACCAAGGTTTAGAAAAATCAGCCGATTTATTGACCGCAGAAACCATGATGGCACAAAAAGAATTGGAATATCATCAAGCTGTTTTTGACTATGCCGTAGCGATTGATTATTTCCAATTCTTAAAAAATTAAATTTTCTTTTCAAATTATCATCAAACCCTAAAAATCATACCAATGAAAAATATCCTCAAAAGCGCAACTTTTATTTTCTTTTTGATGGCTTTCGCCCAATGTTCTTCTGAATCTGAAACTTCTGTCAATTTCACAGGAGAAGCCGTTGACGTTCGTTTGAACCAAGTCGAAACCAATGATACTGGTGGATTTGCGGTTGCCAGCGGAAAATTGGTCGCTAAAAATTCAGTCAATGTTTCTACCCGAATGATGGGTTACATCACGAATTTATCAGTTGAAGTGGGTCAAAAAGTAACCGCAGGTCAAACCTTGATTTCAATTAACAATACCGAAATCCAAGCGAAAGACGGACAAATTAATGCACAAATTAGTCAAGCACAAGCTCATTTTGATAGTTCAAAAAAGGATTTGGATCGATTCAAAAATTTATTCGCTTCGCAAAGTGCTTCTCAAAAAGAATTGGACGATATGCAAACACGATTTGATTTGGCAAAAGCAGGATTGGAAGCTGCAAAGCAAATGAAAAGAGAAGTGAATGCACAATACCGCTACACCAATATTACCGCACCAATTTCAGGCGTAGTTACTGCAAAATTTGTGGAACAAGGCGATTTGGCCAATCCAGGAATACCTTTGTTGACCCTTGAATCTTCATCCGCTTTACAAGCGCAATTGTTGGTTTCTGAGCAATACATCACCCAAGTAGAAAATGGAATGCCCGTTCAATTGACCCTTTCATCCACAGGAAAAAAGATAGAAGGAAAAGTAGTTGAAATCAGTCCTTCTTCTGCGCATTCGGGAGGACAATACCAAGTGAAATTAGATGTCAATCCTTCGGACGAACTTTTGGCTGGAATGTATGTCAATGCGGTTTTTCCTTTTGAAAATTCAACTTCAAACAAAAACCAAGAAAGCGTCAATATCGTAATTCCGAAATCGGCTTTGGTCAAAAAAGGACAAATGAACGGTGTTTATACAGTGAGTTCACAAAACACAGCGGTTTTGCGTTGGTTAAAATTAGGCAAAGAAATCGGTGAGGAAATCGAGGTACTTTCTGGATTGAATGCAGGAGAATCCTATGTTGTTTCAGCCGAAGGGAAATTGTACAACGGGGTGAAATTAAATGTGAAATAATTCATTAATGACACTTTTACAAATTTAAAAAATTAAAGAAAAAACAATGGAAAAAGGCATAGCAGGTAGAATAGCAGATATGTTCATCAACTCGAAATTAACTTTGTTATTGATTTTGGCATTGATGATCATCGGCGCATACAGTTCGACTTTGATTCCAAGAGAGGAAGAACCGCAAATCATCATTCCGATGGCAGATGTGATGGTTGGTTATCCAGGTGCAAGCCCCAAAGAAGTAGAAAGTCGGGTGGTGAAACCTTTGGAAAAAATCATTTCCAATATCAAAGGAGTTGAGCACATTCATTCCACCGCGATGAATGGTCAAGCGATGTTGATTGTTCAATTTTATGTGGGCGAAGACACCGAACGTTCGTATGTGAAATTGTATGATGAATTGATCAAAAACAGTGACATTTTTCCTTCTGGCGTTTATCCGCCCATCGTAAAAACCCGTTCGATTGATGATGTTCCGATGTTGGGCTTGACTCTTTGGAGTGAAAAATACGATGATTATCAATTGCGTCAAATCGGTGAAGAAGTTTCTTCTGAAATCAAAAAAATCAAAGATGTTTCGTTATCAAATGTGATTGGTGGTAGAGATCGTCAATTAAAAATCACGGTGGACAAAGTCAAAATGGCAGAATCCAATGTGGATGCTTTGGGGGTGATGCAAATGATTCAAGCTTCTAACAATAGTGCGCAAACAGGCAGTTTTGACCAAGGTGATACCGAGTATTTATTGACCACTGGACAATTTCTAAGTTCAGCGGAAGAAGTTGAAAATCTCATTGTGGGAACTTCTCAAAATATGCCGGTTTATTTGAAACAAATTGCAATTATAGAAGATGGAGCTTCGTCCGCAAAAAACTATGTGAGTTTTGGCTATGGCAATGCCGTTGTGCAAAACACGGATTTCCCTGCGGAATATCCAGCGGTAACTTTGGCGATTTCAAAAGTAAAAGGGGCAGATGCCATGCACATTTCAGAACAAATTTTGAACAAAGTAGAAGAATTAAAATTGAATTTAATTCCCGATGAGGTACACGTAGAAATCACCCGAAATTACGGTGAAACCGCTTCTCAAAAAGTATCCGAATTGTTGACTCACTTGGGCGTTGCCATTATTGCAGTAACCATTTTGGTGATGTTGGCAATGGGCTGGCGTGGTGGTTTGGTCGTGTTTTTCTCGGTTCCTTTGACTTTTGCATTGACTTTATTCAGTTATTATATCTTGGGTTATACACTCAATCGAATCACTCTTTTTGCCTTGGTTTTTGTGGTAGGAATTGTGGTCGATGACAGCATCATTATTGCCGAAAATATGCACCGCCATTTCAAAATGAAGAAACTTCCTTTTCGACAAGCCGCGATTTATGCAATCAATGAAGTAGGAAATCCCACGATTTTGGCCACTTTTACGGTAATTGCCGCAATTCTGCCCATGGCGTTTGTGTCGGGAATGATGGGACCTTATATGAGTCCAATGCCGATTGGTGCTTCGATTGCGATGTTGTTGTCTTTGTTTATTGCTTTAACGGTCACGCCTTATTTGGGGTATCATTTATTGAAAGTAAAAGACAAAGAAGAAAACAAAGAAAATCAAGGGATTGAAAACAGTAAAATTTACAAGATTTACCAAAAATTGGCCCTTCCTTTATTGAAAAACAAAGGAATCAGAGGATTGACTTTGGGAATCACTTCCGTTTTGTTGGTGGTTTCTATGATGGCTTTCTTTGCCCAATGGGTTGCGGTAAAAATGTTGCCTTTTGACAATAAAAATGAAATTCAAGTCGTGATTGATATGCCCGAAGGAAGTACTTTGGAACGAACTTCTGCGGTAACCCAAGACATTGCTCAATATTTAAAAACGGTGCATGAAGTCGTGAATTATCAATCGTATGTCGGTTCTTCCGCACCGATTACTTTCAATGGCTTGGTGCGTCATTATGATTTACGAGGCGCAAGCCATACGGCGGATATTCAAGTGAATTTATTGAACAAAGACGATCGAAAAATTCAAAGCCATGACATTGCCAAGAAAATTCGTCCCGGTATTCAAGAAATTGCTGGAAAATACGGTGCCAATGTGAAAATTGTGGAAGTTCCACCGGGACCGCCTGTTTTATCGACCATTGTGGCGGAAGTGTATGGCCCCGATTATGAGGAGCAAATCAGAATTGCCCAAGAAATTGAGAAAATTCTGCACGAGACAGAAGATGTTGTCGATATTGATACCCGAATTGAAGCGCCACAAAAAGAATTCAAATTGATTTTTGACAAAGAAAAATCAATGTTGAATGGCATTGCTCCGCAACAAATTGTTGGAAATCTGACCTATTTGATGGGAGAATATCCGATTGGAAATTTGTACGACGAAACTTCCAACCAACCTGTTGATATGGTTTTGAAATTGAATGATGCTGACAAAACGAATTTGTCTGACCTTACTTCCCTAAAAATCAAAGGCCAAATGGGCATGGTGCCGATTCAAGATTTGGTGAAAGTAAAAGAAACGATTTTGCAACCGTCGATTCATAGAAAAGACCAACAACGTGTGGTCTATGTGTTGGCAGACATGGCAGGTGAATTAGAAAGTCCGGCCTATGCGATTTTAGGAATGGAAGATAAATTGAAAGCAATCGACCTTCCCAAAGGCTATTCTTTAGACGAATTGTACATGGGACAACCTGAAAGTGAAGAGAATTTCACTGTGAAATGGGACGGAGAATGGCAAATTACTTTGGAAATTTTCCGTGATTTAGGTATTGCCTTTTTGGTAGTCATGGTCATTATTTATATGCTGATTGTCGGTTGGTTCCAAAACTTCAAAACACCGATAGTGATGATGGTCGCGATTCCACTTTCATTGATTGGTATTGTTTTAGGGCATTGGTTGTTGGATGCGTATTTTACCGCTACTTCCTTTATTGGGATGATTGCTTTGGCAGGAATTATGGTTCGAAATTCGGTTTTATTGATTGATTTCATTGAAATTCGATTGAACCAAGGAATTCCAATTCAACAAGCGATCATTGAAGCTGGAGCGGTTCGAACCACCCCGATTTTATTAACAACAGGTGCCGTGGTGATTGGTGCTGCGATTATCTTGTTCGATCCTATTTTCCAAGGACTGGCGATTTCATTGGTCTTTGGTGCGATTGTTTCCACGATGTTGACTTTGCTGATTGTTCCTGTGGTTTACTATCTGAGTGAACGAAAGAAATGGAAAAAAAACGAAGAATAAATAACAAGAATTTAAAATAAAAAGAAGTTCAATTCAATCATAAAAAAAACAAAAAAGATATGTACACAAGAATAGCACACGCCGTAGCTGGCACTTTAATTTTGACGAGTTTGTTGTTAACGGTCTTGACCAAAAATAACCATTGGCTTTGGATCACCGCTTTTGTGGGCGCGAATTTATTCCAAAACTCTATCACCAATTGGTGTTTGTTGCATCAGATTTTAAAGAAAATTGGGGTAAAAGATTCGGGATCGAGTTGTCGGATTTAAAATCTATTTTTAGTCTTTTCCATGAAAGTTTGAGGAGTGTGTAATTAAAGAGAGAACTTTTCCTTTAAACTTTCTTAAAGAGGTGGCGGTCTTTGACTGCCCCTCTTTTCAATTTTATAAACTTTATATGGTAAATCGTCAGCTTCAAATTGTCCTAACCCTTTGTGCAATAAAGAAAAAAATCATCGAATTCAATAAGCTAAAATCTTTAAAAAGTGCACTTTACCATCTACTGTTTGTACATTCAACAGCAAAACTTGTTTATCGAATTTCTCGTTGGAAAAATGATGGTATTTTCCTGATAAATTCATTTTATCCAATAACAATTGTCCATTCAAATTAAATATTTTTAAAGCGCTTAAATCCTCATTCAGAGAACGAATCATTGTTGTCTTATTTTGTTGATAGACTTGGATTTCACCATTGGGTAAATCAATATTAGACAAGACTTTCTTTTCTTTATAAACAATCAGAAACCGTTCATTGAATTCTCCTTTCCTACTTTTAAATGTATAATTGTTGTCTGATAAATTATGAGTGACTTTCAAATCTTGGTCAATCAAATAAATGCTTTGTCCCTGATTGAAAATGCCTTCTTGCTGAAACAATTTGATGGCATAAATCCCTTCTTCAAAAGCTCGAAAACCCAGAGCTACCTTGTCTTTCACCACAAAGGCTGACTTTCCTTGAATGATCATTTGATGTTCACTTACCCAACTGTACAATTCATCGGACACCTGAAAAGCTTCGGTATCATCGTTTGAAAAAGCATCTTTCCCATCGTCAAAATAAACAATGGCATTCATCACAGTAACTCCTTTGGGTGTCGTCATGGTCAACCAAAAACGATCGTCTTCTACTGCTTCAAAATCATCGGTCTTTTTCCCTAAAAAATTGGGACCATCGTTCTGCACCGTTCGGTACGAATTTTTGAAATTCAAAGCACCGGCTGATTTTGCTTGAAGGATAAAAGCTGTACCTATTTTGACATTTTTGGTGGGTATTTTACTGGCGTCACATTGTGTGCAAGCTGCGCCCAAACCTGTGCCATTGGTTCCTGCAGTCGCATTGAAAGTTGCATAATTCACGCCACTGTACGCAGCACCTTGTTGTTCATGAATTTCATTGGTTCGGTTGTCCCAAAAGAAGAAGTCATTGTGAATCCAAGGTGAATTGTCCAAGTACAATTGCCGAATGTCCAAACTTGACGGATAGGGATTGCCCACCAGATTGAACCCTTGCCCTGCTTTTTCCAAAGGAAACGTAAAATTGCCATTCATCGGCAATCCTTCAAAAACAGCCGACACTTCTTCTGTACCATTTCCACTCGCTTCTTTCATTGCCAACCCTCTTCCTGGAAGATAACTTCCATCCGTTGTTACAAAAAAATCAGTCGCCTCGTTGTAACGAAGCACATGAGAACTGTTGGGGTAAATTTCTTTTAAATTTTGACCGACCAAAGGCGAATGCACAAAATTGTATTGTTTTCTTTCGGTGGAAAAATGAAATGCTTTTTCTGATTGAATTGCGCCACTATTGATCGCATCTTCATCTTGCATCAAAACTGCATTGTTTCTGAGCAACAAACTGCCACCTTCTTCCACTTGAATGCCCTTCAAAGCATACAACGCATGAATGTTGGGCGAATATTCGTCCACTTCTGCCAAAACCAAACGGCCTTCTGGACTGATTTGGGTCAAATGATTCACTGTTAAAATTCCTTCAAATGGTAAAATTTCATCACCTGAAATTTTCAAATTGTAATAATTTCCCTCACTTCCCTGTCCAACATTTGTTTGAGTAGAAATGACCTGAGCTTTCTCCCCCAAATATTCTACCGTACTGCCATTCATCAATTGGATAGCTGAAATTTCAGAAGCAATGGCCGCATCGTCAGAAAGAGTTGGCGTAAAGCCACTAAATCCTTGGCTATTTCCTGTTTGAAAAACCGCGTTGGACGAAACCACTACTTGACAATTTTCTTCAATACCCTCTCCTGATGAAGTTCCATCATAACAACGAATCGAATTTTGTCTGATCGTAAAAACACTGTTTTCTTTTAACACAAAAGTCCCATTGGAGCGCAACCTAATGTGTCCACTTGAGTTTTTCACTCCTTCTCCGCTGACCTCAATGTTTTGGTATTTCTGTGATTGACTCGAACGAATGCTTTGATTTCTTCCAACAAACTCCACCACGCCTGCGCTCAAATCATAATTGCCCCGCATATTGGGTTGTGTATCATTCGTTCCCAAAATCAAACGTCCGCCATCCATAAAAAACGCCGTATTGTTCGTGCCAATAGAAGCCAAATTATGAAGGGTAAAATCAACGACTGCGTCTTCACTGATGTGTACACTGCCTTCCGAATGGACTTTTGTAGCACTCTGTGGCGTTTTCACACCTGAACCAGCACATACCAAATGATAATAATCTAAATTGCTGATGATTTGACCCGCTCCATTGTAAACAATCCGACTATCATCATTCAGCGTCAAATTCCCACTGGGAATGGCAGAATTACTACCATGCAATCCACCCGAATGTGCCGTGCGCAAAGTGCCATTGACTACAATTCCTCCCGAAGATTCTGCATTTGTCCAACGAAATTTACCCAAATCAAGCGTTCCATCGATGGTAAAAACGCCGTTCTTTCTTGTTATTTCTGGATTTTCATTCAAGGAAGTCAATACGACTTCTGCAGCATTGGGGACCATTCCACCATTAGAAAATTGAAGCAAATTATGCGGCACTTCTATGCTCAACAATCCTTGATTTCCAAGTATTGGTGTAATGTGTTCATTGCCTATCATTAACTTTCCATTACCTGAAGCCGTCACATTTAAATTGCCTGTTCCTTGAATACCACCCACGAAGATTTTGTTTCCATTCCCTTGCAAACGCAAATGCCTTGAGCCTTCTACTTCCAAAACCGCATTGAAAACATGGTTTGTTCCTCCTCCGAAAGATTCTCCATTTTTGGGGAAATCTTGGTGCAATTGAAACACCACAAAAGTATGGGGTTCACTCATTTTAAAGAACTCCGAAAAACCAACAGATCCCAAAATTTCATTGTCATTGTGGTTCCAATTCACAATGGCCAGATCTTCAAACACAAACAAACTATTGGCATGCGTAGAAATAAATTTTTCAGCCAAAATGCTTCCTGTTTCAAACTTCTTCAACTCTACCTTTCCATTGGTTTCCACCAAAGCTTTGCCATTTCCATTGTTGACACCCTGCCCATTCAATAGAAATTTACCACTTGGTTTAACCTGCAAAGCATAAGCATTCACTTTTTCTGGCACAACAAAATCATTGTCCTCCACCACCAAAGTGCCATAAACCGAAGTATTTTGAAGGAACAAGTTGTGTTGATCCAAAGTGACTTCATGCGGAGCCAAAATCTCTACTGCTGTCGCATTTTCATCTGGATAAGAAAAACTCGCAGTCCAATTGATTTGGTCGGAAGACACTTCCCAAGTTGTGGAAGAAGTCCAATTTCCATTGTTTTTTGTTCTGAAATAAGTTTCGACTTCATTCGGGAAGTTGACAACAGTTTCCAATTGGGAAGGTTCAAAATAGGCGGAAAGCTGCGCCATTGTAATTATGGCAAAAATACAGCTGAAAGAAATCAACTTGATCAGCATGGCATTGAGGTTTTAGTTAGTTGATAACCCATTGGTTAACAGCCTAAATTTACTAAAAAAAACATTCAGCCCGTTATTTTTTTGGTGGAAATATTTAATAAAGTGAAAACCTTATATATTTCTTGATCTGAAGGAGGAGTAAGCTTCAATTTTATGCCTTTTCTTACGCTTAACCCTTCATAGGTATCACTTTCAATACAAACCAAGAGAGATGAAAGCCTTCTATCTACCCAAATCCATTCCTTTGATACAGCAAATGATTTCTTGGGGAGAGTAGTGGACTTTTATATGGACTTTGAGAAAAGCATTCAAAAATACAAAGAGCAGGAAATCCCTGCCCTTATAATTCTTGGATTTATTATAATTTTCACTAAAAATCAATTGGTTACATCCTTGGTTTTACTGCGTCACTAACTTTGATACATTACCACCTTTTAAGAAGGTTAGACAGTTTTACTCCTACATATAAAAAAACAAACTGAAACAATGAATATAGAAAAGCATAAATAGGATATGTTATTACATTAATCAATATTGATAACCATTTGCTTGCTTGTCTTTCATTGTAATTTACTAATCCCCATCCGAATAAATTCATAATTATCGTTAGTATTAACAAAATAAAGAAAATACCTAAAGAAGCTCTTAAAGAGAGATTGTATAAGTTTTTTGCTGAAATATTATTTATCTTGGATTGTGTCATTGAATTCTTTTATTTTATTGTTGATATAGTCAGTTGCCATAGAAGTTCCTGCAGCAGCGGTGTTCACTACCCCATTTAAAAATTCACCTACATTTACTTCAATACCACCTGATAATGCTTTAAATAGCTTTACGGACACGCCTATTTTTGCATCCTCTTTGAGGGAGAAAGACATGTCGCTTCCTATTTTATTTGTTGTTGATTCTTTTTTAAATTCGCCTGTTGCATCAAAGCCACTTTTTGTTCCATAACTCATAGTTCCCTCCGCTAGTGAAAAGTCTCCAGTAAGCTTAGCGTCTTTCAACTCAGCTGAAGCTCCCATCTTCAATACACTTCCAGTTACTGAGGTTTTCGTTTCTTCTGAATTAACTACAATTTTACTACTTCCTTCAAGTGCACTTACATTTGCTTTTAATTTAACAGGCCCCAATGTACCTCCAAAATCCATTCCCAATCCAAGTTTAGGTTTCACTTTTAAATTTGCAGACAAAACATTATTCATAGATGCTTTAGCCTCTTGGATATAACTTTTTGTTTTAGGGGACATCCAATCATGCTCTTTTAATTCTAACCCCTCTAACTCAACACCCATTCCCATTTTATTTTCTTGAAATGCATACGGACTGTTGTAAACGTATTTTTCACTTAATGGATCATGATTAAAAAACCTCCCAATTGCATAATCATAATTTCTCCATTTGAAGCTGTCCCAGTTGAGTCCGAGTTCGTCTTGTCTCTCTTGACCTTGGTATTTATACTGATATTCTGTTTTAGTGACATTGATCAAAGCAACCTCTCCCATGCCTCCTCCAGGCACAGCATCTGTTCCCATTTCATTTAATATGAAATCTTTTACCAAAGGGCTTGTATAGACTCCATGTTTCAATCCGAAAGGACAAATGAGATTTTGGAAATTGAGTATTTCCAAATCGAAATTTGCACACGAAGTGCTGTGGTTTGGCTGTTTTGTTAATTCATTCATAGGTTGGATAAATATAATGAATGTTTTGTTTTCAACCCGATAGCGCGGATTTAACTTCGTTCAGTTCGGCTTCGCCTCGGGTGCAATCCGTGCTTCTCAACAAATTTTTATCTTTCATTTTCATACATTTATCCCATAAAAACCACTTCTACACTTAAGCCCTTATCCAAATCGGCATAATTTCTGGCAGAGCTAAAATAGTAACTTTCGGGTTCATTGACAATTTTTTCCAAAAACAGGATTTTGATGAAAGGAATTGATTTTCTCTTTGATCCATTTATTCAAATAGATTTCCTAGGCATGACAACCATCCTGCCATACTTTGTCATTTTGAGATCTTTTCAATTGAAAAATAAAAACCACAAACGTCTAATAATTATACATTTGCGGTTTCTGTTGGTGGGAAAAATGGGACTCGGCCCCACAGCACTCTAGCCTTTCTCAATCAAATATTCAATGTACTTTCGGCTTTTCTTTGCCTTGATTTCTTTTTCTCTTCGAAGAGCATCTGAACGGCTTTCAAAACTCTCAAAATAAACTAAAATCCAGTCTTTGGCTCGTTTTGTATAATTACTTCGAGAATTTCTATGATCTAATAAACGACGTTCTAGATTATTCGTTTGACCAACATAATATAAATCCAGTTGAGTAGAATAAATGATATAAATGTGAAAAACATCCATAAGAATAGATCTTTCAAGGTTTTTCAAATTTAAAACAAAAAAAGTACAACAGTAAAAACCATTGTACTTTTTAAAACGTGGAGAAGATGGGATTGTAACCTATATGCAAATAGAATACTATTAAATGTCATTTTACTGATTTAATGCTATTTATGATTTCTTTAAATCATTTAAATCTCTTAAAATAGTATATGATAAAGTCAAAATTGGGTGTATATTTGGGTGCAATTATGAATGGCTATGACGATAAAAAGAAAGATAACTATTGCTATTGAAAAGAGAAAAAAGGATGGTGTTTTAATCACAGAGAACGTTCCTATTCGTGCAAGAGTGGTATATAATGGTGGCCGTGTGGAACTCTTTACAAGATACCGCATTGATGCTTCTAAATGGGATGAAGCAAAAGAAAAGGTACGCAATGGGTGTACCAATAAACTAAAACAAAGCTCTTCCGAAATCAATACAGCAATACAGGAACTATCTACTACGATTGATAGAATCTTTAAAGAGTATGAATTAAAGAACGAAGTACCTTCTTTTGAACTCTTAAAAGATGAAATAAAACGCTATTCTGACAAACAAACCATATCAGCAACAGAAAAGAACTTGTTTGCAGCATTTGACGAGTTTGTAAAGAACAGCGGAAAACGCAACGATTGGACAACCGCCACTTACACCAAGTTTAAAACGGTTCGCTCTATAATACCTCGACAAATTAGTACCAGTGTTTAAGTTGAAAATTTTATTAATTTTAAACAATGGAAAACATGAAAAGAACACGCAGGAAATTTAGCAGTGAATTTAAATCACAGGTGGCCATAGAGGCTTTAAAAGAAC
>DATJBZ010000027.1:0-118405 GCA_035515075.1 Moheibacter sp. | reverse complement strand
TGCTGGAAAAGAGAGTTTCTACCAAGTAAAAGACGGTAAGAAATATTTCTATGATATTGTTTCCAAAGAATATCAAGTCATTCCAGGTCAAGATGCATTTATCATCTTAGATAACATCCGTAAAACTCAAGAAGTTTGGTCAAATGCTGAGGCTAGCGTACAGGATTTAGGTGATGGCATCCTTAACCTTGAATTCCGTTCAAAAATGAATTCAATTGGTGGAGGAGTAATTACAGGAATTAATAAAGCAATTGAATTAGCAGAAAACGATTACCGTGGATTGGTAATTGGAAACCAAGCCGACAATTTCTCAGTAGGAGCAAACCTTGCTATGATTATGATGATGGCAGCGGAGCAAGACTGGTGGGAATTAAATATGGCAATTAAATTATTCCAAGATACAATGATGCGCGTTCGTTACAGTGCAATTCCAGTTGTGGTTGCACCGCACGGAATGGCATTAGGTGGTGGATGTGAAATCTCATTGCATGCCGATAAAATCGTTGCTGCTGCTGAAACCTATATGGGATTAGTTGAAGTAGGAGTAGGTGTGATTCCAGGTGGAGGCGGAAGTAAAGAAATGACTCGACGTGCTAGTTTGAATTTGATTTCAGATGATGTTAAGATTAATCATTTAAGAGAATGCTATATGAATATCGCTATGGCAAAAGTTGCTACTTCTGCTTATGAAGCTAAAAACTTAGGATTCTTAAGAGATCAAGACATCATCGTAGTCAATAAAGATAGACAAATTGCAGAAGCTAAAAAGCATGCAATTATAATGGCGGAAGCTGGCTATACTCAACCAATCAAAGAGAAGGTAAAAGTTCTTGGAAAAAATGCGATGGGTATGTTCTATGTAGGGTCAGATCAAATGGTTGCAGGACATTATATTTCTGAACACGATCGTTTAATCGCTAATAAATTAGGATATGTAATGACAGGAGGTAATTTATCAGAACCAACTGAAGTGTCACAACAATATTTATTGGATTTGGAAAGAGAAGCCTTTTTATCGCTTTGTGGTGAACGAAAAACCTTGGAACGCATTCAACACATGTTGAAAACGGGGAAACCACTTCGTAATTAAGTGTGAAAATGTACAAAGTAGAAAGTACAGCGTACAAAGTATTGTTTTAAATAAATTAGTCGAAGAAAAGTGCATCAGTTTAAAGAATTAAAAGTTTGGCAGAAATCAATGGATCTAGTTGTAGATATTTATACTGTTACGACAAACTTCCCTACTGATGAAAAATTTGGATTGACTTCTCAACTTAGAAGGTGTGCCGTATCTATACCGTCTAATATAGTAGAAGGTGCTGGAAGGGATAGCGACAAAGAATTTTTATATTTTTTATCAATAGCTTTAGGCTCTTCTTTCGAGTTAGAAACTCAATTGATTCTTTCACAGCGATTGAATTTATTAACAAAACAAAATTTAGAGGACTTGCTTTCTTTGAATAATTATGTTCAAAATATGATTGTTAAACTAAGATTATCATTAAAATAAATACACTGTACTTGATACTTTGTACTTAATACTAAAAAAACAAAAAAATGAAAGACGCATATATAGTAACAGGATATAGAACGGCAGTTGGTAAAGCGCCACGTGGGACTTTGAGATTTACTCGTCCGGACGAAATGGCCGTTCAGGTCATCAAACGAATGATGAAAGATGTGCCGAATTTGGATCAAAATCGAATTGATGATGTCATTGTCGGTTGTGCCATGCCCGAAGCAGAGCAAGGTTTGAACATGGCAAGATTGATTTCATTGATGGGATTGAATACGGATAAAGTTTCAGGCGTGACTTTGAATCGTTATTGTGCTTCCGGTTCGGAATCGATTGCAACGGCAGTAGCAAAAATTAGAACAGGCATGGCGAATTGCATCATTGCAGGAGGTGCCGAAAGTATGTCCTACATTCCAATGGGTGGATATAAACCTGTACCCGATACCGAAGTTTCCAAAGAAAATGCCGATTATTATTGGGGAATGGGATTGACAGCAGAAGCAGTGGCAAATGAATTTAAAGTTTCGCGAGAAGACCAAGATTTGTTTGCTTACAATTCCCATCAAAAAGCATTGAAAGCTATCGAAGAAGGAAGATTTACGGATCAAATCGTTCCTTTGGAGGTAGAAATCAATACGTTGGATGCGAATGAAAAAGTGCAATCCGAAAAAATAACTTTCAACCAAGACGAAGGACCAAGAGCCGATACATCTTTGGAAGTTTTGGGGAAATTACGTCCTGTTTTTGCCAATGGCGGTTCCGTAACTGCTGGGAATTCTTCGCAAATGTCTGACGGCGCAGCCTTTGTGCTGGTGATGTCCGAAGAAATGGTCAAAGAAATGAATTTAGAACCGATTGCTCGATTGGTTTCCTATGCCACAGTAGGCGTTCCACCAAGAATCATGGGCATCGGACCGATGTATGCTATTCCCAAAGCTTTGGAACAAGCAGGAATGCAATTAAAAGACATGGATATGATTGAATTGAACGAAGCTTTTGCTTCTCAATCCTTGGCAGTGATGCGTGGTTTGGACATCAATCCAGACATTGTTAACGTCAATGGAGGAGCAATAGCGTTGGGCCATCCTTTGGGTTGTACCGGAACAAAATTATCAGTTCAATTGTTCAATGAAATGAAACGTCAAAATAAAAAATATGGTATGGTCACCATGTGTGTAGGAACGGGACAAGGTGCAGCGACGATTTTTGAAATGCTTTAAAAGAGGTATCAGGTAGAGCGTATCAGGTAGCAGGAAAATGGGAAAATAAATAGAAGGATATGCATAACTTTAAAGAATTGAAAGTTTGGCAAGATTCAATGAAATATTGTCAATCTATTTACGAAATAACAAAGCGCTTTCCTGAATCTGAGAGGTTTGGGCTGACGAATCAAATGAGGAGAGCGTCTGTTTCGATTCCGTCCAATATAGCTGAGGGAACAGGAAGAGGTTCGGACAAAGACTTTTCAAAATTTATAAGCTATTCATTGGGCTCCTCATATGAATTAGAAACACAATTGTTAATTGCTTTTGATTTGGAATTTATTCTGCAAAATGATTTAAATGTGTTGTTGGATGATTTAATGAGAATTCAAAAAATGCTGAACAAATTCAATGAACATTTAAAAAGTAAATCATGATACTTATTACTTACGACTTGATACAATTAAAAATAAAAACTTAAAATAATGAAAGACAATAGATTAATCGGAGGAGAATTCTTGGTCAAAGATTTGACTTGGGAAAATATATTTACGCACGAAGATTTTAGCGAAGAGCAAAGAATGATGTTGGAGTCAGCCAAGGAATTCATCGATCGTGAAGTTTGGCCACTGAAACACCAAATTGAGCAAAAAGATTACGCATTGATTCATGATTTAATGAAGAAATTGGGTGAATTGGGATTTTTGGGAATTTCAGTTCCTGAAGCATACGGCGGATTGGGCATGGGATTCGTGACCACCATGTTGGTTTGTGACTACATTTCAGGAGCAACAGGTTCCTTGGCAACAGCTTACGGAGCACATACCGGAATTGGGACTTTGCCGATCATGTTGTACGGAAATGAAGCGCAAAAACAAAAATATTTGCCCAAATTGGCAACAGGTGAATGGTTTGCATCCTATGCGTTGACGGAACCCGAAGCAGGATCGGATGCGAATTCAGGAAAAACAAAAGCTGTTTTGACCGAAGATGGAAAATATTACAGCATCACGGGCAATAAAATGTGGATTACGAATGCTGGTTTTGCGGAATTGTTCATCGTTTTTGCGCGCATTGAAAACGATAAAAATATTACGGCATTTATTGTAGAAAAATCACAAGCAGGTGAAGGTTTTTCTTTGGGTGAAGAGGAAGACAAATTAGGAATTGTTTCTTCATCGACTCGTCAAGTGTTCTTAAATGAAGTCAAGGTACCCGTAGAGAATTTATTGGGTGAAAGAAATGGCGGATTCAAAATCGCGATGAATGCTTTGAACGTAGGTCGAATTAAATTGGGCGCAGCTTGTTTGGATGCACAAAGAAGAATTTTGTCGAATGCCATTAATTATGCCAATGAGCGAAAACAATTTGGCGTTTCAATCAATACGTTTGGTGCGATCCAAGAAAAATTGGCAGAAATGGCGGTATCTGCTTTTGCATCTGAAGCAGGTGCATATCGTGCAGCCAAAGACATGGAAGATGCCATTGCAGAAAATATCGCCAATGGAATGCCAGAAAATGAAGCTGAATTGAAAGGCATTGAAGAATATGCCATTGAAGCGTCGATTTTGAAAGTTTGGATTTCTGATCAGAGCCAAATTTCAGCAGACAAAGGCATTCAGATTTATGGTGGGATGGGGTATTCCAAAGAAATGCCAATGGAATCAGCTTGGCGTGATGCACGTATTTCTCGAATTTACGAAGGAACGAATGAAATCAATAGTTTGTTGTCTGTCAGTATGTTGGTGAAAAAAGCTTTTCAAGGGAAAATTGACTTGATGTCGCCAGCGATGAATGTGGCCAATGAATTGATGAGCATTCCTTCATTTGACATACCTGATTATTCCGAATTATTTGCGCAAGAAAAAGAAATATTGAGCAATCTGAAGAAAGTTTTCTTTATGGTGGCAGGATCTGCTTTACAGAAATTTGGAGCAGATTTGGAAAAACACCAGCAATTGATCCTAAAAGCAGCAGCAATTTTGATTGAAATTTACATGGCAGAAAGTACGATTTTGAGAGCAGAACGCTTGGCGAAAAATAATTCTGAAGAATTTGCTGCGATTCCAATTAAGTTTGCTAAATTGCAACTGTTTAATTCCGTAGAGATAATCAAGAAGAATGCTACAGAAGGCATTATTTCCTTTACAGAAGGTGACGAGCAAAGGATGATGTTATCCGGTTTAAGAAGATTTACACGTTACAGTGAATATCCGAACTTGGTGCAATTGAAATCAGAAATCGCAGAATTTCTAATAAAAGAGAATAAATATACATTTTAATTTCTTTTTTATCTGTTTTGGCACAGAGTTTGGATAGTATAAATTAAGTACTATTCTTTTCATAAGGTAGTTGAGTTTTCATGGTACTTAAGTTTTAGTAGAGAGGGTCCCGGTAGTAATACCGGGATTTTTTTATGGAATCAACGCTAATTTTCCATTCAATTTACTCGCTTGAAAGCTCAGTGCATCAATTTATTTTATACATTTAACCTTTATAAATTTTAAGAATCAACTATGTCACGATTAAAGAAAAGGCATTGGGCACTGTCAGCTGGTATTTTAATGGCTGCTGTCGTCGGATGCAAGGATACAACCAAAACCATTGATGTGGATATGAACACACATTTTGAACACAAGGCAGAAGCATTTGCAGATTTGCAAATCTTGAAGTACGATGTGCCTGGTTGGGACGAATTGACTTTGGAACAAAAAACGCTGGCTTATTATTTGTACGAAGCTTCTTTGGCAGGAAGAGACATCATTTATGATCAAAGAGGAAAATACAATTTGCGCGTAAGGAAAGTAATGGAAGCCATTTGGAATACGGATGCAATTGAAAAATCAGGGGAAGAATGGGAAGCATTCAAAACCTATTCTGGTCAGGTTTGGTTCAGCAATGGCATTCACCATCATTATTCGAATTACAAATTCAAACCAGGATTCAGTGAAGAATACTTTGAGAAAATATTTGCACAACTTGCGGAAAGTGATTTGCCGATTGCAGAAGGAGAAACTGCTGCAGATTTATTGGCAACTTTGAAAAAAGTCATTTTCGATCCAACTTATCAACCGATGTTTCAAGACACCCGAGTGGGGATTGATCATGTTGTGAATTCTGCCGTGAATTTCTATGAAGGTGTGACAGAAAAAGAAGTCACCGATTTTTACAGCCAGTTTCCGAACAGTGACCAAGAACCCGAATGGGGATTGAATTCGAAGTTGGTCAAAGAAAATGGAAAAATCGTAGAGCGCACCTGGAAGTCGGGAGGAATGTACGGCAATGCCATCGATGAAATGATCGGTTGGATAGAAAAAGCGATTCCTTTTGCAGAAAACAATGAGCAAGCCAATGCGTTGAAATTGTTGGTGAAATATTATCAAACAGGAGATGTTCGTGATTGGGATGCGTACAACATTGCTTGGGTAAAAGATACGGTGAGCGTGATTGATTATGCGAGTGGATTCATCGAAGTTTATGCTGACCCGATGGGCAAAAAAGGAAGTTTTGAAACGGTATTGTCATTGCGTGATTTTGAAAGCACCAAAAGAATTCAGGCCATCGCCAAAGAAGCACAATGGTTTGAGGACAATTCACCTTTGATGAATGAACACAAAAAAGAAGATGTCAAAGGAATTTCTGCCAAAGCGATCAATGTCATTGTAGAATCAGGAGATGCAGCGCCATCTACACCGATTGGCATCAATTTGCCCAATTCTGATTGGATCAGAAAAGAACACGGTTCAAAATCAGTTTCTTTAAGTAATATTGTCAATGCTTACAATGCCAACAGCGCAAGCAATGGGTTTTTGGAAGAATTCGTCAATGATCCAGAAGTGGCTGAGTTGATGAAAAAGTACGGTGCTTTGGCGAGCAATTTACATACTGATATGCACGAGTGCATCGGTCACGCTTCAGGAAAATTAAATCCAGGCGTAGGAACGCCCGATCAAACTTTGAAAAGCTATGCTTCGGCATTGGAAGAAGCCCGTGCAGACTTGGTGGCATTATATTATATCTATGACAATAAGTTGATTGAAATTGGCGTGATGCCTTCTTTGGATGTTGGAAAAGCGGAATACAACCAGTACATGATGAACGGTTTGATGACGCAATATACCCGATTGGCTTTGGGCGAAGACATTCAACAAGCCCACATGAGAAACCGTAGTTTAGTAGCCTATTGGGCGTATGAAAAAGGAAAAGCTGACAATGTGGTAGAAATGGTCAAAGACAATGGCAAAACCTATGTCAAAATCAATGATTATGAGAAATTAAGAGGTTTATTTGGTGAATTGTTGAAAGAAATTCAAAGAATCAAATCGGAAGGTGATTACGAAGCAGGGAAAAAATTGATTGAAACTTATGCCGTAAAAGTCAACCCAGAAATTCATAAAGAAGTGTTGGATCGCTATGCCAAATTGAACATTCGTCCTTATTCAGGATTTATTCAACCGCGTTTGGTGGCAGAAAAAGATGCGAATGGAAAAATCACGGATGTAAAAATTCAATACGTGGATTCATTTTTTGAGCAAATGTTAGAATTTGGAAAAAATTACAGCAAATTGCCTTTTGTGAATTAAGTCAAAACTACATTTTAGAAAATAAAGGCAGTTGTCAAAAGTAATTGGCAACTGCTTTTTTTGTGCAAAGAATTATGGGATGAAAGAATTGAAGGCGAAAGCAATAGAACCAATTTTATTGAAAAAACGACATTAACATCGGCTTTCTGAGCGAAATCAGTCAACGAACAAGAATTATTATCTACCTTTGTTTCATTGCTTTAATAAAGAAAAAAATGACTTTTAATATCAATCATATTCGTTCTCAATTTCCCATTTTAGAAAGAAAAATCAATGACCATCCATTGATTTATTTAGACAATGCCGCTTCTTCTCAAAAACCAAAAATGGTATTGGAAGCACTTGAAAATTACTATTCAAAATTCAATGCCAATGTCCATCGAGGCATTCATACCATCAGCCAAGAAGCGACTGAAATGATGGAAGATTCGAGAGAAAAAGTAAGGAAATTCATTCATGCGAAACATGTACATGAAGTAATTTTCACCAAAGGCACAACTGAGGGCATCAATTTAGTAGCAACGGTTTTGCGCGATGTAGTGAAAGAAGGCGATGAGATTTTGATCACAGAAATTGAACACCATTCCAACATCGTTCCGTGGCAAATGCTTTGTGAGCATACAAAAGCCAAATTAAAGTTTATTCCTTTGAAAGAAGATGGTACTTTGGCGATGGAACAATTGGATGCACTGTTGACTGAAAAAACCAAATTGGTGGCAATCAATCAAATCTCCAATGCTTTGGGCGTAGTCAATCCGATTGAAAAAGTAATTGAAAAAGCCAGAAAAGTCGGCGCTTGGGTGTTGATCGATGCGGCGCAATCTTCGCCTCATGTAGCAATTGATGTTCAAAAAATGGATTGTGATTTTCTGGTATTTTCTGGACATAAGATGTATGGGCCAACAGGCGTTGGGATTTTGTATGGAAAAGAAGCGATTTTGAATGAATTGCCGCCATTTCACGGTGGAGGAGAAATGATCAAAGAAGTTTGGATGGACCATTCGAGCTATGCTGGTTTGCCGTTTAAATATGAAGCAGGAACACCGAATATAGCTGGAAATATCGTTTTAGGAACAGCCATTGATTTTATCAAGTCCATTGGCATTGAGCAAATTCACCAACACGAAAATGAATTGTTGCAATATACAGCAGAACATTTGAGTGCTTTGGAGGAAGTAACAATTTATGCCAAAGATGCTGAAAAATCTGGGGCGATTTCTTTTAATTTGAATTTAGACGGCGTGCATCCTTCGGATGTTGGGATGATTTTGGACAAAAAAGGAATTGCCGTTAGAACGGGACACCATTGTACCCAACCGATCATGCGGAAATTGGGCATCAAAGGTACGGTGAGGGCTTCTTTTGCGGTATTTAATACGAAAGAAGAAATCGATGAGTTGATCAGCGGTGTGAAATTGGCGATTAGAATGTTGGCTTAATTTTTAACGATTTTTAATTTAAATTGCCGAATTCATGGCATAAAACTTGCCAAATAGGCAAGGAGCGTTTTCAAGCATTTCATAACATTTAATATTTTTCAAGATGAGAGTTTTTACCTTACTATTTGCTTTTGTTTTCTTCGGATCTATTTTTGGTCAAGCGCAAACTTCTCCAAACAATCGCGTAAGTCCTTTGGATTCCATTCGTTATGTAGAAGAGGATATGAAAGTTGAAATTGTTTACAGTCGTCCTTATTTGAAAGGAAGAGAGTTTGGAAAAGACATAGTGCCTTATGGAAAAGTTTGGCGCACGGGCGCAAATGAAGCCACCGTATTTGAAACCAACCAGGACATTGTCATTGAAGGAAAAGTTTTGGCAGCTGGAAAATACAGCTTGTATTCGATCCCTGGTCCTGAAGAAACGGTTGTTATTTTCAACAAAGATTGGAACCAATGGGGAACGCTGTACAACGAAGCGAATGACGCACTGAGGGTTACGGTTCCAACGGTAATCATTGATGAAGTCGCTGAGCAATTCACCATTCAATTGGATGAAAATGGCACCGCTTGTTTGAATTGGGGACAAGCATTTTTTGCGTTTCAAATTGAAAAAGATAAAAAGGAAAATTCAACAATATTGAATTGAAATCAATCAAAATAAATAAAAAACACAACAGGAAAATTCTTGTTGTGTTTTTTATACCATAAAAATACATAGTACATGGCTTTAGCACTTTACAATCCATTCGAGAATTTACATTTTAATGAGAAAACTTGTTTTTTGACTGGTGTGGAATTGAAAGATACATCTGATAAAATCACAGTTTTTCCTACTTGGTTATTGGATCGATTTGATTACCATGAAAAGCGGTTTACTTTGATGGATACCGTCAATTCGGTGTTGTACAAAGATTTGACAATTCCTTGTTCAGCGGCAGTAAAAGAAGCTTATGAAGTTTTGGATCAAGAAGTGCAAGCTGCTTTTGAAAAGGGTTATGAAGGCATGAAAGCCTTGGATGAACAACGGTTGTTTTTGTGGATTGGCCGCATTGTTTATGGGGTTTTGTACCAAGAAATTGTGTTTGAAAAAGAGCGTTTGGCAAGACGAGAAATGGACTTTAAAATTTCGCCGATTTTGAAAGAGCGCTATGCGTATTTTCATTTGATGCTGCAAGCTTTGGTTTCGCCGGTGGAGTTTTTTGATAAAAAACCATGGAGCATAGCGGTGGTCCGATTGAAATATTCGGAAGCAGTATTTAACCACCGCGATGATGCGGTGAACTTGTTGTTCTCTTTGGGGGTCGATGGATTTGGAATCATCGCCTGTTTGCAAGACAATGGAATTCTGATGGATGAGCAAAAAGATATTTTGGATAAAATCGGCGATATGGAACTGCATCCCATTCAGTTCGAGGAACTTTGTGCACGGGTTTTGTACAGTAATTATTTGTTGCAAGCCCAGCCAAAATTCAAATTTCATGCTACTGAAGAAAGTTTAAAAATTGAAGCTTTGCCCGTAGAAGCTGCGGTCAATCAAGCTGTTTTTTCTGTTTGGGACAATGAGATGTTTGAACAGGTGTTGCAGGATTATTGGTCGCCTTGGGGATTGACCAAAAAAGACATCATGAACGATGCCAGCGTACCCATCAGTTTTTTAGAAGATGCTTATACTTTTGAATTGATCGAAGCCAAAGACATTCCTTTGCCTTATTGATGTGATTTAGCACTGAAGCAATCAAGAAATTAGCAGCTTCATGAAGGTCGATGTTCGCCTTATTTTTCTTTCCTATTATTTGTTTTTAAATTGATATTGTGTTGATTGGCTATGTGTTTCTAAGTATAAAGCATTTATTTACTGGAACTTCAATTTGATAAATGATTCAAATGATTGCACTTTTTTAATTTGAGGTATGTTTTGTAAATAGTTAAAATATAAGCACTTAGATTGTGTTTCTTTTGTGGTAAATGAATACATTTGCATTAATATATATCTTAACTAAATCATCCTCTACTATGAAAAAACAAACCTACTCATCGCATTGCAGATTGTTTCAATCGCGCACAGCCTTCAATTATTTCAGTTATATCAGATTTCACAAAGATTAACAATTCGTTTTGTCATCAATTGGGTGAACATGAGAAGTAATAATTTTTGAAAAACTTCTTTAAACAAGCACGCTCCTTCACAAGTAGGAACTGGCGCTCAATCCTCTGCTAAACCATGACGTCGGCGATTGCCCCATTGCTTATTCAATCTCCTAAACTTGGAGTTTTCATCTATTGTGTATTGAACCATTTTGTATGATCGGTGAGTCTAGCTCATTGTATTCAAGAAATTGAACTTAAATATAGTAATAAGGCCAAATGATTTTTAATCAATCATATCCATTCATTCAGAAACTTGCATTGTATGTAGGTAGGACGTTTTTTTGGTGCATATTTTTGATTTCTGGATTGTGTTTTGGTCAATTATTCGTTGCGGATTCTACCATTTTAACGATAGAAGAAGGTGCGTTTGTATTTGAAGAAACCCAAGAAAACCAACAGATTGTCGTTTTTATTGGTGAAGGAACTACCACGACCAACTTCCCGACAGAGGGTAACTTCGTTTTAATTGATCAAAATAAGTCTGAAGGGGTTGAACACAAGGCGATGGCGCATCTAAAAGCTGCCCCTAAAAAGGCGATTGAGGTAGCGCAAGCAGTTAAACCCAAGGCGGAAGTTGAGAAATTTGTCAGGGTTAGAAAAGCAAGTCATCACACTTTTTTCAGTTCAAATGCTCATCGGGCCGTCGGCGTTGTACAAGTTAACAGTTTGAAAGCTAAAAGTTTGACAGCGAAATGGAGTGTTTGCTTTTGTGACTTCATCTCAACGACAACTTCCAAAATAATAACAAAAGAAGATCAGCAAGAAAATCAAACCAACGTTTCTCTTTTCGCACCGCGGGGTCCTCCTTTTTTTAGAATTTAATGTTTCAGTAATAAAAAAAATGTTTTTATAAACACAATATTAAAATCTAAAAAATATGAATCGATATTATATTAAAATGATAGGCTTATTGTTGTTCTTCTTGAACATTCAAATAAGCGCACAAAGCAATAATGCACCCTGTAATGAGTATTCTAAGTGGCTTAAATCGACTTATTCACAATTGACTACAGCTGTGGGGAGTAATATTTTGTCTGCTAATTTTTCTAATCATGGAAATTTGATTGATGATAATCTGAATAACGCTGCGAGTTGGACAGCAGTGATTGGTGGATCTGCATGGATAGAAGTCAAAGACAATGGAGCAACAGGCACCAATGTTTATTCAGCGGGATCTTATGTTAGTTTTATAATAAATGAGCTTGATATACTTTCACTTGGTGGTTCTGTTACGGTTGAAACTTTTCTGGGAAATATTTCTCAAGAATCCATCACAAACTCGAGTCTTCTTTCTACATTTTTGGATGGAGGAAAAAAACGACTTGGTTTTGTAACGACCCAACCATTTGATCGGGTACGTTTAACAGTAAATGCAGGCCTTACATTGGTATTCACGATAAATGTTTACTATGTGGAAATATTGAAGCCATGTGCGGCAGTTGCGTTGGAATGCAATGAGTCGACTGCTTTGATACAAGCGAGCCAAGCAAACAATGTAGCTGGGCACGGTGTGGTCATTGAAAATTCTCGTTCAGGTTTGTCTGGGCTTGGTGTGGGAATTTATTCAAATGCAGAGCGGGTAGTGGATGCTGATCCCAATAACTTCATGACGATGTCTGTCAATGTTGGTGCAAATGCTTCCGCAAGTATTTCGGTCCGTGATTTGGATGAAATCTTTCCTGCAGGTTATTTTGCTGGCTTCGAAATTTCAAATACTACTTTGATTGGCCTTGAACTGTTCAACAACAGTATGGTCAGGACTTACTTAAATGGAGTACTACAAGAAACTTCGACGAGTTCAACACTTTTACTTGAACTTCCTGTGTTGGGTGGATTTAGTCGGCAGTTGGTCGGTTTTCAAACAACTAAACCTTTTAATGAAATTCGCTTTACAATCACTCAGACAGGGGTAAATGTCGGTTCGACTCAAGTATATCATGCAGTGGCAAAAAAATATTGTGAGGGGCCAGAATTGGAATGTAATACGAATACAGCCATCTATAAACCAGATTTTCCGGTTGACATCAATTATGGGCGTACTGGAATTTCAGGTGCGGTTTGTGTTTTGTGTAGTATTGATGACCCCAACCGTGTGATTGATGGTGATCCAGATACTTTTTCCTCCATATTTTTACCTGCTTCTGTAGCGAATACAGCAGCGATAGCTGTAAAAAATGGTTATGAGGCCTATCCGATCAATACTTATGCAGCTTTTGAAGTTTCTAACCCTAGTTTATTGAATGTTGAATTGTTGGGTGGTATAACGGTTGAATTGTATAGAAATAATGCATTGGTGCAGTCAGGTACAGGTGCTAGTCAATTGATTAGTGCAAATACCTCGATCATTGGAAGCTCAAACAAAGGATTGATTGGGATAGTTTCAAATGTTGAATTTGATGAAGCCAGATTTGTGATTCAAAACTTTGCTAATGTAGAGATTGGAACGACCAATGTTTACCAGTTTGTCATCAAACAAGCTTGTGAGGGGATTTTAGATTGTGATACTTCGACAAGTATAACCAATCCAGATTATTCAGTAGTAATTGAAAATTCAAGAACAGGAATTGGCAGTGGGGTCGCTTGTGTAGGATGTGTGGTGAGTGCACCATGGAAAGCCATAGATGATGACTTAGATGATCCAGCAACCATCAATCTCGTTGCAGGACTTGTAGGAACTAATGGATCAATTTCTGTCAGAGATTTGAGTTTGGTGTATCCCAAAGGAGCCATGGCAGGATTTGTGGTGAGAGATCCCAATCCTATTTTTGAAATTGGTTTACTCAATTCAATTACAATTAGCACTTATTTAGATGGTGTTTTGCAAGAATCTAAAGTGGGTGCTGGCAATTTGATCGATTTGAACGCCATTTTACCTTGGTTAGGCAGTGGTTCAGACAAAAGAGCTGTTGGCTTTCAAACAACAAAAAGATTCAACGAGATAAGGATAACTTATACATCATTGGTAAGTGTTTTAACTTTTCTCGATGTTTTCCATCCTTTTATAGATATCAATTATGCAGATGATGAAGACTTTGATTGTTTGGATGAATTGCATGCAAAAGCAGACATCAACCAAATTCCTCAAGGAGGAACAGCCATTGGCAATATTTTGAACAATGATCAAGGTGATGCTGTGACGGTGCAATCGGCTACTTATACGGATGCGAGTGGAAATGTGGTCAACTTACCTTTGGGAACAGCAACGGGGATTTATGCTGAGGATCCTGCCAATCCAGGAACTTTTATTCAAGCAGGAACGATGACTTTGCAATCCAATGGGAGTTATACTTTTGTGTCAAACCCCATTTTCATTGGAAGTGTACCTATAAATTACACAGCTGTTGACGGAAAGTCCAATACAGATGGCGCCAATTTGAACATTGAGGTAATTCGGCGGGTCAATCCAACTCAAAATAACGGTCCTGTAGCTCAGAATGATACAGGCGTGACCAAAAAAGGAGTTTCGATGAATGGCAACCTATTGGCCAATGACAGCGATCCTGATGGAGATGCTTTAACAGTTACAGGAATCAACCAAGGAAGTGGAACTATTGCTATCGGGACGATCACTCAAGTTTCTGGCACAGATACTCAAGGGAATCCGGTAGCCAACGCAGGAACGGTAACCATTCTTGCTGATGGAAGCTTCGTTTTTGTTCCTTCTTTAAACTTTACTGGAGAAATTGATCCTATCACCTATACCATTTCTGATGGCACTGGAGGAGCAGCTACTGCAGTTTTGTATATCACAGTTTTGGAAGATAAAGGAAATACGACTTTCGCCAATGATGATGCGAATACAGCTTCGAAAGGAGAGACGATGAGTGGAAATACGTTGAACAATGATTTTGATCCAGAAGGAGATGTTCAAACTGTTACGGCCGTTCGTATTGATGGTATAGAGTACGCTGTGCCCACTACTGGAGAATTGGTGGTGAATATTACTGGCAAAGGAATTTTAACCATTGATCAAGATGGGAATTATACTTTCGTTCCAGAAGATGATTTCATAGGAACAATTGTAGTAGAGCAAAGCGTTTGTGATGATGCTTTATCCAATGCAGCATGTGATAAATCAACTTTGTATTTGACGAGTTTGGCCACTTCAGTTTGTTACAAACCAGGAGCATTGGATGCAAATGGAGGTTTAGTGACCCATGTTGGCGTTTCTTCTTTGAGAGCAACCGAATCAACAGAATGGCCAAGTGCACGTGAAGGAGCATGGATAGCTTTGGAAGCCAAAACCAAAGGATTTGTTCCGAATCGTTTGACGACTGCTGAAATCATAGCCATACCCGCTGCGGATCTGATCAAAGGAATGATGGTTTACAATAGCACGGAAGATTGTTTGCAAATCAACGTGGATGGCTCACCAACAGGATGGAAATGTTTCAATGTTCAAACCTGTGATTAATTAACTTATAAAAGATTTTAAAAATGAAAAAAATAATCATCACATCAATCATGGCAACTGTAGGGTGGGGATTTTCTCAAGCCCAAGTAGCCATCGGAAAAGACGAAGTGACAACAGCTTCAGTTAGTTTAGAATTTGCAGACACAGAAGCCCGCGGTTTGTTATTGCCATGGGTTGACAATGCAGCCACAGTGGTCAATGCAGTGAATGGAACTTTGATTTATGATGCAGCAGACCAAAAAGTCAAGGTGAAATACGCTGCTGGATGGAAAGATTTGACCATAGACGAAACAGGGACTTTAGGAACTGCGACTCAGCCCGCGATAGAAAATCAAAAAGCACAAGTTAGAATCGGTGGAGCTGACAATGATTCTACAGCAGGGATTTTGGTCTTGGCGGATACGGACAAAGCCATGGTTTTGCCCAAAGTCAATGATACAGATGAAGTGATCAACCCTTCAGCAGGCATGATGGTTTATTTAGAGACTCAAGCCATTTTGGCGGTATTCAATGGAACAGTTTGGACTTTTTGGAGTCATTAAATTTTTGAACATGCGTTTCAAAGAAATCAATTTCTAAGAAATAATAGAAAGAAGAATTCTAGCATGCGGGGCAGAAATGTCCCGCATTTTTTTAAATATTTGGTAAGCAACCTATGCTATTCCATAAAATAATTTTGTGCACCTTGGCAGATGTTCAAAAGCTTTAAGCAAAGGATATTTACTGTATAATGTTCATCTCACAATTAAAAAAGGTCTATCAACAGTTTTAAAAGACGGTAGAATTTATTTAAATCATTTGTCATAAACTGTTTGCTCGTAAAATCTTGCTACTTTTCATAACAATAGCTTAAGTCTAAGCTGGTCATTGAAAATGAATAAAAGTTAAAGTCTTTCTACTTGATACTTACTACTATCTACAGTTGAAATTTTACTCCCCATAAAAATGGCCATACATTTCTTTGTATAAATCCTTGTATTTTTCCATAACGACCCTTCTTTTTAATTTCAAAGTTGGGGTCAATTGCCCGGCTTCGATGGACCATTCGTCAGCCGTTAATTTGAACAGCTTAATTTGTTCCCAATGTCCCAAAGCTTGGTTGTGATTTTCAATTTCTTGTTGGATCAAGGCCAAGACTTCTTGGTTTTGGATCAAAGCTTCATTGTCGTTCGGCCAATTCAAATGCTTGGATTTGCTCCAAGCGATTAAATTTTCAAAACTCGGTTGAATGATGGCGCAAGGCATTTTTTCACCTTCTCCGACGACCATCACTTGTTCGATAAAACGCGATTGTTTCAAGTCGTTTTCTAAGTTTTGTGGCGCAATGTATTTTCCACCCGAAGTTTTGAAAATTTCTTTTTTTCGATCAGTAATTTTCAAATTGCCATCGTGAAATTCTCCAATGTCTCCCGTTTTGAAATAACCATCTTCCGTCATCACTTCTTTGGTCAACTCCGGGGCATTGTAATAGCCCAACATCACATTGGGACCTTTGATCAAAATCTCACCGTCTTCTGCCAATTTAATTTTCACGCCATCGATGGGTTTTCCAACCATCCCGATCCTGAATCCTTCTTTGTTCATCGCGTTGACACTACAAACTGGAGAAGTTTCGGTCAAACCATAACCTTCTAAAATCGGAATGCCTGCACCCCAAAACATGCGGTTCAGTCGAGGCGAAAGCGATGCGCTTCCAGAGACCATGCAAGTCATGTTACCGCCTACACCTTCGCGCCATTTTTTGAACACGATGGCATCTGCAATTTTGTGTTGAATGCGCCAACCCCAACTTTTTTTGCCATAGGGATCATAATCTTGGATCAGATCCAACGCCCACAAAAATATTTTGGATTTGATGCCTCCTGCAGCAGTTCCTTTGTCATAAATTTTGGCATAGACTTTCTCCACCAATCTTGGTACAACTGTCATCACATCGGGTGAGATTTCTTTTAAGTTGTCGCCGATGGTTTCCAAGTTTTCTGCATAATAAATGCCGATGCCATTGTACATGTACAAATACAACAACATGCGTTCAAAAATATGGCAAACGGGTAAAAAACTCAAAGCTTTTGGGTATTCAGATGGGAATTTTGGTACCCGTGGATTGCTGCCCAGCACATTGCTGAGAATGTTTTGGTGGCTGAGCATCACACCTTTGGGTTTTCCTGTCGTTCCAGAAGTATAAATGATGGTGACCAAATCATCGGTTTTGACTTGTTTTTTGACCGCTTGTACTTCATGTTGGTTGCCGTTGTCGGAGCCCAAATCAAAGATTTCATTCAAATTGGGCGCACCTTCCACTTGATCAAAAGTATAAATACCGACCAATGAAGGAACGTCATTTTTGATGGACAGTAGCTTATGGTACAAATCTGCATCTGAAACAAAAGCCAATTTGACCTCGGAATCATTGAAAATATAACTATAATCTTGTATGGAAATTGTCGGGTAAACAGGTACACTAACGCATCCGATTTGTTGCAAACCAATGTCCAGTAAATTCCATTCTGTCCGGTTGGTGGTCGAAGCAATAGCGACTTTGTCTCCTTTTTTTATGCCTAAATTGAGAAAACCACGACTGATAGCGTTGGCTTTGTTGACAAATTCTTGGGTGGAGGTTTTTTGCCATTCTCCATTGTACTTACTCACTAAGCTATCATTTCGCGGTGAATTTTTTAGCTGGTAAGCCAAAAAATCAAATAATCTAGTTAATTCCATGGTCAATTGTTACAGGCGACAATTTAAAAATAATTTAAGGATATTCAAACAAGATTTACTCCTCTTCTTCGTAAGAATCCATTTCTTGGTCAAAAAACTCAAAAGCCAATTCCAAAAGGTCAGTGATTTCAGCTTCTAAATCGACGCCTTCCTCTTCTTCAATGTCATCGTACCATTCGATTTCTTCTGATTCGATATCCAAAAGAAAACGAGGATACTCTGTGTGAATGATGTACAGCTTTTCTGGAGCTTGTGAATTGTCAGCGATTAAAAATTTGGGTGTTTCCATTGATTAATTTTTTTGATTGTTTATGAAAGCGTAAAAGTAACATAATTGCTGAAAGTGTCAAACCAATTAATAAACCAATCCATACGCCAATTGATTGCATCTTCATGGAAATGGCCAAAAACAAGCCCAATGGAATGGCAATGACCCAATACGCAACAAAGGTAATCAATGAAGGCACCACCACATCTTGCATGCCGCGCAAAGCACCCAAAGTAACCAATTGAATGCCGTCAGACAATTGAAACAAGGCCGCAATGACCAACAATTGCGCCGCCAAAGCAATTACAGTAGGATCTTCCAAATAAAACAAAGGCAACTGAAAACGCAATAACACCATAGCGACACCACAAATTAGCATGAACGCTATGGCCATATAAATGGTTGAAAATCCAGCTGAACGCAAAGTTTGATAATCTTTCAGTCCCATTTGGTACCCCACTCTGACCGTTGCAGCAACGTTCAATCCCATGCACATCATGAAAGTGGTTGATGCCAAACTGATGGCGATTTGGTGCGCAGCCAAATTGATTTTTGCCGATTGCATGCCCGCTGCATCTTGGGTCAAGGCATAGCCACAAATGAAAGCAGCGCCTGTAAATGCACTTACTTCAAAAAAAGAAGTCAAGGCTGTGGGGACGCCCATTTTAATTATTTTTCGAAAGATTTCCGTACTGAAATCCCTGAATTGAATTTGTTGTAAATAGGATTTTGTTTTTTTGAAATACATCAAAGTGATGACCAAAATGACCAACATCGCCACACGTGAAATGAAGGTTCCCCAACCTGCACCTGCAACTTCCATTCTTTGAAAACCTAGGTTTCCGTAGATCATGCCATAATTGAAAAACACATTGATGATGTTGCCCAAAATCGTTGCGATGGTCACGGGAATGGTCAAAGACAATCCTTCAGAAAATTGACGAAACGACTGGAAAAACATGATGGGGATGAGTGACCAAGCCATGATAGACAGGTATGGAATGGCCATTTCGATCACATCAGCTGGTTGTCCCATGTAATACAACAATGGTCTGCTCAGTAATAGGAACAATAGTAAAACCAAAGCCAACAATACATTGAGGATGGTGCCATGGGTAAAGATTTTGCCTGCAGTATTTTTGTCTTTGTTGGCATCGGCTGAAGCAACCAAAGGGGAAATGGCAAAACTAAAACCAAAAGCGATCACCAAAGCGGTAACAAAAACAGCATTGCCCAAAGAAACTGCGCCCAAAGCCGTCTTCCCCAATTGTTCATCAACGATGTGGTCAAATCTTCCACCCAAGCCGCCGACCATGATGTTGTCCACCAAATTGACGGCAATTTGACCGGCTTGAGTGATCATGACTGGAATGGCGAGTTGAAGGTTTCTTTTTAAATGGGTCTTTTGATTCACGACTGAAATGATTTTAATATTTAAAGCAAAAAAAATCCATCAATTCAATTGATGGATTGAGATCAAATGATGTGTTGATGTTATTTTGTTGCAGCTGAAACGGTATTCGCTTTGGCTGCGATGTCACCTTTGATTCTGAAGACTTTCCTGCCTTCGGTCACCGCGTTGGAGGTAATGGTTACCGCTTGGGTGAATTTGCCTGGTATCGTTGTTTTGCTGTATTTAACAGTCAAATCCGCTGATTTACCTGGAGCGATGGGCGCTTTTGGCCAAACGGGCACTGTACAGCCACAGCCTGCTTTTGCGCTTTCAATGATCAAAGGTTTGTCACCTGTGTTTTTGATTTGAATGGTGGTTTCGATTTTACTGCCATTGTCCAATTGACCGAAATCAACAATCGATTCGCTCAATTCGATTTCTTGTGCAGATAGTAAGGCGAAACCGCTGAATACGAATGCGCTGGCTAACAATATTTTTTTCATTCTTTTATGTGTTTAAAGTTTAATTGTGTTTTTGTTATTTTTCCAAAATTAATCATTTTTCAATGATACCTTTGATTCTGAAGATCTTTCTTCCTTCGCTGATGGCGTTTGAACTGATGGTCACCGTTTGATTGAACGCGCCTTCAATGTTGCTCTTTGTATATTCGATCGTCATTTTCGTTGTGCTTCCCGGCGCGATGGCTTCTTTTGACCAAGTTGGTCGAACGCAATCACAAGCAGAACTCACATTATTGATAATTAATGGTTTGTCGCCTGTGTTTTTGATGTCAATGGTCGTTTGTGCTTTATTGCCAAAAGCGATGCGCCCCAAATCAACCGTCGTTTCGCTTAAAGTGATTTGTTGGGCGGACAAAAGACTCCATCCACTCAACAGAAAAGCGCTTACTAATAAGAATTTATTCATGATTCCTTGGGTTTGATTCAACAAATTTAAAAATATAATTCAAAAAATAGTCAATACTAATGTTACATTTGCAAGCATAAACAAATAATATACCAAGAAATGGATCTACAGAGCAAGTACAATCCACTGAGCGTTGAGAATAAGTGGTACGATTACTGGATGGAAAACGAGTATTTTTATTCCAAACCAGATGGCAGAAAAGCTTATACCATTGTCATTCCACCGCCCAATGTTACAGGGGTTTTGCACATGGGACATATGCTGAACAATACGATTCAGGATGTGTTGATCCGCCGTGCTAGGATGCGTGGTTACAATGCGTGTTGGGTACCGGGAACGGACCACGCTTCGATTGCTACAGAAGCGAAAGTAGTGAACAGATTGAAAGAACAAGGCATTTCGAAAGCAGAAATTGGAAGAGAAAAATTCTTGGAACATGCTTGGGATTGGACCCATGAACATGGTGGGATCATTTTGGATCAATTGAAAACTTTGGGCTGTTCTTGCGATTGGAGACGTACCAAATTCACCATGGATGAGGATTTGTCTGCTTCTGTGACCAAAGTTTTTGTCGATTTGTACAACAAAGGATTGATTTACCGAGGGTATCGAATGGTCAATTGGGATCCTGAAGCCAAAACCAACATTTCGGATGAGGAAGTGATTTACCAAGAAAGACAAGGAAAATTATACTACTTAAAATATTTTGTCGAAAACAGTGACGAGTTTGTGATTGTTGCTACAACGCGTCCTGAAACCATTTTTGGTGATACCGCAGTTTGTGTGAATCCCAACGATGAACGTTATGTTTTTTTGAAAGGAAAGAATTTGGTAGTACCAATTGTCAATCGCGTGGTGCCTGTTGTTCAGGATGAATACGTCGACATTGAGTTTGGAACTGGTTGTTTGAAAGTTACACCAGCACATGATTTGAATGACTATGATTTGGGACAAAAGCATGCTTTAGAAATCATCAATATACTGAACGAAGATGCTACGCTGAATGAGCATGGTTTGCATTATGCAGGAATGAACCGTTTCAAGGTCCGAAAAATGATCGAAGCGGAATTGTTGGAAAAGGAATTGTTGGACAAAATCGAGAATTACACCAACAAAGTCGGCACTTCAGAAAGAACAGGCGAGGTAATCGAACCGAGATTGTCAGTGCAGTGGTTTTTAAAAATGAAAGATTTGGCGAAACCCGCTTTGGACAATGTGATGAATGATACCATTCAATTTCACCCAGAAAAATTCAAAAACACCTACAAACATTGGATGGAGAATGTTCATGATTGGAACATTTCTCGACAATTGTGGTGGGGACATCAAATTCCTGCATATTATTATGGTGAAGGACAGGAGGATTTTGTAGTAGCGCTGAGCAAAGAAGAGGCGCTGCATATTCTCGAAACAGAGAGAAACTTACATTTGACAGCAGAGGATTTGCGCCAAGACGAGGATGCTTTGGACACTTGGTTCTCTTCTTGGTTGTGGCCGATTTCTGTTTTCAATGGCATCAATGAGCCAGACAATGAGGAAATCAATTATTATTACCCGACCAAAGATTTGGTGACAGGACCAGACATTATTTTCTTTTGGGTGGCGCGTATGATCATGTCAGGTTATGAATACCGCAACGAATTGCCTTTTGAAAATGTGTATTTTACAGGATTGGTTCGGGACAAAATGGGGAGAAAGATGTCCAAATCTTTGGGGAACTCTCCAGATCCGATTGAGTTGATGCAAGAGTATGGTGCGGACGCAGTACGTGTCGGCATGTTGTTAACAGCACCTGCAGGAAATGATTTGCCTTTTGACACCGATTTGTGTTTGCAAGGAAGAAATTTCGCCAACAAAATATGGAATGCTTTTCGTTTGGTCAAAGGTTGGACAGTGGACGAAAGTCTGGAAACACCCGCGGAAAATGAATTTGCTTTGCATTGGTTCAATGTGAAATTCAATGCCATATTGAAAGAAACCGAAGCCAATTATGAGAAATACCGCATTTCAGATGTTTTGATGTCGGTCTATAAATTGGTTTGGGATGATTTCTGTGCATGGTATTTGGAAGCGGTCAAACCAGAATTTGGAAAGCCAATTGATCAGAAAACTTATGACGCAACCATTGTTAATTTTGAAAAATGTTTGCGAATTCTGCATCCATTCATGCCGTTTTTGACCGAAGAAATTTGGCAGTTGATTGAAGTGCGTTCACCAGAAAATGCTTTGATTGTTTCAGCCTATCCAGAAGTGGATGTGTATGAAGAAAAAATATTGAAAACTTTTGATTTTTCATCCACGGTCATTTCCAATGTTCGTGCTTTGCGCAATGAAAAAGGAATTTCTCCAAAAGAAGCATTGGCATTGATTGCGATGCGAGATTCGGCTGCGCATTTTGATTTGCCTTTGGTGCAGAAATTAGGGAATTTGTCGGTAGAATTTGTCGATCAATTTCCTGACAAAGGTTTTTCGTTCAGGGTAGGAACAGTAGAGTTCATGGTGCCGGTGAGTGAAAACATCGACATGGAGGCAGAGCGAGAAAAGTTGGAAAAGGAAAAAGCATATTTACAAGGATTTTTGATTGGTGTACGCAAGAAATTGACCAATGAAAAATTTGTAGGCAGTGCGCCAGCAGCTGTGGTCGATGCGGAGAGGAAAAAAGAAGCCGATGCGTTGGAGAAAATAGCATTGATTGAGGAGCAATTGAAAACCATGTAAAATGGGAGGCGGAATTTAAGTTCCAAAAAAAATAGGAATTGGATGCGAAAATGAAACAAATCATCAGTTGAGAATTAATAGCTTACTGAGGATTATTCAATTACCTATTAAAAATACATGAATAAAATTTGTGGAATAGAATATTATTTTTACATTTGCACACTCTTTTTTAGGGGTGAATTATGCCTATATCAAAAATAGTTATTACGGTAGCCGCTGAAAATGAGAGTACTAACAAGAAATTATTTATAAAAAATGTCAGGAATTATTGGTAAAAAGATTGCGATGACGAGCTTGTTCGATGCGGACGGGAAAAACATCCCGTGTACCATCATCCAAGCAGGTCCTTGCGTCGTGACCCAGGTCAGAACTGAAGAGGTTGATGGATATTCGTCCATTCAGCTCGGTTTCGATGACGCAAAAGAGAAGAACACTTCTGCTGCAATGAAAGGTCATTTCAAAAAAGCAGGAGCTACGCCAAAAAGAAAATTGGTGGAATTTGATGGTAACTTTACAGAGCCATTGGAGTTAGGTAGTGAAGTAAACGTAAACATTTTCACAGAAGGTGAATATGTTGACGTAACGGGGATATCTAAAGGGAAAGGATTTCAAGGGGTTGTTAAACGTCATGGATTTGCTGGAGTTGGTCAATCAACACACGGTCAGAAAAATCGTTTAAGAGCGCCAGGGTCAATTGGAGCTGGTTCAGATCCGTCTAGAGTATTCAAAGGAATGCGCATGGCAGGTAGAATGGGCGGTGACAAGGTGACTGTTCAGAACTTGGTTGTATTGAAGGTAGATGAGGAGCAAAATCTTTTGATTGTAAAAGGAGCGATCCCAGGGCCTAAAAATTCATATGTAATTATCAGAAGATGGAGTTAACAGTATTCAATATTCAAGGTAAAGAAACCGCAAAGAAGGTATCTTTAGATGAAACAATCTTTGGGATTGAGCCAAGTGAACATACTGTTTATTTGGAAGTGAAACAATATTTGGCGGCACAACGTCAAGGTACGCACAAAGCAAAAGAGCGTGCGGAGATTGCAGGAAGTACACGCAAGATCAAAAAGCAAAAAGGGACAGGTACTGCTCGTGCAGGATCAATCAAATCTCCTTTGTTCAAAGGAGGTGGAACCGTTTTTGGACCAAGACCAAGAGATTATAGCTTTAAGCTAAACAAGTCTCAAAAGAAATTGGCGAAAAGATCAGTGTTGAGCCAAAAAATGAAAGACAATGAAATCAGAATCGTGGAGGATTTTACTTTTGAAACTCCAAAAACAAAAGATTTTATTGAAGTGTTGAAAGCTTTGGGCTTGGACAACAAAAAAACTTTGTTTGTTTTAGGTGAAGAGAATAAAAACGTGTTTTTGTCTTCTCGTAACTTGAAAAAAGCAAAAGTGGTAAGCAATTCAGAATTGAATATTTTTGATATGATCAATGCGTCTGAGTTGGTGTTTTTAGAAGGTTCTTTAGAGAAAGTTCAAAATAATTTAAGAAAATAAAACGAAATAGCTATGTCAGTTTTAATCAGACCAGTAATCTCAGAAAAGGCAACCAATTCAAGTGAATTGTTGAGCCAGTATTCGTTTTATGTGAACACCCGCGCCAACAAATTGCAGATCAAAGAAGCAGTTGAAAAAGCATACGGTGTAACTGTAGTGAAAGTAAGTACATTGGTTTCAGCACCAAAAGTGAAAACACGTCATACAAAAACGGGACTTCAAATTGGTAAAACCAATAAGTTGAAAAAAGCTATCATTCATGTAGCTGAAGGACAAGAAATAGATTTGTTTAGTTAATAATTTAATATTAAATGTCAGTAAGAAAATTAAAACCTATCACTCCCGGTCAACGTTTCAAAATTGCCAACAATTTTGAAGGAGTTGATTCAGTGAAACCTGAGAAAACACTCACGGTTGGAAAAAAGAAGAGCGGCGGTCGTAACCATTCAGGTAAAATGACCATGCGCTACATAGGGGGTGGACACAAGCAAAGCTATCGTATCATCGATTTCAAAAGAGACCGCGAAGGAGCAGCTACTGTAGAGTCAATTCAATATGACCCGAACAGAACTGCATTTATCGCTTTGATCGCTTATGAAGACGGTGAAAAACGGTATGTGATTGCTCAAAATGGATTGAAAAAAGGTCAAACTATCGAGTGTGGCGAAAGCGTAGCACCTGAAGTTGGAAACACAATGAAATTGAAAAACATTCCATTGGGAACTGTGATTTCATGCATTGAATTGCGACCTGGTCAAGGTGCTTTGATGGCGAGAAGTGCTGGCTCTTATGCACAATTGATTGCAAGAGACGGTAAATATGCAACCATCAAATTACCAAGTGGAGAAGTGCGTATGATTTTGACAGAGTGTCTAGCAACCGTTGGAGTTGTTTCTAACTCAGATCATCAATTAGAAGTTTCTGGTAAAGCAGGTAGAACAAGATGGCAAGGTCGTCGTCCGCGTACGAGACCAATGGCAATGAACCCAGTAGATCACCCGATGGGTGGTGGGGAAGGCCGCGCTACGGGTGGTATTCCACGTTCAAGAAATGGTATTCCAGCTAAAGGATACAAAACCAGATCTAAGAAGAAAGCATCTAGCAAATATATTGTTGAAAGAAGAAAGAAATAAGCTATGGCACGTTCATTAAAGAAAGGACCTTATATCCATTATAAATTAGAGAAAAAAGTTCAGTTAAATGTGGAATCAGGAAAGAAGAATGTGATCAAAACTTGGTCAAGAGCTTCAATGATTTCACCGGACTTTGTAGGACAAACATTTGCAGTGCATAACGGGAAACAATTTATCCCTGTGTATGTAACTGAAAATATGGTAGGACATAAATTGGGGGAATTCTCTCCAACACGTACATTTAGAGGGCACGCAGGTGCGAAAAATAAAGGTAAAAAATAATAGACAATGGGATCAAGAAAGAAAATCAGTAATGAAATGATCAAAGAAGCAAACAAAAAGATTGCTTTTGCGAAATTGAACAATTGTCCGTCCTCTCCTCGTAAAATGCGTTTGGTAGCAGACATCATCCGTGGTGAAGAAGTACAGAAAGCCTTGGGAATTTTGAAATATTCAAAACAACATGCTTCTGAAAAGTTAGAGAAATTATTGTTGAGTGCTATTGCCAACTGGCAAGTGAAAAACGAAGATGCAGATGTTGAAGAAGCAGGCCTTTTCGTGAAAACATTGACCGTTGACGGTGGACGTCAATTGAAAAGAATTCGTCCAAGAGCCCAAGGTAGAGCACACAGAATTAGAAAACGTTCTAACCACGTTACCCTCGTTTTAGGAACCAAAGAAGATAAAGTTAAAGAAGATAATAAATAATATGGGACAGAAGACTAATCCAATCGGAAATCGTTTAGGAATCATTAGAGGCTGGGACTCTAACTGGTACGGTGGAAATGATTACGGTGATAAAATAGCAGAGGATGCGAAAATCCGTCAATATTTGAGAGCACGTCTTTCAAAAGCGGGTGTATCCAGAATCTATATCGACCGTACATTGAAACTGATTACGGTGACTATTACTACTGCCCGTCCAGGAATTATTATCGGAAAAGGAGGTCAGGAAGTTGATAAATTAAAAGAAGAATTGAAGAAAATTACTGGAAAAGAAATTCAAATCAACATCTTCGAAATCAAACGACCTGAAATCGACGCAGTATTGGTTGCAGATAGCATTGCCCGTCAAATCGAAAGCCGTATCTCTTACAGAAGAGCAATCAAAATGGCCATCGCAGGAGCAATGAGAATGAATGCAGAAGGAATCAAAGTACAAATCTCGGGTCGTGTTAACGGAGCTGAAATGGCGCGTTCAGAGACTTACAAAGAAGGACGTATTCCTTTGTCAACTTTTAGAGCAGACATTGATTATCACATTGGTGAAGCACATACAACTTACGGACGTATGGGGATCAAAGTTTGGATCATGAAAGGAGAAGTTTATGGTAAACGTGAATTATCACCCTTGGTAGGTTTGCAGAAAAAGCAATCCAAAAGAAGACCAGAAGGTGGTGCTAGAAAAAGACCAACACGTTAATTCAGTTTAATTGACTAAAGATTAAAAGAAATGTTATCACCGAGAAAAGTAAAATATAGAAAAACCCAGAAAGGCAAAATGAAAGGCAACACCAAAAGAGGTGCAGAGCTAGCCTATGGGACTTTCGGTATCAAATCAATAGAAGAAGCCTTCGTTACTGCACGTCAGATCGAAGCTGCGCGTATCGCTGCCACACGTTACATGAAACGTGAAGGGCAATTATGGATCAAAATTTTTCCAGACAAACCCATGACCAGAAAACCTGCAGAGGTGCGAATGGGGAAAGGAAAAGGTTCACCAGAATATTGGGTGGCACCCGTTCAACCAGGAAGAATTTTATTCGAGTGTGGAGGAGTACCTATGGACATTGCAGTAGAAGCTTTGCGCTTGGCTGCCCAGAAGTTACCCGTTAAGACAAAGTTCATCGTAGCAAGAGATTATAAGGCTTAAATTTGTATAAAATGAAATTAAAAGATATCAAAGAATTAGGTATAGAAGATTTGAAAGCAAAAATTGCAGAAGAAAAAGCAAGCTATGCCAAATTAATCGTAAGCCACAAAGTTTCGAACATCGAAAACCCTTTGTCTATTCGTAAATCTCGTAAAGACATTGCGAGAATGTTAACAGTGTTGAACCAAAAAGTTGCTCAACAATAAAAACTGTCTCAAAATGGAAAGAAATTTAAGAAAAGAAAGAATTGGAATCGTTTCAAGTAACAAAATGGACAAAACCATTGTGATCTTTGAAACCTATAAGACCAAGCACCCATTGTATGGGAAGTTCATCAAAAGAACCAAAAAGTACACTGCACACGACGAAGAAAACGCGTGCAATGAAGGCGACAAAGTACGCATCATGGAAACCCGACCTTTGAGCAAAAACAAACGTTGGAGATTAGTAGAAATCATAGAAAGAGCGAAGTAATATGTTACAGCAAGAATCAAGATTAAAAGTGGCAGATAACACAGGAGCTCGTGAAGCTTTGGTTATCCGTGTTTTGGGTGGTACCAGAAGACGTTACGCCTCTATAGGAGATAAGGTTGTAGTGACGATCAAAGAATCTACACCGACAGCGAACGCAAAAAAAGGAACCGTTTCCAAAGCAGTTGTTGTTCGTACCAAAAAAGAAGTGAGAAGAAAAGACGGATCTTACATCCGTTTTGACGACAACGCTTGTGTATTGTTGAATGCACAAGGTGAAATGAGAGGAACACGTGTATTTGGTCCAGTAGCGAGAGAACTTCGTGATAAAGACTATATGAAAATTGTATCATTGGCTCCAGAGGTGCTTTAAAATTTGAAAACAATGGCAAAGTTGAATATCAGAAAAGGAGACAATGTAGTTGTCTTGTCAGGTTCTTCAAAAGGAACCAAAGGATCAGTTTTGAAAATTTTTCCTGACAAAGGAAAAGCAATCGTTGAAGGTGTAAATGTGATTAAAAAACACACCAAACCTAACGCTGAAAACCCACAAGGTGGAATCGTAGAAACTGAAGCTCCAATCTATGTAAGTAAATTGGCGTTAATGGATCAAAACGGAAAACCAACACGCGTTGGTTACGAAATGAAAGATGGTAAAAAAGTTAGAATCGCTAAGACAACCGGTAAAGAAATTTAAGAATGAGTACAACATATAAACCACGTCCGCAAGTAAAATACAAAGAGGAAATTGTTCCTGCATTAAAAGAAGAGTTTTCATACTCTTCAGTGATGCAAGTACCAAGATTGGAGAAAATTGTTTTGAGCCAAGGTTTGGGTGGAGCAACTGCCGACAAGAAAATTGTAGATTATGCGGTAGAAGAAATGTCAATTATTGCAGGACAAAAAGCAGTGGGAACGATTTCCAAAACTGATGAGGCTGCATTCAAATTGAGAAAAGGAATGCCAATTGGCGCCAAAGTGACTTTGAGAGGTGCACAGATGTATGAATTCTTGGATCGTTTGGTTTCTTCGGCTTTGCCAAGAATCCGTGACTTTAACGGAATTAGCGGGAAAGGTTTTGATGGAAGAGGAAATTATAACTTAGGAATTACTGAGCAAATCATTTTCCCAGAAATCAACATCGATCGTGTAAAGAAAATCCAAGGAATGAACATTACTTTTGCGACCAGTGCAAAAACTGACAAAGAAGCAAAAGCCTTGTTGCAGAAATTTGGATTACCATTTAAAAAAGACAATAAGTAAATTGTAAAAAGTGGCAAGTTGAGGCATACTGCTGATGCTTGGCACTTCTTACTTAATTCAATAGAATTATGGCTAAAGAATCAATGAAAGCGCGCGAGCGCAAGAGACAAAGACTTGTAGCGAAATATGCAGCAAAGCGTGAAGCATTATTGAAAGAAGGGGATTATGAAGGACTTCAGAAATTGCCTAAAAATGCTTCTCCTGTACGTTTGCACAACCGTTGCAAGTTGACTGGCCGCCCAAAAGGATACATGAGAACTTTCGGTCTATCACGGGTTACTTTCCGTGAAATGGCAAACGAAGGTTTGATCCCAGGGGTGAAGAAAGCAAGCTGGTAAGATTTTTTTTCCTGCGCTTGTCAAAGGAACAATGAAATCCCAAAATAATGAATCCAATCTCTGAAAAGAGATTGGATTTTTTTGTATAATTTAGACTGTAAAAATATCAAAGATGAAAATAAGCTATCTGTTGATTTTCCTTTCGGTTTTCTTTTCTTGTCAAAATGACGACGACTTTTGTTCCAACCAATACGTTGCATTCAAGCAAATAGAGGAGATTTCCGATTGCCAAAATACCCTGTGGAATTTCACCCTCAATACCGATGAAAGTGACATCATCGTCCGAAATCAGCAAGATTTTGAGCAGTATGTGAACACGGGCGATTGCGCTGTGCAAGTTGATTTCAATCAATATGATCTAATCATTGGAACACAGTATGTTGCCGAAGCAACGAAATTTGAATACACTGTAGTGGATGTTTGTGAAGAAAATCAATTGTACCTACATGTCAGAATTTTAAATGCCAATTTGAATGATTTTGAAAAGAAAGCCATTTTTCATGTGCTTGTCCCTAAACTGAACAATGGACAAAGTGTCCAAATAACCTTTGGCGTAGGCTAAATGTTTTAAAAGCCGTGCTTTTGTATTAATTTTATGCATTGAAATAAATGTAAATAGCATTCATTATGGCAGAAAATAAAACCAAAGCAACCGATGCAGATGTGTTGGAATTTATCGAAGCATTTGTTGATACAGCACAAAAAAAGCAAGACAGTCTCGCGTTGATTGAAATCATGCAAGAAACGACAGGTTTTGCGCCTAAGATGTGGGGCAGTTCGATCATTGGCTTTGGAAATTACCATTACCGTTCCGAAAAAAGCAAACAAGCAGGGGATTGGCCTTTGGTCGGATTTTCACCAAGAAAGGCGGCCATCTCATTGTATGTTTATACCAATGAAGCCAATCAAGAAGCTTTGTTGAAAGATCTGGGGAAATTCAAAATGGGAAAAGCTTGTATTTATGTCAAAAAAATAGAAGACATCCATGTGGATGTCTTGAAGAAAATGATCGATTCGACCATGGGTTATTTATTGACCAAATATGGGGCGCACGGAAAGGTGCTGTGAGTTGGATAATCTAATGTGAAAGAGTTATTTGAACCTTAGTTCATGATTTCATAATCGATGTGCATCACACCTTGGTCGATGTTGCCAATCTCTGCAAAAGCGGCTTTGCTTAAATCGAATACTCTTGATTTGACAAAAGGACCTCTGTCATTTACTTCTACGACAACTGATTTGCCATTGTTTTGATTAGTGATCTTTACTTTGGTTCCAAATGGAAGTGTTTTGTGTGCAGCTGTTAATTCGTGCATGTCATATTTGTCTCCACTGGCTGTTTTCTTACCGTGAAATTTATCACCGTACCAAGAAGCTTTTCCGTTTCCGGACAACCAAGTTCCACCATTCGTCAAAGCAGCGCCACTAAATGCGATAAAACTGATAAGTAATACAAATGTAAATACTGATTTCATTTTATTGTTATTTTTTGATTTGCCTGACAAAAGTACACTAGCATTTCGATTGAGCATCAGGGGTGTGAAAACCGGAGCGAATTTGGCGTGTTGAGTAAGCTTAACGTATTGAAAGTCATTGAATTGCATCATTGGTTAAAATTCTGTTAAAAATATTTAAAATGTTAAAAACCTTAAGAAGGTTAGGTCTTTTGGCTTTGAAAAACAAAAAAGCACCTGCGAAGATAGCTTTGCAAGTGCTTGTTTATGATGTGTTTGAATGTTTAGTTGTTGGTTGACAAAAGTTTTTTGACTGTTGCTGCAATCATTTTTCCTTCTGCTTTTCCAGCAAATTGTGCGGTAGCCATGCCCATGACTTTACCCATGTCTTGTGGTGAATTTGCGCCTATTTGATCGATGATTTCTTGTAATTTCAAGGTCAATTCTTCCTCAGAAAATTGCTCAGGTAAAAATGCTTGGATGATATCGGCTTGTGCGATTTCTTTTTCAGCCAATTCTTTTCGGTCATTGGCGGAGAAATGTTCAGCGGCTTCTTTTCTTTGTTTGATCAACTTCTGAAGCAAAGCAATTTCTTGTGCTTCAGAAACGGATGCTTTCCCACCCGAGGTTTCTAACAATTGCAATTCAGATTTGACAGCTCTTAAGGCTTCCAAAGCGATTGAGTTTTTGGCTTTCATCGCTTCTTTGATCTGCTCCATGATTTTTGTTTCTAAACTCATTTTGTTTGTTTTTCGTTCGGTAAAGTTAGGGTAAATTCCGAAAGTAGCGAACAATTGTTGGATGGAAACCATCAAGTAAAGACCTTGAAAAGCATTAATGTTCAATGAATAGCTTCAGAGGGAATTGATTGAATGGATGCTGTGCAAACTTAAAAAAAGCACTACATTTGCAGACCAAATTTTTTAAAGAAATGAATATTACGCAAAACAGTAAGGAAGCTTTGACGGCAATGTTAACCGTTACAATCGAAAAAAGCGATTATGCAGACAAAGTTGACAAGGCATTGAACAATTATAGAAAAAATGCAACGATCAAAGGATTTAGAAAAGGACAAGTTCCGATGAGTTTTGTAAAAAAGCAATATGAGCAAAGCGCCATCTATGATGAGGTGAATCAATTGTTACAAACAGGAATCAATGATTATATTCAAAAAGAAAAAATAGCCATTTTGGGCAATCCACTGCCGAAAGTCAATGAGAAAATGGATTGGAATGCGGACGAATTGGTTTTTGAATTTGAAGTAGGTTTGGCACCAGAATTTGACGTGGATTTGAAAAAATTGAGCGTTGAAGCGTACAAAGTAAATGTAGGAGATGACGAAGTACAGAAGTATGTAGACAATTTTGCGGAGCGTTTTGGCAGCATGAAATCTTTGGATGCAGTAACCGAAGGAAAGGTGAATATCAAAGTTCAAATCAAAGAATTGAACACTGAAGAAGGCATTGACAAAGAATCGTTTTTGTTTACAGAAGAATTAGCCAATGCAAAAGATTTCATCGGTAAGAAAATCGGTGATGTTGTTGTAGTCAATGCACAAAAATTGTACGAAGATCCGATGAGCTTGGAAAGTACTTTGGGCTTGACAGCTGAAGAGGTAGCGGATTTCAATGGAGATTTGGAAATCACGATCAAAGAAATTACGGTAATGGAACCTTCTGCGATTGATCAGTCTTTGTTTGATAAGGTATATGGAGAAAATGCAGTGGCAGATGAAGCAGCATTTCGTCAAAAAATCAAAGAAGAGGCCGAGAAAATGTACGCCAAAGAAACGGACAAGCAAATGATGAATGATGGTGTGGATCAATTGATCAAAGATACCCAATTTGATCTGCCCAATGAGTTTTTGGCGCGTTGGTTGCTTTCGACCAATGATAAGTTTGATAGCATTGAGGCGGCTGAAGAGCAGTTGAAAAAAGAGGAAACTGGCTTGAGATACCAATTGATCGAATCGAAAATTGCTGAAAAATATGATTTGAAAGTGGAATTTGCTGATGTAGAAGCCGCGATGAAGAACATCATTTTGGAGCAATTGAAAATGTATGGTCAAACGGAAATGCCTGAAGAAGATCTGCAAAGAATCGTTCAAAGTTCATTGCAAAATCAACAAGAGTTCCAAAGAATGGCCGACCAAGTTTTTGCGGACAAGTTGACCCAAACTTTCAAAGAAAATGCGAAAATCAACGTGAAAGAGGTGACTTTTGATGCATTCATCGAAATCATGGAAGAAAAACACAAAGCGCTACACCAAGCACAAGGATAATTGAGCAAAAGTGTATAACTTTGGATTTAAATGAAATGTTATGAATTACGGAGAAGAGTTTAAAAAATACGCAAGCGGACACCAAGGATTGAACAGTCTTCATGTCGACAGTTACATCCAAAGCATGACGCCTTATATCGTTGAAGAACGAAAATTGAACGTGGCGCAAATGGATGTTTTTTCTCGTTTGATGATGGACCGCATCATCTTTTTGGGAACGCCGATCAATGATGAAATCGCGAACATCATCCAAGCACAATTGTTGTTTTTGGAAAGTGTTGACGCAAGCAAAGACATTCAGATTTATATCAATTCACCCGGTGGAGGCGTGTATGCTGGATTGGGGATTTACGATACCATGCAATTGGTGAAGCCTGATGTTGCTACAATTTGTACAGGAATGGCAGCCTCAATGGGGGCAGTCTTGTTGTGCGCTGGTGCAGAAGGAAAACGTGCGGCTTTGAAGCATTCGCGTGTGATGATTCATCAGCCTTTGGGCGGTGCGCAAGGACAAGCAACCGACATGGAAATTACTTTGAAAGAAATTTTGAAACTCAAAGAAGAATTGTACCAAATCATCGTGGATCATTCAGGGCAAACGATGGAGAGAATTCAATTGGATGGCGAACGCGACTATTGGATGACTTCTTCTGAAGCCAAAGAATACGGCATGGTGGACGAGGTGCTCCTGCCAAAAAAATAAAACCATCGAAAGATGAAAACCAAAAGCTTACTTTTGTTATTATTTGTCACTTTTTGGACGATAATATATGGAGTAAGCTTTTTTGGTTCAAATACATTGAAAGCAGCTTTTCGAGGATTCATTCCTACAGGTTATAAAATGTATGCGCCACCGACAAAAACCAATTACGATGTAGTTTTTACGTATTGTTCAAAAGGTGAAATCATCGATCAAGTCCATTTGTCAACTTATATCAATGAAGCGCAACAACAATCAATGCTTCATCAGAAAGCAGCATTCGTCAAAGAAAGATTGTTTTTATATTCGATGAGAACTTGGGACGTGGATGTCCAAAAAGCTTTGTACCAAGCGATGTATTTGAATGGTGAAAATGACTTTGAAAAAGAATGGAACGATTCAGAAAGACTGGTTGCGATTCGGCAAAGTCTGCTCAATTTCTCTCAAATCTATTGGACTGAGAAAGCTGAGGTTGAAAAAGAATGGGATCAATTGAAAATTGAAGCGACTCGCCATCCGATTGTGATAAAGTATGCGCCAGATTATCAGAAAGACTTTACTTATACAGTCGGTGAAAAAGTTTTTTACCAGGAAATGATCAACTTTTAGCGATGAAAGGGTTTTGGTGTGCTGAGCGAGAAATCTATCCTTCCATTTTTAGGGTTTTACTGGGAATGTTGTTGCTCTTTGATTTGGCATTTAGTTTTTCTTCCTTTGAATTCATTTTTGATTCCAAGGTCAACGCTTTTTTTCCTGATGCAACTTTTCTAAAAATCATCGCTGAACATTACCTCATTTTTATTGGAATTTATGCGTTTTCAATATTTTTATGGATATTAGGAATGGGTCGAAATGCGACATCAGCTTTGGTCTTTGTAGGTTATGTTATGTATTTTGAAATGACGGGAGTATTGGTGACTTGGGGAGATGTCATTTTGAAGTTCAGTTTATTTTTCTTCATTTTTGTCAATGGCTTTCGGTACCTGAGTTTAGGTGTCACCAATGATCGGACTTCGTTGCTTTCAAAATTGGCCGTGGCATCGATTGTTTTGCATTTGTTTTTGGTCTATTTGAGCAATGCTTATTTTAAGATTTTGGATACTTCTTGGCAAGATGGTGTTGGAGTTTACTACAGTTTTGCTCAATATCCCAATTTTGAATCGAGTTTTTGGTTTCCCATTGTTGCAAATCAATTTTTTGGACCTTTGCTCAATTACTTCATCATTTTATTGCAATTGCTATTTGTGCCTTTGGTCTTGTGGCGAAAATCGCGCAAATGGGTAATTTTCGTTTCAATTTTGGTGCATGTTGCGATGGCATTTCAATTTGGCTTGTGGAAATTTGAGTTGATCATGTTGTTGTTATTTGGCTTTGTTTTCAACGATGCGGAATGGAGAACGATTTTACCGAATAAATTTCACCTAAAATTCTTTCCAAAAATATGCGACCAATAATCATCCGAAAATCTTAACTTTGCACCCCGTTTTAAAAGAAAAATAAATTGGAAGAAAACAAATGTTCATTTTGTGGTCGACTCAAAAGTGATGTCAATTTGTTGGTCGCAGGTATCGAAGGGTACATTTGCGATCAATGCATTGAACAAGCTCATGGAATAGTCGCAGAAGAAAGTGCTTTTAAGAAAAAGAATGAATTGGTCAATCCTTTGCCTGTGAAATCACCCAAAGAAATCAAAACTTTTTTGGATGAGTACATCATTGGGCAAGATACTGCCAAAAAAATCATGTCTGTGGCGGTATTTAACCACTACAAACGGATTTTGAACCCCATCTTGGATGAGGATGATGTAGAAATCGACAAATCAAATGTGGTGTTGGTTGGTGAGACGGGAAGTGGTAAGACTTTGTTAGCCAAAACAATAGCTCGATTGTTGAACGTTCCTTTTGCCATTGTTGATGCGACGGTTTTGACAGAAGCAGGTTATGTAGGTGAGGATGTAGAAAGCATTTTGTCGCGCTTGTTGCAAGATGCGGATTACAATGTGGAATTGGCAGAAAAAGGCATTGTCTTTATCGATGAAATAGATAAAATTGCCCGAAAAAGTGACAATCCCTCGATCACAAGAGATGTTTCTGGAGAAGGCGTTCAGCAGGCCATGTTGAAAATCTTGGAAGGAACGGTAGTCAATGTTCCCCCCAAAGGTGGGAGAAAGCATCCAGATCAGAAGTTTGTAGAAGTCAATACCAAAGATATTTTGTTCATTGCTGGTGGCGCTTTTTCAGGAATTGAACGACACATTGCGAATCGTTTGAATACCCATGTGATTGGCTTTAAAAATGAAGAAGGTGCGGAAACCTATGGCGATTTGATCGATTCGGTCAATGCGATGGATTTGAAAGCTTTTGGCTTGATTCCTGAATTGATTGGACGTTTGCCTGTCATCGCGAACTTGACGCCATTGGATGCAGCAGCGATGAAAATGATTTTGACACAGCCCAAAAATGCGTTGATCAAACAATACGAAAAATTGTTTGCATTGGACGGTGTGAAATTGACTGTAACAGAGGATGCATTGGATTATATTGTTGAAAAAGCAGATCAATTGGGCTTGGGGGCGCGAGGCTTACGTTCTGTTACTGAAGAGATCTTTACAGATTTGATGTATGTGGTGGACGAATTGCCAGAAAACTTTGTCTTGGACAAAGAAGGAATTACCCAGAACAACGCGAAATTAAAAATTTAGAGAAGCTAAATTTCAATAAAATAGGTGCTTTTATACTTTTAAATTTTATATATTTGTAGAAATTTTGTAAAAATATCGAAGAGCTATAAAATTTAAACCAACCTTAATACAAACTCGATGAAAAAAAATTATTTTATTATGTCCATTGGCTTGGGCTTATTATCAAGCTTTGGACTCTCTCAAAATGCTTACGTTACTGGAAACCTAAAGGTTAAGGTAGAACCCAATACATTGGTGTATTTTGGAGAGAATCTTGAAATGACCAGTGCCGTTACAGCTGACAAAGTACTTGAAAACGCTGGGAACATCAAAATTGATGGAAATTTCGTTAACCCAAGTACAACTGGTGCCAACTTTTTGAGCACTTGGGACGCTGGAAATGTCTATGGTCAAGTCATCATCAATCAATCCAGTACCGCGCAAAAATTAGCGATGGAAAAAGGGAAAATTGATCCAAGTTTATTCAACTGGGGACAATTTGCACTGCCTTTTGCTTATGTTGACGCACAAGAGGCGATGCAAAGTTTGTTTGGAGTAAATTACTCTAGCAATCCTGAACGATACTTTGGATCGATGATGTATTGGAGAAATGATGACAAACCAAGATGGGATCAATTGACTGCTGCTGATACTAATGGTCAAAGAAGAGGATTGAGACCAGGTGAGTACGTGATTTTAAACTTAGCCAATAATGATGGAAATATTTTACCCATCATGAGCGATGCATCTACTTCAAAGTTAGCTTACAAAGGCACGCCGACGAATGCTGCGTATACGATGTCTTTTATTTCAGATTTTTATCAAACCATTGGTGCCACTTGGGATGATTGGAAGAATAAGCAGAATTATTACAAAGAAAAATACCATACGTATATGGAAGATCATTTGAGAGACGTAAATAATGATGCTGCCAATTATGCGAAATTTAGTTACCAATTTGGAAATCCATATACCTCCAATATCGATCTGATTGACTTGCCTACTTCAATTCCTAATTTGATTGGAGTCTTTAAGTTTGGAAACTTGGATTGGAGCATTGATGCAGGATCTTCAAGTACAGGTGGTGCAGCGAAAAAAGTAACTTATGATAGCGGAACAGGAGTTTGGGCAGGAGATGCAGAGGCTTTGATTGCAAGACCTTTTGAGCCTTTTGTAATTACTTTGGCAGATGAGAACGTATCTTCATTTTCATTCAATGATGGGATGAAAACTTTTAGCATGGCTTCTTCAGGAGCAGGTGATGTTCAATCAAGAGTCTTCTCAGGTGTTTCATTTTATCAATTGGGCTTACAGCTTTTTGATAACAATGATGCGTCCACAGGCAACAGAGTTTACGTAGTGGCGACTTCAAATGTGAGCAATGGAATGTCCAATCATTTGGAATCAGAATACTCTGATTTTAAAGGAAGAACAGGATTCTACTTGGCACAAGAAGATGCGGAAGGTTTGCCAGTAGCTTTTTCTTCAAGAAAAATGGACATCAACTCCATCAATACAGATTTTGAAAATAAACCCATTCCAATCTTTTTTAACAGAGCAGAAGGCGATAACGCAGTTTACCATTTGAAAGCGAATTTGTTTTTCGAAAGTATTTTCAATGAATTGGCTATGGAAGATGGAAATTATCCAGACACCAATTCTTTCTACTTCTTTGATGGAGCAAAAGATGTGATGGTGCCTATTACTACTGATTTTTCGTATGAAATTTCAAGTGCATACAATCAGGAGAATCTTTTTGAAGTTTATTGGAATGTAGCAGGTGAGGATGGCGAATTGTCCTTGGAAGATTTGAATGCAGATGCAACGAAGATTTATAACGATAAATTGAACCAGACTCACAAAGTTAGATTTAACTCAAAATGGACTTCAGCAGACATTAAAGTTTATGATGTTTCTGGAAGAAGTATAAAAAGCTTCAATAACGTAAAAACTCAATCAGATTTGGATTTGAACTTGTACGGAAGAGGCGTTTACATTGTAAGAATCAAAGCCAATACAGGAGAAGTTTACACCCAAAAAATCATCAAATAATCAACCTATAAATCACAATACCAATGAAAAATATATTACTAACGATATTGACAATTTTACTGCCTGTTGCAAATTTGCTAGCACAAGTAACGCCACCGCCACCAGAATATGGTGAGGATGCATCAGGAGGACCAGGTTCGCCTTCAAATGTTCCAATTGACGATTATGCAATTGTATTGATTGGTGTAGCCTTTCTTTTGTCTGCTTACTTCGTTTATCGAAACAGACAAATCGCGAAAGCATAACTTGAGAAAATAAAATTAATTAAAAACCCTTTCTGTATCAGGAAGGGTTTTTATATTTGACAAAATATACAACATGAAAAAAATGTTTTTAATCGCTGTGATGGCGTGTGGGGTTTTTAGTAAAGCTCAATTTAAAATTTCGGGTGAAATCAAAAACTTCAGTGAACAAGTGTTACTGGTTCGTGTTTTTGAAGGAGCAAATGACAAATTGATCAACAAAGTAATTACAGATAAAAACGGAAAGTTTTCAGTCAATATTCCAGAAGCTTACCATGGAATGATCAACATCAGCGACCGTTCCAAACAAAACAACATCGATATTTTATCAGCCAATGAAGAAGTGGTTTTCCAATCAGAATTTTCGAACCAGATTTTTACCAATACGAAAGTGACCAAAGGCAAAACGGCGATGGCTTACCAAGAATACCAAAGTTTTGAAAGTTACAAAGATTTAAAAGCCAATGTTTTCCCAATCATCAAAGCATTGTACGATACCAAAGAAGAGTTTTATAACGCCATTCTTAAAGAAGAAAAGAGGATCGATGGCTTGAGTACAAAAGACAATCTGCCTTTGTTACAGTATTATATCACCATCTATGATTTGGCCAATGTGAACTTTGATTCGCCAGCAGTGGCTGAAGTGCACCAACAAAATATCTTGAAGCATTTGATGAATGACAATGCGAACTTAGAATCCACAGGATTGTTGAGTAAATTGGTGATGGATTATTTGAGAACATCGATTGTAGGGGCGACTTCACAGCAACAAATCAACACCACGATCAAAGGGGAGATCGATGCTTTGTTGGACAAAGTAGAATTGGATACGCCACGTGGACAAAATGTGTTGTCTGCGATTTTCAATGTATTGCCTGCTGCACAATTTGGAGAGCTTTTAGCGCCTTATTATGACAAAGCGAATGCGTTGACTTGTGAGTTGACCGATGAGTTGAAAACGAATTTGTCTGCGCACAATCTAAAGAATCCTGGAGCGGTGGTTCCAAACATTCAATTTGACCAAGCAGTAAAAGGATATAAATCTTTGTATGACATTCAATCCGACAAGAAAATCATTCTATTTTGGGCATCGTGGTGTCCCGCTTGTATGAATGAAATGCCATTTGTCAAAGAATTTTACAACAATTTCAAAAAAGAAGGTGGAGAAATCATTGCAATTTCATTGGATTTTGAAGAGGAAGGCTACAAAAATGCCATCAAAGATTTTGATTGGATTAACTATACAGAATTGTTGCAGTGGGATACACAAGGCGTAGAAGCTTTTGGAGTAACTTCAACGCCAACATTATTTTTAGTGGACAAAGACAACAAACTGATCAAAAAAGCCCACCATATTTCCGAATTGATTGATTATTAAATCGATCAACACCATTTTCATGAACAGCTTACAACATACCTCGGGATTTGATTTCGAGGTATTTGTTGATGGTATCCACGCTCAGATCTTCAGGATGACTCAAGACAGTATGGATGCCATTTTTATTCAAAGCCAATACAATTTGGTGTTTTTCGTACATGAATTTCTCCATCATCGCTTGGTGGTATAGATCGGTTGTTTCGTCAGCGTTTTCGATGAATTTTTTCAATGCTGTATTCTTGAAAAACACAACCAATAAAAGATGGTTTTTGTTGATGGCTTTCAAATAAGGCAATTGACGGTTCATCGAATCCAAACCTTCGAAATTGGTGAACAAGACGATCAAACTTCTTTGGGTCACCTTGTATTTTAAGTTGGCGTACAAATTGCCAAAATCACTTTCTTTGAAATCACTTTGGATATTGTACAGATTTTCTAAAATCTTTTGCAATTGGTTGGTCCTTCTTTCCGCTTTGATCATGTGATCAATTTGCTTTGAAAAACTGAAAATACCCGCTCGGTCTTGGTTTTCTAACACAATGTTGCTCAAAACCAAACTCGAATTGATGGCATAATCCAACAAACTCAAACCTTCGAAAGGCATTTTCATCAAACGCCCTTTGTCAATCGCACAATACACTTGTTGCGCTTTTTCATCGACATATTGATTGACCATTAATTTTTGATGTTTTGCGGTACTTTTCCAATTGATGGTGCGAATGTCATCTCCAGCAACATAGTTTTTTATTTGCTCAAACTCCATGCTGTGCCCGATTCTTCGCGTTTTCTTTTGCCCAATTTCATGAATTTGCGCTTTGAAATTCAACAAATTGTATTGGTTCAATTTCAAAAAAGAAGGATAGACCTTGATGTCGGTTTGGGTGGGCAAAATGATTCTCCTTTGCAATAGTCCCAAAGGGCTATGCACAAGAACATTGGTATTGCCAAATCGATACAAACCGCGTTCGGTAGGCTGAAGGGTATAGCGGATGTTTTTTTCTTTTTTGGCAGCCAATTTTCCTTTCACTTCGAATTTGAAAATTTGAAATTGCTTGGGCAATTCATCCAAAATCAAATAATGAATGCGAAATGGGTAATGGTTTTCAAGTTGAATGAGAATCGGATTGTCATCGAAATTTGACAAACTTTCACTGGTCACTCTTTTTCCGATCAAGGCTTTTTTGTTCAAATACAACAAGAGAAAATCCACCAAAGTCAATAAGAACAATGCAAACAATAATAAGTTGGCAACAAGCAGCATCCATTGGAAAAAGAAACCAATGAAATAAGCCATGACCACGCCCAAATAGGCGATCAAGAAACGTCGATTCAAGAATAAAGATTGCCAAAACTTCATTAGCGCGGAATTTCTATGCCATCAATGATTTGTTGAATGATTTGTGTCGATGTGACGCCTTCCATTTCCTTTTCTGGCGTGACGATGATGCGGTGTTTCAAAGCAGGAATGGCGGTGAATTTGATGTCTTCAGGAATGACGAAATCTCTACATCTGATCGCGGCCAAAGCTTTGGAAGCATTCAATATCGACAAAGAAGCCCGTGGTGAAGCGCCCAAAAACAGGAATGAAGTTGTTCGTGTGGCATGAACTATGGCAGCAATGTATTCCATCAATTTTGGTTCTACCAAAACTTGTTGAACAATTTCTTGAAATTCAATGATTTCTTTGCCTGAAAAAATGGGTTGAATCAAAGTCGTTGGGTCAGTGTTTTTTCGGGTGTTGTTGCCCGAAATAATTTGGATTTCTTCTTCCAAACTGGGATAGCCAACTTCTATTTTAAATAAAAAGCGGTCCAACTGTGCTTCAGGCAAACGATAGGTGCCTTCTTGCTCAATGGGATTTTGTGTTGCAAATACCAAAAACGGGGATGCAAACGGATATTGAATGCCGTCCATCGTAATTTGAGATTCAGCCATCACTTCAAACAAAGCTGCTTGCGTCTTTGCGGGGGCGCGGTTGATCTCGTCAATCAATACAATGTTGGAGAAAATAGGTCCTTTTTTAAATTCAAACTCGTTGGTTTTCATGTCAAAAACAGAGGTGCCCAAAACATCAGAAGGCATCAAATCTGGCGTGAATTGAATGCGGCTGAACTCCACATTCATCGTACGCGCAATCAGCTTGGCAGTAATGGTTTTGGCTACACCAGGAACGCCTTCAATCAAAACATGGCCATTGGCAAAAATGCTGATGATCAATAAATCGATAAAATCTTCCTGGCCAACGATGACTTGGCCCAGTTGTTCTTTGATTTTTGCAATTCCCGATTGGATCTTTGTCAGATCAATACGGTGATTGAAATTCAAAGCGGTTGTTTCTGTAGCTTCAATGGGTGAATGGGGATTTAAATCCAATGGGTTAAAGTCTTTTTCGTCCATGTTATTTTGATTTTTGGTTAAATTTTGTGAGCAATGCATGCAATTGATAAAAGTCTTCTTTTTGACAATTTTCCTTGTTTTGTAAAGTGTCAATGGTTTGGAAAAGTGCTTGACAAAGCGCCAAATCAACGCCTGATTTAGCACTGAGCTTTTTAGGGAATTCTTCGCCAAAGTCTTTTGAGGTCAGTTGGTAGCGCCAACGGATTTGTTCCAAGAAATAATTGATTTTATAGCGCACTATCGCTTGATGGTCCTTGTGATTTCGATAAACTTCTGCCAATGTTTTGCTGAAATTTAAGGTATGGTTTTCGTACGGCAAAAGTATGGGCAAAACCCTTTGTCTGCGTTTGTAATTGAACAACAAATAAAGCAAACCGAGCAGAATCAACAATAAAAAGGCTGTCTTCAAGGCGGGATGTTTCATGAAGAAATCCAATGCGCTAAAGAAATTTCCTTTGTTGTTTCCGGAAGAGAAAACCCGGTTGATCCGTTGGTTGTCCCATAAAATATCATAATTTTCTGCATAAGAAAAAACATCTGCCACATAAGGAGATTGTCCTTTTTTCAACAAATAATAATTGGTAAAAACGATGGGCTCAGCATGCAATAAATAATAGCCTTCACCGAAATTGACCTTTAAGAAATTGGGTTCTTTTTTGCCATCAAAATAAACATAACCCAAAACCTCTGTTGTTTCAACATTGAAAGTTGAAAAATAATTGGAAGTGCGAATGGCTTCAAAATCGTGTTTTTTTTCTGAATTATCTTTGATAACGCTTAATGAAAGTGCGTTTTTATTTGCACTCATCCAAGGAATCGCTTCGATTTCAACTCCCAATTCTTTGATAAAGGGTTGGTTGTTTCGTTGCGCCAAGAAAGCGGTTCCACCCGTTTCTACAAAATATGAAATCTCCGATAGGGCGACTTCGGGATGTGGCAAGTAATTGTAAATGAAAATGTATATTTCTTGGTGAACATCGTATTGATGTTCGTCAAAATATGCAAAAGTAGGTGTTTTGATATCGGTGACGGAGGCATTTGGGAAAAGTCCGTCCATCTCGTTTCTTAACACATAGGTGCCAAATGGGATTTTGTGGTTGGAGTCATAGGACTCTGTCCAATCCACCTCTTCAGAACAAGAGAATAGTCCAAAACAGTACAAAAAAGCGAAAATTAGTAACAGCTGATTTTTCATTTGATATGGTTTAAAGTGTTTTGAAAAATAGTTTCAGCTTGTTCGAACTCGTTGGCATTCAGTTGAAAGTTTCCATACCAAATGTAATCGTAAACGTAAGTGCTGTTGGAAAAAAGCGATTGAAGTTCAATGGATTTGAGTTCTAAATAATATTCGTGATCGGTTTTGTTTTTGTTCCAAATGATGAGATTTTTATGGGTTAATTTCTGCAAAATCCACAAGTGATAGAGGCGAATCGCTTTACGATAATCCGACTGGGCTTTTGCTTGGTCGACCAATTGTTTGAAATTGAAATCTTGTATGTTTTCTGGATTTTCCAAATCGATTTCGTTCGAACTGTTGGATTTGATGTATTTTTTTCTTCCTCGAAACGCATCAAATCCCATATTTTTAAATACATGATACAACACCAAGAGAATGACAACGCCAAGCAAAATGTACATCAAAACTTGTAAAAGTCCGCTGGGTAAGTTGAAATTAAAAGAAGAAAATTCTTTTTGAACTTTTGGTTGTTTGTCGTAATCAAAGTCCTTTCCTTGGTATTTTTCAAGAAAATTTGGATCGAAATTCCTTTGTTCAAAAACCGTAGGTCTGGGTTCATATTGGTATTCCTCTTCTTCATTTTCTTCCATGGATTCTTCCAAATTAACCTCAACAGAATCATTGAAATCGATGGTTTGATTTTTTTCAGCCAATAGAAAATGTCCTACCAAAAGAAACGCGATGAATGAAAATTTATACTTTTTCATGGCCGATTTCTTTGAATAAAAAGGAAAGGTCTTGGTTGTTTTTGCGGTAAACTTGGTGTGGGAAAATTAAATAATACCAAGCGATGAACCCCAAAGTTCCCAAAACAATTGCGCCCGCTATGGGGATGGGCAAAACTTTCGCATACTGTGTCAAATAACCTTCGATGAGTGCAGCGAATAGGGTGAAAGGAATGGTGCTCATGACAATTTTAATGGCGGCTTTTCCTTTGTGAAAAAATGCTTGTTTTCGGCTGAGAATTCCTGGAAACAAATAACTGGTGCCCATCAAAACTCCTGCACCAATTTCAATGCACATCGCAAAGATTTCCATGGCGCCATGCATCCAAATCGTTCGCAATGAGAGCGAAAAATGACCTTTTTCAAAAAACATGTATTGAAAACTGCCAACCATCACACCATTGACCAACATGAAGTACAAAGAGCCAATTCCTGCAAAAATACCGTAAATAAAAGCCAATAAACCAACCCGAAGATTGTTTAGCGCGATGTTGAAAAAACTGTTGAAATCACCAAATGAACTGTCATTGTTGTACACGGCCAAAGGATCGCCTTGAGCAATGTTGTTCTCTGTCATATCGACATAAGCATCGCCTAAAACGGAACGCACAAACTCTGGTTCGTACATTGCTGAGAAAACGCCGATGAATACCATGAAGAAAAAAACCGCAAATGAAAAGTAAAAATACTTTCGGTATTGGTACATGATCATTGGAATTTCAAAAGTCCAAAAACTCGCCCAACCTTTCTCTTTAGAAGGATAACCGTAAATTTTGTGGTAGGCGGTGGTTGTGATCGCATTCAAATAGCGGATGACTTTGCTTTTTGGATAATATGTTTGTGCATACGCCAAATCATTGTTGACTTGAATGAACAATTCCGCCAATCTTTCGGGTTTGTTGTCGGAAGAATTGTAGAGTGCTTTTTCAAACTCCAGCCATTTTTCTTTATTTTGTTTGATGAATGCGACTTCTCTCAATTCAAGTGTTTTTAATGATAATTGAATTTGGATGGTAAATATAGCAAGATTGTTAATACTTTTGTTCATGAGAATAACCAAAGATGAAACATGCAAACGGTCAAAATTAGAACACCACTGAATGTCATTGTTGAAGCCCAACACGCTGGAGTAGGTTGGCGCGTATTGGCATTTTTGCTTGATGTTTTTTTCATTGGATTGTATATCTATTTTATAACTTTTTTGTTTTTTGACTTATTGAATGTTCATTTTGTGAACCTAGATGAAGTTGACCGCTATGATTTAAACGCATTTTACAATACTTTGTATGTGATTTTGTTGTTTCCAGCTTTGTTTTATTCGCTTTGGACAGAAAGTTTGTTCAATGGACAAACTTTGGGCAAAATGATTTGTGGTATCCGGGTAGTCAAGCTAAATGGTTATCGCGCACATTTTTCCGAATATTTTACGCGTTGGGCATTTCGATTGGTAGATTTTTGGACGGCTTTATTTTTATTGCTGTTTTTGATTCCTTTGTTTGGGGAAGAAGCCGCTTTGGTATTGGCAGTTATGTTGCTCTTTGTTTCGGGCATTGTTGCATTTTTCTCCATCATTCGGTCCGAAAATTCACAAAGAGTGGGCGATAGAATAGCGGGAACGACGGTGTTGAAATTGAGAGAGAAACATTCGATTCATACCACGATTTTGGAAGAAATTAAAGAAGATTATGTGCCGCGTTACAGCCAAGTCATGGTATTGAGTGACAATGATGCACGGATTATCAAAGATACTTTTGTCATGGCCAAAAAGAACAATGACCGTTCGACTTTGGTGCGATTGAAATTGAGATTGGAAAAAGTAATGAATGTGGAGTCAGACCAAGGCACCATCGATTTCATAGAAACGGTCATGAAGGATTTTAATTATTATACCCAAAAATTATAACATTGTATTTAGAAGAAATAAGACAAAACTTGGAAAGTTTTGAGGGAGATTTACCTGGCATTGAAGCACAGTTGCGCATGTCACCACCTTACAGGGGCGACATTGATTTGGAAGAAATTAAAAAAAACAATCCAAGAGTAGCTGCGGTAATGATCATGTTGTATGAAAATGATGAAGGAAACATTGAGTTTCCAGTGATTTTGAGACCGTTTTACAATGGTGAACATTCCAATCAATTTTCTTTGCCTGGTGGTGGATTTGAGCCAGAAGACATTCATTTGTCGCAAACCGCTTTGAGAGAAACGGTGGAAGAGTTGGGGGTAGAAGAAGAAAACATTGAAATCATCCACCAATTGACCGAATTGTACATTCCGCCCAGCAATTTTTTGGTGTATCCATTTATAGGCATTCATTATGGCGTACCTGAATTCATCCCGCAACCAGAAGAAGTTGCAGAAATAGTTCCTTTGGATTTGGAAGCTTTTTTGTTGGCTGAACCTCAGATTTTTGAGCGAAAGTTTTCTGAGTATATGGTGGAGATTCCTGGTTATGGATTGGGAGAGGATGCGTATATTTGGGGGGCAACGGCAATGATTTTAAGTGAATTCGGTTCATTGTTAGAAATGCTTTAAATTTGCAAAGCGAAAATTGAAATTAGAATGGCGAAGCAAAAGGCAGTAAAGAAAAATGTATACAGGGATGCTTTTGGACATCTGTATTTTTTGAAGAGGAGTTTGATCTTTATTTTGGGCGGATTTACCTACAATCGATACAACGGATACAACAAATTAGAAGTTTCTGGTACAGAGCATTTGGTTGATTTACCCAATACCAATATTTTATTTGTATCCAATCACCAAACCTATTTTGCAGATGTTTTTGCGATGTATCATGTGTTTTGTTCTGTCAAAAATGGGTTCATCAATACGATCAAAAACCCTATTTATTTATTGGATCCAAAAATTGATTTTTATTATATCGCAGCGGAAGAAACCATGAAAAATAGTTTTTTGACCAAATTATTTGCCTACACAGGCGCAATTATGGTCAAAAGAACTTGGCGTGCTTCAGGGCAAGATGTCAATCGAAAAGTGGATGTCAACGAAATTACCAATATTCAGAAAGCACTTGAAAACGGCTGGGTGGTGACTTTCCCACAAGGAACAACCACGGCTTTTGCGCCTGGGAGAAGAGGAACAGCTTTGATTGTTAAGAAAACTCAACCCATTGTTGTACCTGTGGTCATTGACGGTTTTCGAAGAGCTTTTGATAAAAAAGGTTTGAAGTTGAAAAAAATGGGTGTGAAAGCTACCATGAAATTTAAGGAACCCATTCAATTTGATTTTGAAAATGAAACCAATGAAACCATCATGAAGAAAATCATGGACAGCATCGAACAATCCCCTGAATTTTTAAAAGTGAAGCCCATAGAAGAGATCATGCAAGACCGTGAACCCCAAGATTTTTTTGACTGATGAAAAAAGTACATTTTATTGCGATAGGCGGAAGTGCCATGCACAATTTAGCGATTGCATTGCATGAGAAAGGCGACCAAGTCAGCGGTTCGGACGATGCGATTTTTGAACCATCGGCAGGACGTTTGGCAAAAAAAGGATTGTTGCCCGAAAAAATGGGTTGGTTTCCTGAGAAAATCACCGAAGATTTGGACGCAGTTATTTTAGGAATGCACGCACATGCGGACAATCCCGAAATGTTGAAAGCACAAGCGTTGGGGTTGAAGATTTACTCTTATCCTGAATTTTTGTACGAACAATCCAAAGACAAAACCCGCGTGGTGATTGCAGGTTCTCATGGAAAAACTTCAATCACTTCCATGATTTTACATGTATTGGATTTTCACCAAAAAGAAGTCGATTATATGGTTGGCGCACAATTGGAAGGCTTTGATGTAATGGTCAAATTGACCGAAGAAAATGATTTCATGGTGATGGAAGGCGACGAATATCTTTCGTCCGCTTTGGATCGAAGACCCAAAATATTGTTGTACCAACCCAACATTGCATTGATTAGCGGTATCGCTTGGGACCATGTCAATGTATTTCCAACGTTTGAAAACTATGTGCATCAATTTGAATTGTTTGTCGATAGTTTGGTGGCGGGCGGTGCCTTGATTTATAATGAAGAAGACGAGCATTTGGTCAAAATTGTTGAAAAAACAGAAAATGCCATCAAGAAATTTCCTTACCGAATTCCTCCGCATTTTATCGAGGAAGGAGTGACTTATTTGGACACTTTTGATGGACCAATTCCTTTGGAGATCTTTGGTCGACATAATTTGAGTAATTTGGAAGGAGCACGTTTGATTTGCAATCAGTTGGGCGTAATGGACGATGAGTTTTACGAAGCAATTCAAAGTTTTAAAGGCGCTTCAAAGCGTTTGGAATTGATCCGTAAAACCAACGATTTCATTGCGTACAAAGATTTTGCCCATGCGCCGAGCAAGGTGATTTCAACTACGAATGCAGTCAAAGAGCAATTTCCCAATCGAGAGATGATTGCTTGTTTGGAACTGCATACGTACAGCAGTTTGAATCCTGAATTTTTAGGCGAATACCGCGATGCGTTGAAAGCTGCGGATCAAAAAATGGTGTATTACAATCCAGAAGCTTTGAAAATCAAAAGAATGGCGCCGATTTCTAAAGAAGACATTCGACAAGCATTCAATGACAATGACATTCAGGTTTTTACAGTTGCTGAAGATTTAGAAAAGAATTTGATGACTTTAGAAAAAAACAACAAAGTTTTCTTGATGATGAGTTCTGCCAATTTTGGTGGCTTGGATTTGGGAAAAACATTTGGCTAAAATAAAAAAATACACAGATGAAAGAAGTGGTTTTGATTACTGGTGCAAATGGCATGATTGCCAAAAAACTGTCCGAAAATTTGAAACCCTTTTATCAAATCAGATTTTTGACGCGTCAAAAAAAGCAAGACAACGAATTTGAATGGGACGTTGCACAGGGAACAATCGATGAAGCAGCTTTGTCGGGCGTACAACACGTCATTCATTTGGCGGGTGCAAATATCGCAGAAAAATCATGGTCTGAACAACGTAAAAAGGAAATTCTTTCCAGTCGTGTCGATTCTGCCCAACTGTTGTTGAAGACTTTGAAAAAAAATCAATGGACGATAGAATCCTTTGTTTCAGCTTCGGCAGTGGGCTATTATGGTGCAGTGACGACCGGTAAAATCTTTTCAGAAAACGACGCCAAAGGCGATGACTTTCTGAGTGATGTGGTGGCGCAATGGGAACAAGCAGCAGATTTGTTTTTACAAGAAAAAGTGGCCGAACGTGTAGTGAAGCTCAGAACGGGTGTTGTATTGTCAAAAAATGGTGGTGCATTGCCACAGATGCTTATGCCCACTCGTTTTTTTATGGGTACAATTTTAGGCAAGGGACAACAATGGATGCCTTGGATCCATGAAAAAGACATTTGTGCGATGTATGCGTTTTCGATCCAGAACAAAACTATGAATGGCGTGTTCAATGCTTGTTCGCCAATGCATCAAACTTATGAAGAACTGACCCGAAATTTGGCCAAAGCATTGAAGAAATCAGTTTTGAAGATCAAAATCCCAAGTTTCTTTATTCGAATGGTTTTTGGAGAAAGTGCGGTGATGCTACTGCAAGGTTCTCGGGTGAATTCAGAGAAAATCATCGATCATGGTTTTCAATTTCAATTTTCGGAGATTGACTTAGCTTTGAAAGATTTGCTAAAAAAGTGATTTTTTATCCGTTAGAATGAGGTGTTCTCAAATTTTGACCATGTTTGAGGCGCAAAAATAAAAGTCGAATTTGTTTGACTTGCAAATTAGGCTGAGATCGTTATATTTGAAATCTTCTGGATGAATTCGAGAAGCTGTAATTTAAAGTATTTAAGATGGATGTGACCACAATTATCATGACGACAGTTTTGTTGTTGACACTATTTTCACCATTTGGCGTGTATTACGCAATGAAAAAAGCGCGAAGCAAAGCGTTTGAATCTCACCGGAAGATTCAAAATACCATTTACATAGTTTGTGTTTTAGGTGTGTTGTTGTTAGAAGGTTTGATCCGTTATTCAGGCGGATCGGGCAGTTTGGCTTCAGAAAGTGAATACTACCACACTTCATTTTTTAAGATGACTTTGTATTCTCACATCATAGTCGCTGTGTTGACTTATCTGTTGTGGACAGTCTTGATCATTTTGTCCAATGTTCGCTTCAAAAAGAATTTGCCTGGGAAATTTTCTAATTTCCATAAAAAATGCGGTAGGGTCATTTTTGCAGGATTAGTCTATACGGCGGTTACAGCTTTACTGGTTTATTTGATGAGCTTGAATTGGGTGTGAAAGCGTTTTCTCAGTTCAAATAAAAATTTATAAAGCTAAAAAAGAGACAATACAGAGATGGATACAATTAGTTTAATGATCGGGTTTTTTATTGGTGCTTTTTTGGTAGGCACAGTTTTCTATGCTTGGACTAAATCGAAATTGATTGCAAAAACTACTTTTGATATTTTGTCTGAAAGCTTTCATGCGTCAAAAACTGATTTGAAATTGATGGAAAATCAATTAATTATGCTGAAGGAAAGTAAAGAAGAACTGGTTGAAGAGTTAAAAAAAGAAAAAGACAATTTGCAACTGTTGCAAAAAGAAGATTTATCCAATCAAATCCAAATCAAAGAATTGTTGTTGAAAGAAAAGACTCTGAATGAGAAACTACTGACGCAAAAAACGGAAATGGAAGCTTTACAAAAAACAGCCCATTTGCAATTTGAGAAAATTGCCAATCAATTGTTGGAAGAAAAATCGGAGAAGTTTACCGAAACCAATAAATTGAACTTGGAAACTTTGTTGAAACCGCTGAAAGAGGACATTCATCAATTCAAAGAAAAAGTGGAGAAAACCCACACAGAGGATACCAAACAACGAACGACTTTGGAAGAAAGAATCAGAGGACTCATCGAGCAGACGAACAAGGTCAGTACAGAAGCCAATAATTTGGCAACGGCTTTGAAAGGAAAACCGCAAAAAAGAGGGAATTGGGGTGAGGTGATTTTGGAAAGAATTTTGGAAGCTTCGGGTTTGACCAAAGACAGAGAATATTTCGTTCAAGCGGGGATCAAAGATGAAGAGGGAAAAAATCAACGGTTGGATGTCCGAGTGAATTTGCCCGACAACCGCGTGATTGTGATTGATTCCAAAGTTTCTTTGATTGCTTATGACCAATATATGGCGACAGAAACGGTTGAAGAGCAAAGAAGATTTTTGGCAGAGCATGTACAAGTCACAAAATTGCACATTGACCAATTGAGCAAAAAAAAATACGACAACATCGCTGGTGCTTTGGATTTCACGATGATGTTTGTGCCGATTGAACCAGCTTATTTGTTGGCGATTCAGGCGGATGAAGATTTGTGGTCCTACGCTTATACCAAAAGAATTTTGTTGGTCAGCCCGACAACTTTGATCGCTTGTTTGAAGTTGTTTTCTGATTTATGGCGCCGCGAATGGCAAAATAAAAATGCGATGGACATTGTCAAAAGAGGGGAGTTGTTGTACGATAAATTCGTGGGATTTACAGAGAATTTTGAAGAAATTGGCAAAAAGTTGGATGCCGCCCAACGAACTTACCAGGACGCTTTGGGGCAATTGAAAACGGGGAGAGGAAATGTGATCAATCAAGCCATTCAGTTGAAAAATCTGGGGTTGAAATCGAATAAAAATATTCCAGAAGTTTTGTTGCCGTTGAATTTGGACCCATTGGAAAAGGATGCGCAAGATTTGATTGAATGATTGAATCAACGCGAATAGAAGACGGCAACAAAATCATGCACATTGTTTATTCGATCGGCAATGCCATTTTAATGGGCAGCGATACGGGAGGTGAATGGGCGCCGAAATTTGTGCAAGGCAATAACTTTTCGATTTCGATCAATGCGGAAAGCAAGGAGGAAGCGGATCGTTTGTTTGATGGGCTTTCAGCCGGTGGGGAAGTGACCATGCCGATGAATGAAACTTTTTGGGGCGCTTATTTTGGAATGTTCACTGATCGATTTGGGATCAATTGGATGGTGAATTTTGATGAAGAAAATTGATTGAATTGCAGTCATTGAAATTAAAAAATCCCAGTTTTCGATGAAGACTGGGACTTTGTTTGTTATTTTTAATGAAAGACATTATTTCAATCCGAATTTGGCTTGAATTTCTTCTACTTTGTCCAATTTTTCCCAAGTGAAAAACTCCAAATTTTGGATGGTCAATTCATTGGGTTTTCCTTTGTTGAAAGTTTTGTCCGCGACATAAGGTGTTCTTCCCATGTGTCCGTAAGCTGCGGTTTCTTGGTAAATTGGATGGCGCAACTTCAAATGGTGTTCGATGGCATACGGCCGCAAATCAAACAATTCTTCAATTTTTTTGGCAATTTCTCCATCGGTCAAATCCACCTTTGCTGTGCCATGGGTATCGACGAACAAACCACAAGGTTTGGACACACCAATCGCATAGGAAATTTGGATCAAAACTTCGTCAGCAACTCCAGCCGCCACCATGTTTTTGGCAATGTGACGCATCGCATAGGCTGCGCTTCTATCCACTTTAGACGGGTCTTTTCCACTGAAAGCACCGCCGCCATGTGCGCCTTTTCCACCGTACGTATCCACGATGATTTTTCTTCCTGTCAGACCTGTGTCGCCGTGTGGTCCACCGATCACGAATTTTCCCGTAGGATTGATTTCGTAACGTATGTCGTTGTTGAACAATTTTTTGATGGATGGATCCAATTGGGCAATCACACGCGGAATCAAAATGTCGATGATGTCTTTTCTAATTTTTTCCAGCATGGCATCCTCGCTGCCAAATTCATCGTGTTGGGTAGAAACGACAATGGTATCAATTCGGATGGGATGATGTTCATCTGAATACTCGATGGTGACTTGTGCTTTGGCATCGGGTCGCAAATATTTGATGCTTTCATTTTCTCGTCTAATTTCTGCCAATTCTTTCATCAAAAGATGTGACAAATACAGTGCAAGTGGCATGTAGGTTTCGGTTTCGTTGGTTGCATAACCAAACATCATTCCTTGGTCACCAGCACCTTGTGCTTCGGCTCGGGTTTCAAAATCTGCATCTTCCGCTACGCGATCAACGCCTTGGTTGATGTCAGGCGACTGCTCATGAATGGCAGAAAGTACGCCACAAGAATTGCCGCTAAACATGTATTCTCCTTTGGTATAGCCGATTTGGTTGATGACATCTCTTGAGATTTCTTGTACATCCAAATAAGCTTTTGATTTTACCTCTCCAGCCAAAATGACTTGACCAGTGGTGACCAAAGTTTCACAAGCGACTTTAGAATTGGGGTCATACGCCAAAAAATGATCGATTAATGCATCGGAAATTTGATCGGCTATTTTGTCTGGGTGTCCTTCAGAAACGGATTCTGAGGTAAATAAATAAGGCATAATTGTAAATTTAGTCATGAGAGAAAACCAAATAAGCCCGAAAAGTAACTGTTTTAGCAATTTTTAACGAGGTTGCAATCAGAACAAATCCATCCTCTCTCATTTTTGTTGGTGCAAAGCTAAGGGCTTTTCCTTAGAATCAAAAATGATTTTTGTCTTAAATTAAAGAATGCCCAATTGTTGCATGCAATCTTTCATTTTGTCGTAAGTTCTTTGGATATCTTCGTCCAAACCAATGGAGATCCTGATCAAACCATCGCTCAAGCCCATTTCTTTTTGTTCGTCCAAAGGAATTTCACTTGAAGTAGAAGTGCCCGGTGCGCTGAACAAAGTTTTGTAAAAACCTAAACTCACCGCCAAATAACCTAAATTCTCTTTTTGCATCATTTCCATCAAAGCATTGGCGTTTTCCAAAGAACCGACGTCCAAGGTCAACATGCCACCAAAACCGTACTTGGCATTGTAAATTGCTTTCATCAATTCATGTCCAGGATGGCTACTCAAACCAGGATAAACGACTTTTAATCCATCTTTTTCAAAAGCTTCTGCCAAAAATAAAGCATTGTGGCTGTGTTGTTTCATCCGAATGTGCAAGGTCCGCATGTTTTTTAAAATGCTCGCCGCGCGCAAACTGTCCATGGTTGGTCCCAACAGCATGCAAGCGCCGTCGTTGACATTTCTGAGTGCATTGATGAAATCTTGGGTACCACAAATCACACCGCCGACAGCGTCACTGCTGCCATTGATGAATTTGGTCAAACTATGGATGGTCACATCTGCGCCTAAATTTTCAGGTGAAAGAATCAAAGGCGTAAAGGTGTTGTCCACCACCAATTTTAAATTGTGTTTTTTGGCCAATTTCGCCAATGCTTTGATGTCGGTTACTTCCAACAATGGGTTGCTCAATGATTCGCAGTAAATTATTTTGGTGTTTGGCGTAATTGATTTTTCGACCACTTCCAAATTGGTAATGTCCACAAATCGAGTGTGTATGTTGATTTTTGGCAAGAAATTTTTCATGAACGCATAAGTTCCACCATAAATCGTTCGGCTTGAAACAATTTCATCACCACTTTGACACAATTGCAAAATGGTTGAAGTGATCGCGCCCATGCCCGAAGCGGTTACATTGGCAGCTTCTGTGTTTTCCATGGCCGCCAAAGCTTCGCCCAAATACAAATTGGTAGGCGAGGAGTGACGGGTGTACAAATAACAACCATCGGTATTGCCCTCAAAGGTGTCAAACATGGTTTTTGCGGAAAGAAAAGTATAGGTCGATGAGTCGGAAATCGATGGGTTGACACCACCAAATTCTCCAAAAAACTGCAAATCTTGAATTTTATCTGCGGGTTGATGTGTTTTCATAATAAATGTATATTTCATCAAAAGAAGTAATTTAAAGAGTAAAAGTCAATGGATAGCATGTTTTTTAGGTAAAAACTTTGAGAAAGGTAAATGATTTGGTGTTTTATTCTAAAATTATGGATATTTTTATGGGTTGAATTAAAAATATTCTTTTTATGCAAATGGATACTGTGGATGTTCGCTTGTTGAACTTATTGCAAGAAGATGCCAAAATCACACACAAACAATTGTCTTTGCAATTGAATTTGTCGGCTACGGCAATTTATGAACGCATCAAAAAGATGGAAAGAGCAGGTGTTATTGAAAAATATACAGCATTGCTCAATCGGAAATTGTTGGGAAGAGAATTGATGGTTTTCACGCATGTGCGTTTGGTCCGTCATTCGCAAGAAAACATTGCGGATTTTGAGCGGGAAATTGCGTTGATCCATGAAATCAATGAATGTTATCACATCAGTGGCGATTATGATTACATCCTAAAAATGACGTTTCATGACATGGATGATTACCGAGAATTCATGCTGAAAAAATTGACGACGATTCCCAGCATTGGCAATACCCACAGCATTTTCGTGATCAATGAGGTCAAGAATGAAACTGCTTATGTTTTGTGACAGAAAATCTTGTGCAATGGAATGCTGGAGTGTTTTTTTAACAAAAAAAGCCAACTCAGGATGAATTCGTCACAAGTTGGCTTGTTTTCAAAGATTGAAAGTATTGGTCTTAAGGTTTTTGATACACGGCACGACTGCCTTGTAATTTATACAATGAGCCGCTTTCCAGATTAGCATCTGCATCTGCTGCAGCGTCATCTGCGTAAGTTGGGATGTTGTGCATGGGGATGGTTTCCGGATATTTCCAAACCAACTGATTAATTATCATAGAATTGCCTGGGGTGGCGTCACCAACGGTTAATACCTGTCCTTTTTCTCCGCTGTTTAAGGGAAAATAATAACCTTCCTGTGATATGTTTTTTTCTTTTTCAATGAACAGGAATCGAATGCCAGAATAGTCATTAACTGCAATTTCTCTTCTTTTATCTATGCCTGTACCTTGTGGGAAACTGTTTTTTTGGTAAGCCATAGACACACCATTTACACCTCCTGAAGTGTGTGACATCCAATAGCCAGCGTCTTGTGGTTGCTCGCTTGTTGATAAACTAAAGTTGCCTTCCTGTAAAGTAATTGCAGTGCTTGAATTGGCAGAAGGATTGGTATTGAATGCGGTAAATATGATGGGATCTGCGAGAATACCGCTTATTTTTTCGGATTGAAAAATATCGGTATTTTCAGTGGTTAACAACTGAATGGATGGTAAACCAGAAAGGAAAGAAGGCGTGTTGGTTTCAAATAGGTTATAGTAGCCGTTGTTTTCATTCTGTACTTTGATGTCGCCTTTTATTTCAAATGATTTTTGGGAAACCTCATCATCTTGGGTGAAACCTACGGCCAACTTGCCATTCAAATAAATATTGTCGGTATTGGAAGCCGCAGGAGTTTCGGTGTTTTGGATCCGCCAGATATTGCCACCATGCAAAGGGTCTTTCCAAACCAAATTGCCTGAAGTATGGTTGTAGTCAGCAAAAAAACTTACATTGTCTAAAGCCAAAACTTGTCCATTTGTCCCCACTGTTCTTGGAAACGTATAGGTGTCTCGTGTATAGTTATTGCCATGAATGTTACTTGTATGTTCATGTTGAATTCCATTGTGTTTGATCAAAACTTGTGAAGACTCTGTGTCAAAGGTGTTTTCGTCAATGATTGATCTGCTTGTCAATTCAATGTAATTGCCATTGTCTTGTGGTTTATTGATGAAAATTCGGCTCATAGATAAAGCCAAATCACCACTGGGCTCTCCAATCCCTGGTATTTTTAGAGTTTGAAGGTTGATGCCTCCTTCAATATACCCAAATGTGGTGGAGTTGTTTACGCCATCAGAAAAGTCAAAGTACCTTGTTAGGTTGCTATTGCCCGTTTCATAATTGATCGAAATGTTGCGTCTGGCTTCTAAGGCAATGTCAGGTAAAATAAGTGATATATAGGGAATAATTGGTGTAGGATAGTGCCCCCAACTTTTGAGTTTAATATAGTTTTTGTCAGTAGTGCTTTTGTTTGAAGAAGAGTTGTTTAGTAGAGAGTTGTACATTTTTGTTCCTTTAAACAAACGATCAGGCTCTCCTTTGTTGTTTGTATTTTGTTTGAGTAGCATGCTTTCATATTCATCAAGACTTGTCAGCGCATCTGTAAACCATTCTTTTCCAGCATCAGTTTGCATTTCTTTTCGAATTTGATAATTTCCTTCTACATCCAAATCATAGTTGGAAGGATAACTAAGCTCATATTGCGTATCTTCTACATCAGAAAACTCATATTGAGTGATTCCGTCAAAGCCAATAGCCAATTGTCCCAAATGCGATATGTTTTCTGCTGTGGAAGTTGCTGGAATTGGAATGTCGGTTTCTGTCTCTTTTTGGGTCATCCATACTTTGGAGGGATTAGCTGTGCCTGAGCCTTCACCAAGTTTTGTCCATTTTTCTAAACCATGGTCATAAAAGTAAAAACCAGGACTGGTGACATTTTCGGTTTTATCCGCAGGTTGGGTATCTGCTTCGGTTACATAAAGTAACGCGCCATGTTGGTCTTCTTTGTACAGTTCATTTTTCGCTCTTAAATTATCTCCTGTCAATTTCGGGATGAGTACGCCATCTGTTTTTTCATTATCCAGAGGTGATGCAGAAATGTCAAGTGTGGCTTTGGGTGCATCTGTGTTGATTCCAACTTGCGCATAGGCAAAAGAAAATAGGCCGACAAAGGCTATCGGAAGTAAACTTATTCTCATAGTTCATGTCTAAATATTCAATGCAAATTTAAAATATATTCTAATATTTATTCAATTATTTTCAAACATTTAGTCGTGTGTTTAAAAGTTATCTATTAGTTTTATTTTAATAAAATTACGCGATAAGGTTGTTAATTTTTAATGGGTTAGCGATTCGAGAGGTGAGTTGTGAAATTTTTCAGGTAAAGCAGATTGAATGGTATTTTTTTTTGATGGAAAACTTTTTTTGAATTGTACTCATTTTATCGAATGGATAGCAATCTATTTTTAAAAGTAGATTGAACCGAAATTTTATTTAACTTATTTCAACTTTCAGCGTCTTGTATAGTTTACCACCGTTGAAATTTCGTTGTTCAACTAATTCACAAATTTATTGGAAGCAAATAGCAGCATCAACAAAGTTAGTTTAGGAACTTTACTCATCACTTTAGGGATCATTTATGGTGACATTGGCACATCGCCTTTGTATGTGGAAAGCTATTTTCGGACATGCTCCTATCACAGAAAGTTTGGTGTATGGTGCAGTTTCTTGTGTCTTATGGACATTGACTTTGCAAACGAGTATCAAATATGTTTGGTTGACGTTGAAGGCAGACAACAAAGGCGAGGGAGGAATTTTTTCCTTGTATGCTTTGGTCAAAAAAATGAAAAAACCTTGGTTGATTGTGCCGGCCATCATCGGTGGAAGCGCGATGTTGGCAGATGGCATCATCACGCCACCCATTTCAATTTCTTCTGCGATAGAAGGATTGAAGATTTATTATCCTGAAATTCAGACGATTCCTATCGTAATTGCCATCATTTTTTGTTTGTTTCTATTTCAACGTTATGGCACCAAAGCGATTGGGAAGTTTTTTGGACCGATCATGTTGTTGTGGTTTCTAATGTTGTCATTGGTTGGGATTTCACAAATCATTCAGGTGCCTGAGATTTTTAAAGCGATCAATCCGTACTATGCCTATTTGCTTTTGGCAGAGCATCCTGAAGGATTCTTTGTACTAGGTTTTGTGTTTTTGTGTACGACTGGAGCGGAAGCTTTGTACAGCGATTTGGGGCATTGCGGGATCAGAAATGTGCGCATCAGTTGGCTGTTTGTGAAAACTGCTTTGGTGTTGAATTATTTTGGGCAAGGCGCTTTTTTAATTGCTCACCCTGATTTGTCCTTGAAAACCATCAAAAATGGTGCTGATTTTATTCAGAATCCTTTTTATATGATGATGCCAGAATGGTTTATTCCCATTGGTATTGTCATTGCGAACATTGCTGCGATTATTGCGGCGCAAGCTTTGATTACAGGTTCGTTTACGATGATCAATGAAGTGATGCGATTGAATATTTGGCCCAGAGTAAAGGTCAAATATCCTTCTGTGGTCAAAGGACAATTGTACATTCCTTCCACGAATTGGATTTTGTGCATCGGTTGTATTTTTACCGTGCTTTATTTCAAAGAGTCCAGCAATATGGAAGCTGCTTATGGTTTGGCAATTGTGATGTGCATGATTTCAACCAGTATTTTGTTGGTTTATTTTATGTTCTTGAAACGTGTTCCTAAACCAATTATCATGTTGTTTGCATCGGTTTATGGCGCCATTGAAATTTCATTTTTCATTGCTAATGTTGAGAAGTTTCATCATGGAGGATACATTTCTTTGTTGGTGGCTGGAATTTTATCTTCGGTGATGGGCATTTGGTATTTGGGCAAACATTTGCGAAAAAATTACACTGAATTTATCAAATTAAACGACTACATCAATGTGTTGGCTGATTTGAGCAAGGATGAAACGGTGCCTCAATACGCAAACAATTTGATTTATTTGACTAATGCTCACAACAAGAATGAAATTGAATCGAAAGTACTGTATTCGATTTTGAACAAACGGCCCAAGCGTGCCAACATTTATTGGATGGTTCATTCGCATGTTTTGGATGAACCTTATGGGATGGAATACCAAATTACGAAGTTTTCAGACCAGCTCATTCGGGTTGATTTTTATTTGGGATTTAGAATTGCGCCTAAAATAGGAGCGTTGTTCAAAAAGGTTTTGTCGGATTTGAGCGCATCAGGTGAGTTTGACATGTTGAGTAGCTATCCTTCTTTGCATAAAAATCAAGTTGTGGCGGATTATAAATATGTGATCATAGAAAAGCAGATTTCTTATGACAATGAATTTCCTTGGTACGAAAAGTTACTGTTGGATGGATTTGCTTTCATTCGAAAAAACAGTTTGTTGGTGCAGCATGCTTTTGGTTTGGACAACAGCTCGGTGAAAATTGAAGATTATCCTTTGATCATTGACAAAAACGTGCCGGTTTTGGATTTGAAAAGAAGAGAAGATCCTTTGGTTTGAATAAAAAAGACCGCTATTTTTAGGCAGCGGTCTCGGAATATGTAGTGATTGAATTTTATCTGTAATCAGGCATTTGCGCATTGAATAAAATCAGTTCTCTTACTTCAGGTTCATTCAAATCAATGAAATAAATTGATTTTGTTGAGATCAAATCATTCGACGTATTGGTAAAAATAATGCCGGCATCATTGGGGGCAAATTGCGGATCGATATCGATGGTGCCATTGGGCTTTTCGCTCAGATCCGAAAGGTCTTCTATGGAGGCATCGCTGAAGTGGTACAACAGAATCCTTGTGTCGATCTGACGGTATTCATTGTCTTGGTAACCAGAAATGTCATGGGTAAACAAGAGTTGATTTCCTGTGATGTTCCAATCTACTCCGCCAACGGCGCCCAATTGGTTTTCAAAGATGGTTTCGATGAAATTTCCTTGGCCATCGATGATGTGAATTTTGGCATTGTAACCATGAATGTCGTTGGTGACGATGGCGATTTTGCTGCCGTCATAACTCCAAGCGCATTTGGTGATGAATTGGTTGTCGGGTGTTTGGTAAATTTGGTGTTGCCCTGTTCCGTTGCTGTTTACTTTGTACAATCGGTCAAAATTTGGAAAAATAAATTGGCTTCCATTTTTGTGCCAAGCAAAGTCTAATAAGTCACTTCTGAAGCCGTTGAGTGGTATTTGGCTAATTTGCATTGGATTTTGTCCATTGAGATTGGCGGTCATCAAATGGGTTTGCCCTGCTATGGTTTGCAAAAAAGCGATTTTATTGGCCACATTGTTTTTGTGCGGTCGCCAACTGGAATAAGCCGAAGTAGTGATGTTGATGGTTTCCTCTAAATTGGACGATCGAATGACGTAATTTCCATTGTCCATTTGAACAAAATGATAACGATACTCAGGGTTTTCTCGAACTGTAAATTGGCTGGATTCACTGAAAACTTCGCTATTGATGCCGTCAGAAACGATGACTTGCCAAGTGTAAGTTGCACCAAATTGGAGTTGGTTCAAATGCAAAGTGTCGGCTAAGATGTCTGTGAATTCGGTTTGGCTATTGGTGAAGTTGTCGCTAAGAAGTACGCGATAGCTCAAAGAATCTTCGTCTTCATCTGTGCTGCTCCATTTTAATATCAAATTGTTGAGTTGGTTGTCGGCCAAATTGGTGGGCGAAATCAATACTGGAGTGCTGGGTGGTCTGTTTAAAGTTTCGTCCGTGATCATTTGAAAATCTACTGAAACCGTTTGGTCATACTGTGTCAAGCTGATGGCTTTCACTTCTGTGATGTAGCCATTCAATTCGGCTTTGACAGAATAATCTCCGATGGGCATGGCTTCTGAGATTTCAAAAAAGCCATCTTCATTTGAGTAAACTGTAAGTGTAGAAGGAGTTGTTGTAATTTTCACATTTGCGAGTGGTTCGTTGGATAATTCCAAGCGAACGCTTCCTCTGAGTGTTCCTTTTTCGTTTCCATCAAGGAGGTCTTCACTGCAACCGATGAGTGAAAAGAATGCGAGTATATAGATAAGATGAATTGTTTTCATAATTAGAAAGATTTGTTTGGGTGACCAAAGTTGAACTGAATGCCGAAGCCGATTTGTAAGAAGTGGTCATCTCTTTTTCCGCTGACCAATTTGTCCCAATCATCATCAATTCCGATGTGATAAGCGCCAAAACCTCTGAAACCGATGGTGGGGGAAACCAAATATTCAAATCCTCCTCCAAATTGGGTTTTGAATTTGAAGTTTTTGTCTTCACCTTTGGTGTTATTGATCACGCCAATTCCACCAAATAAGTAAGGGCTAAATTCATTGAAGGGGATCACCAAATATTCTAAATCCAAGTCAAAATTCAGAAATTCTGATCTGAAATGCTCTTTGGCGCCCAATTGTTGGTAGCCCATGGATAAATTGGCATTGAAAGTATCTGAAAAATTGTATTTGAGGTTGAATTTCGCGCCTGGACGCATTGTAGAAGTTTTATAATCTCCTTTCAAAGTGTTGAAAGTATAGGCCACGCCCATTGAGAACTTTGATCTTCTTTCATCCATCACTCCTTTTCCGACCACTTTTTTATTGCTTTCGATGATGTCCAATTCATAGGCTTCTAACAAATCATTGGCAACTTCCTCATCTGCTGTTTGGGTTTGCCAAATGTTGTCCTTGATGCCTTCTAAGATCATCAAATACACCGCTTTGTTGATGGCTTCTGTGACGGCCATGTGAACGGGTTCATTGTTGGTGACGCCTAACTCAGCTTCCATCAATCTTTCAGGATCTACGTAGCGAAACATGCTGGCATTGATCGACTGTGACAAAATGGTTTTAGAGGTATAAACTGTTTTTAAAATCTTTCCACTATTGGTTGAAACCGCTCGCAAGTAAACAGTAATGCGGTCTTGTCGGTATTCCGTAGATCCGCCAACACCAAAATAGCGTGCACCAGCACCACCCGTGAGAATGTTGGTGTCATAAGAAATGACGCCACCTTCCAATAAGATTCCTGCAAAGAGTAACGGAGGCAAAGGGTCTGAAGCATTGCCGTTGGCGTATTCTTGTCGTGTGGTACGGATGATTTGCCGTTCGTTCAATAAATTGCCGATGTTTTCTCTTTCAATGGGGATGAACCATTTGCTGTCTTCCAATGATTTGATCAAAATAGTGGTGATGCCTTGTGGAATGGCAGTGCTCCAATTGGCACCTTGTTCAGAGGCTTTGTATTGTCCTGTTTGGTCCCTGAACTTATAAACACCTACGACCACTTGTTCTTTGGGCAAGGGCAATTGTTTGAAGTCTTTCTGTGTGGCAGTTATTTCGCCAATGCTGGATTGAGGTTCGACACCGCCAGGTGGAACCATGAAAATGCCACAACTTTGCAGTAAAGTAAAGAGGGCTAAATAAAAGAGTTTTGGGGGATTCATAATTCGATCGTTTTAGTTTAAAGTATGATTTCTGTAGATTCTCCAGTTTGCGAATCAATGATGGTGATGATGGATCCGCTTCGGGTATCGTCAATGTTGATAACGAGTCCACCGATTTCAAAAGTGCCTGATTCCATGCCAGAACCTTGACCTGCACCTAGCGTACCGCCGTTGATCAAACCTCTGGTAAGTTGGTTCAGAATTTGTCGTTTGACCGAGTCAGAAAAAGTGCTGAGCGGACTGTTGTTGATTTGTTGTTTGGGCGTATCGTCATAAGGGTTTTGCGCATTGGCAGAGGATAGTAAACCTGAATAATTCAAGTAATTCCCACCAAAATTCGGATTGACAGCTTTGTAATTCAATTGCTGTGCAGCCATGTTGTTGCAAAGCAAAAGTAAGGTGATGGCAAAAGTAAATGAGAGGGGTTTCATAATTTTATATTTTTTAATAGATAAATTCGAGTTTAATTTTCTCTTTGTTGGCCGCATAAGCGGCGATTCTTCTTAAAGCCAATGTGGCTTGTTCTTTGTTGAATTCTTCATTGGGATTAGAAAAGAATTCTTGAATCAAATCTTGACCAATGTTTACTTGAATGATGCTGGATTGTCCTCTATAAGGCAGTTCAGAAATGCTGATTATGAATCGATACTTTTTAGGCAATTGATGGTACATTGAATAAAATTGGTCATAAAATTCTGCTCCCAATTTTGTCTTGGTTTCGTCAATCACAAGCCCCTCGATGATGAGAGATTTTTCGTCGACAGTTTTGAATGCACTCAAGTTTTCAAAGGCAATGGAGTCTTTGGTGATCAATTTATTTTCGTTTTCGTCTCGGATGTACAAGTAAGCAATCAGACTTTGTTCATTGGAGATGTTGATTTGTGTCTGGCTGAGTTGTTTGGCTTCGTTGGGTTCTAAAGTGAATTTACCAGATTGACGATTGATCGACAAGTTCTTTTTGTGGTCTGTTTTTTTGACCAATAACAAATAATTGTATTCCAAAAACAAATCGCCATTGTTTTGAATTTTGGAATGAAAGGTTAATATATTGTCTTGTTGCTCCACTTCGATGGAGGCATTCACTGGTGATTTTTCTTCTTCTGTTTGTGCGAAAACAAATGAAGCGAAAAACATGGCGATAAAACAGACAATTGTTTTCATGGGTAATTTCTTATCAATACATTTCGGTTGTCTCCTTGAATGTTAATGGTTGCTTGATCCATAATTTGATTGTTGCCAATGATTTCAACTTGGTTGTTGTGTCCTTCAACGTGAACGTTGAGTTCTGATGGAATCAAAGAAGTTTCTATGTAAGTGAATTGTTGGTCATTTCCTTGTTGAATTAAATTCAAACTCCTCCCATCAATGTTGGCTGTATTGTTGTTGCCAAGTTGTAGAATTTGGGTTGACACAGTAGGATCGGCATGGTTTGAAATGTAGTTGATCAGTTCACTTTCTTTCAATTCTTGTGCATGAACATAGATTGTGCAAAGTGTTGAAAGGATGCAAGTCAATAAGGTTTTTATTAGTTTCATCTTTTCATCTTTAAAAATAGAACTGCCCTGAAAATTCACCTCCCCCATTTGTGGTGAATTTTAGGACAGTTCCGGTTAAAACTTTATTTTATCGGGGGGGAGATAAGACTTAGTTAGACTGAGAAATGTACATGCTATTGCTGCTTCCAATTTGGACACCAGTATGCATGTGATCGTCTCCTGATTGCGTAACATAAGCAAAATTGTCATCACCCAATTGAATGTCTATAGCTGTGTTACCAGTTCCAGTTTGCCATTGGTCGATGGTGTTTAAATCGCCAAATTGTAAACCAATCGCTGTGTTTCCAGCGCCATCTTGGAATTGAATGTTGGTGTTGAAGTCTCCATCTTGTGTAGCGATTGCCAAATTCCCCATTCCAATTTGCTCTTGATCAATATCATTGAACATTCCGTCTTGGCTTGCAATAGCGATGTTTAGAACGCCAGTTTGGTCTTGTCTTACTTCATTCAAAATCCCATCTTGGGTGGACATTGCAATGTTACCTACACCAATTTGTTGTTGAACAGAGCTATTCAAGAAACCAGTTTGGTCTGTGCTGGCAAAATTTAAAGCACCCAACTGGAGTTGCTCACTGCTGTTACCGAGTCCTACTTGATCAACATACGCCTGATTGGAAATTCCCAATTGTACTGTGCTGTTTTCGTTCCATGCACCCAATTGATCTACATAGGCTTCGTTAGAGTCACCTACTTGTAAGATCATGTTTTCATTTTCAAAACCTATTTGATCAACCTCAGCCCAGTTTGAGCTTCCTAATTGTACGGTTAAATCCGTATTGGCTTGTCCGAATGCGCCAATTGACATCATTGCAACTGCTGCGCTTAATACTAATTTTTTCATAATAATTAAATAATTTTAGTTAGTGGTACAAATGTAGCGGGTCATGGATTTAATTGCATCATGGTTTTCATTGATATTGAAAAAATCCCCATTTTTAGGGATATGTTTTTTTAAGTGATGTTGCACATTGAAAAAAAAGTCCTACTTTTGTATAGTATAAATTTAAAAATGTAAACTAAATATGTAAGAAAAATCCCCCTACTAAACTCTACTCTAAATATCTCTACCTATGAAAAAAACTACTTATATCCATTTGGCTATGGATAACGCTTTCTTATCAAAAGGATTTGAAAGTGTGATTCACTCATTAGATCCTCAAATTGATACCTCAGTCATTGAATCTTTCGAAGACTTATCAAACTATACTTTTTCAAGTGATTTTAAAAACATTCTGATTTTTGATTATTGTATTCATAAAAATGAGAATGCGTTGCTTTTGAGAAAATTATTAAAAAACTATCCCAAACTAAAAGTAGCCATCTTGGTTGATTCGTTTAACTATGAAAAAATTAAAACACTTTTCAATACTGGCATTGTTTGCGTGATTGATAGTAAAATCAATGCAGATGACTTTGCTGTCTTTGTAACAAAAGTATCTCAAGGAGAAAAGTTCATTTCGCCGACCATTAAACAACAAATCATCGATCAATTTTGTAAAAAAGAATCCAATGAATCTTTTTCTGAAGTTCAGTTAAATGTTGCTGAAAGTATAAATTATAGTGGTGAGGTCTTTTCATTGACCAAACGGGAAAGGGAAGTCTTGCATTTGATTTGCGATGGCAAAAACACCAAAGAAATATCAGAAGAACTTTATATCAGTACACATACAGCAGAAACTCACAGAAGACATCTGCTGGGAAAGTTGGATGTGAGAAACACCGCGCAAATGGTGAAAAAAGCCATCGTGAATCGACTGATTCCCGTAAGTTAATTGGTATTGTCCTTTTCAAAAGCCACAGAATCTAAATTCTGTGGCTTTTTGAAAAACATTGGGTTCAAATTGCGTCGGCTTGCAAAGCCAATAAGTATTTGTCAATATAGTATTGCTTTTCTTTGGACTTGTATTGTTGGATGTATCTCGGGTGCTCTAGTACCACCATTTCATTGAACAACTGGGCTTCATCATTCAATTGTTGAATGAACTTTGCGTTCTTTTTGCCCAATACATATACTTTGTTGTTCTTTAGTCCAAAAGAAAATTGGATTTTTAACGCCTCAATCATGAATTTTCGTACGCATTGAAATAAATTTTTGTCGTCATAATAATTCGCATTGATCCAACGATCCGCTTTTTGATTGTGTATGATTGCCAAAGGAAAAGGCGAATTGATGTAAAATTCTTGGTAAAAACTTTTGGGACCACCAAATGCTTCAATGACGTCGTAGACAAATACCGAAGAAATTTCATGCGTATGTGCTGATTTCATTTCAATGCCACAAACGCTTTCCAACCGTTTGGTATCTGTGAAAGGTACGCCTGTGACACCCGCACCATGTCGGCTTGGATTGATGCCAATGATGAATTTTCTTTCCTTCTGGTCTGCGTAAAATTTTTGGTAAAATTTAGCCATGACCTCCATGGTTTCAGTGTTCTCTACGAATGGGTTGAGCGCACGAAAGTTTGGAGGAAGCATTGCATCAAATGTTAAATCATCATTGAAAGCAATGACTCGATCGGCCAAAGTTGAGGACATATCAATTGAATTAAAATCAGCGATTATTTCATTGTACCAAGAAAAAGATTATTTCTCTCTTTCCATCACATAATTCACCATCGTTACCAACGAATCTTTGTAAGCACTTTCGGGGAATTCATCCAAAATGGCCAAAGCTTGGTCACTGTAAGTTTGCATTGTTTTCTGGGTGTATGCTATGCCACCATTGGCTTTGACAAATTCAATGACTTCTTGCACGCGTTTTTTATTTTTGTTGTGGCGTTTCACTGAATTGATCAACCAATCGTGCTCTTTTTTGTCAACTTTGTTCAAAACATGGATCAATGGCAAAGTCATTTTTTGTTCCTTGATGTCAATGCCCACTGGTTTTCCAATCAAATCAGAACTTGTATAATCAAACAAATCATCTTTCATCTGAAAAGCCATGCCGACCAAATTCCCAAAGGTGTGCATTTTCAAACAAATTGCTTCCGAAGCGCCCACGGATCTTGCACCCGCTTCACAACAAGCTGCAATTAAAGTGGCGGTTTTTTGGCGAATGATTTCAAAGTAAACTTCTTCTGTAATGTCCAGTTTTCTTGCTTTTTCAATTTGCAACAATTCCCCTTCTGACATTTCTTTGATGGCCACAGACACAACTTTCAATAAGTCAAAATCCTCATTTTCTGTGGATAAAATCAAGGTTTTTGAGAGCAAATAATCTCCAACCAATACAGCGATTTTGTTTTTCCAAAGCGCATTGATCGAGAAAAATCCTCGGCGCATGTCACTGTCATCGACCACATCATCATGTACCAAAGTTGCCGTATGAATCAATTCGATCAAAGCGGCTGCTCTGTAACTTCTTTCCTGAAATTCGCCCGTCAATTTTGCTGTTAAAAACACAAACATCGGCCGCATTTGTTTTCCTTTTCGGCGAACGATATAGTGTGTAATTCTGTCCAACAAAGGAACATGGCTTTTCATCGATTCATAAAACTTCTTTTCAAAAAGTTTCATTTCCTCTGCGATGGGTGCTTTTATTTTTTCTGTAATTTTCACAGCATTATTGGGCTAAAGAATGAATACACTGAACCTTTGCTTCTACATGAAAATTCTTGAATTTGAATTCTTCATTGCTGAAACAGATGATGTTGGGGTTTTCGGGCTTGATAGAGATTCCTTCAACCTGGCCTACAGCAGCAGTAAAACCAAGTGGCAAACTGAATTTGTTCAATTTGTTGGAAAACAGCAAATTCGTGTCGTTTTTTGGCAAAGAGAAGCCAGAAATAAACGCAAAACCATCGGGCGTATAGCCAATCAAATAAAATCCGTGTGTGTTGGAAATCGGATTGTCATCGATGCTGGCGCCGGTCACCATATAATGGGTCGGAAAGGTTTCAATTTTTTGAGCTGCTTGTTTGCCACTTTTTATTTCCAAAGTATAATGTGTGGTCGCTAAATTTGTCCACTCTTTGGTAAATAAGTGCAATTTACCTTGGTAAAAAAAGAAAGCTTCACAATCAAAATTCGTTTTTTTGTTGCCAGGATTGAAATCCTTTTGTTCTGGAAAATGAAATTCAATTTTTTGGGCTTCTACAGTGACCACTGTATCTTCAGAATTCAAATGTTTGATCGGAAAATAATAAATGGCCAAATCTTTTCTTTTTCCCAAATTGTTGCCAAAATCTCCGATGAAAACCATTTCATCACTGAAAGCGATTTCCTCCCAATCCACATTGTCCGCATTGCTGATTTTGACCGTTTGAACGATTTTTCCTGTTTTTGGATCAATTTTGTAGATTTCAGCTTTTCCTCCACTGTCGTTGTTGCCCCAATAAAAACCATCGTGAATTTCCAAAGAAGAAATTTCATCCAAGGAGTTTTGGAGTTGTACGCTTCGAATTTGATAATTGTCAATGGCCAATGTATCGATTTTCATTTGCGCAGCAAGACTGATGAAGGATAAACTAAAAAAAGAAAACAATAAAAGTTTTGTCATCTGTATTTTTCACTTTTGCAGTTTCAAAGGTAGTGTAACTATCGCAATTGTACAAAGCATCGCATAGATTACTCGATTGTGACCGCTTTATTTAACTTATTTTGTTGTCTATTTTTTTGGCGATCAACACTATTTTGCCTGCTATACTTTGGGTGAAGAACAAACTGAAATCTTCACTTTCTTTGATTTTGTACTTTTTTCGAATGGCAGCAACTTCCAAAGGATGGTTTTTTGAGACCACATGAAAAGCTTGGTTTTGAAGTTTTTTTTTCAAATCCTTGACGACTTCTTTGACTGCATAAACTTTTCCTGGAAAATCAGCAAGGCTTTCATTTGAAGTGTACAGGTGGGTGTTGGGGTGCAACTTTTTCAATGAATAAACTTGGGCGATGCGTTTGAAAGCACCGGCTTTCATCAAAGCTGCATTGGGTTCGTACAAATACTTTTCTATGTCAGCATATGCGATTTCAGCATTTTCTTCTTCAGCAAAATTAAATTCAAAAATGGGTTGATTCGTCGCCAAATTGGCTGCAAAAATTTTAGGAAATTGGGGAACACTGTTTTCACAATACAACAACAGTTCTTTCATTTCATTTTTGACCGCCACCAAATGAATGGCGTGAATTTGAGGAATTTTTTCCAAAGCCAATTTCAAGTCAAATAAAGGAGAAAGTTTGATCAGTATGCGGTCAGCGTGTTGGAAAAAAACGTCCATCCATTCCAAAATGTTGGGTTCTAAATCTTCCAACAAGAATTTCTTTTGTGCATTTTTCCGTCTGGCTGGATCGAGGTAGATCATGTCCCAACGTTGGTTTTTGTGCTGTTTTAAAAAAGTTTCAAAATCCGTGTGGATGTAAGTCAAGTTGTTTTGTTGGAGTTGTTGGTAGTTGTGCGATGAAATTTCGACCAAATTTTGATCTCTTTCTAGCGCGGTTACTTGTGCAAAACTTTGGGCAAAAGCATACGCGTCAATGCCCATACCTGCGGTCAAGTCCACCAAATTTTTTCCTTGAAAAAACTGAGATTTATAACTTGCCGTAGGGTAGGAGGAGGCTTGTTCCAAATTCAAGCTCGGTGGATAGATGATTTTTTCATTGGCAAATAGAAACGGAAATTTGGCTTGTGCGATTTGCATGCCTTTGATTTGTTGGGCGATTTCTGCAGCGGAAATATCTGGAAAAGGCGATTTGCGCAAAGAAATCGCTGCCGTATTTTGGTGTAGATTTTCACGAAAATAAGCTTGAACTTCAGGAAGAGTTAATTTTGAAAGCATCATGTTGCCTACAAAGTTAATCTTTTCAGCCATTGGCTGATTTTAATTTTCTTTTCTCGTACACGAATCCTTGAAAATATGCGTTTTGTATGAAAAATCTTTCTCAACTTTGCAGGGCATAGAAAGTAACTTAATTTTATCAGTTAAATATACATGTTTCAATTATTTAAAAAGGAAATTGCACTTTATTTCACCCATTATACTGCCTACATCAGCGCATCTTCTTTTGTTTTGATCAGCACCTTGTTTTTGTGGTTTTTTGACAATGAATTCAATGTGTTCAATATGGGAACGGCGAGTTTGAGCAGTTTCTTTTTCATTGCACCATGGATTTTGTTGTTCTTAATTCCAGCATTGACCATGCGCACTTTGGCGGAAGAAGAGAGTTCAGGCACTTTGCAATGGTTGTTTACCCAACCGATCAGCATCAAAAGCATTGTTTTGGGAAAATTCTGGGCGGTACATTTTGTGATGTTGTTTTCATTGTTGCCGAGTTTGTTGTTTTTGTACACCTTGAACCAATTCATCATTGAAGAACAGCCATTGGATTATGGCGTTTTGTGGAGTGGCTATTTGGGCTTGTATTTATTGGGCAGTAGTTTCACGGCCATTGGGATTTTTACTTCTTCATTGGTGAAAAATCAAGTGACAGCCTATGTTTCAGCGGTGTTTCTATGTTTTTTGTTGTTGTATGCCTTTGAAGGATTGGCGTCTTACAATTTGTTGGGCACGGCCGATTATTTTGTGCAAAAAATGGGGATGTATGTGCACTACCAACAGTTGTTGAAAGGCATCATGGATACCCGAGATCTGGTGTATTTCTTGGTGGTCATTTTGGTGTTTTTGGGTGCGACCCATTGGCGATTGTCAAAAAAGAAATAAGTACTTTCCATAAAATTGAAAAGAAAAATGAAAAAGAATCAACGCATAAGTCTTGTTTTTATCTTGGTAGTATTGTCGATCGGCTTGTTGTCTGAATTCGTGTTCAAACGCTTTGACATGACGCAAGACCAGCGCTATACCCTGACGGAAACTACCCACCAAGTTTTGTCAAAAATTGAAAGTCCTTTGAAAATTAGTGTGTTGTTGGATGGGGAATTGCCGGGAGATTATAGAATTTTGAAAAATGAGATTTCATTTATTTTGGATGAATTTCGTCAAATTAACCCAAACATTTCCTATCAATTCATTCATCCCTCAAAAAACTTCACATCGATTGAATTGGACGAATTGGGGTTGGCGCCCGCACCTGTTCGGACGGATCAAGGTGTTTTGAACGTTTATCCTTATGCGAAAATTACCTTTGAAGGCCAAGAGAATTGGATGGAAACTTTGGCCAATGACCCTACTTTGAAATTTGAGGAATTGGCTTTGGCTTCGACCGAGAAGTTGGAGTACCTTTTCATGGATCAAATTAGAAAAGTCACTCAAATTGACCGAAAAAATGTAGGTTTTTTGGTGCACCATGATGAATTGGCAGAAATGTACATGGATGGATTTGGGCGCTCATTGGCGGACAATTACAATGTCGATGTTTATATACAGCCGATCCAAGATTCTACCTATACTTTGAAGCAAAGCGACCTGAAGCATTTGCAGCATTTTGATGCTTTGGTGGTAGCCAAACCGACTTTGCCGTTTTCTGATTTGGACAAATTGGTGTTGGACCAATACGTGATGAATGGCGGCAAAATGATGTTTTTAACTGAAACAGTAGATGCGGAAATGGACAGTATTTTTCGTAGTGGAAAAATAGTTGCTTTTCCCAGGGATTTAAAAATGAATGATTTCTTGTTCAATTATGGTTTGCGCATTATTCCAACCTTGGTCAAGGATTTGGAAGCGGCCAAAATTATTTTAGCAGATGGTGAAACCACGGCAGGAAATGTCAGTTACAATGCTTATACTTGGCCTTATTTCGTGCGTGGCTTTCAGGCGGACAAGCATCCAATAACGGAAAGTTTGAATGCGGTGAAATTTGAATTTGCCAATCCGATTGAGATTTTGGACCATCCTGAAATTCAACCAACGGTGCTGTTGGCAACTTCGCCTTATACGACTTTGCAACCTTCGATGAGTTATGTGGAATTGGCAGAAGTGGATGATATCAATCCCCAAGAATACGAAATGGGGCGGATCCCCTTGGCGGTTTTGGTCGAGGGTAATTTCAAGTCGATGTTTGCTTCTCGTTATGAACGCAACGAAATCCAAGATTTCAAAGCAGAAACTACAGAAGGTAAAATCATCGTTGTCGCTGATGGTGACGTGGCCAAAAACCATGTGTTGATGGGAAGGCCGATGCGTTTGGGAGAAGACAAATATTCGCTTCGTCCTGATAATCCGAAACAACGTCCTTTGACGTATGACAACCAAAACTTCCTATTAAACTCAATGGATTATTTGTTGGGTGAAACAGACTTTTTGCAATTGAAAAACAGAAAACTGGAGATCCCAATTCTGAATGAATCCAAAGTGAAAATAGACAAAACGAAATGGCAAATGATCAATTTAATCGCGCCTTTGGTGTTGATTTGGGCTTTTGGTATGGGCATGATGTTTTGGCGAAAAAAGCGTTTTTCTACCCGTTGATTCAAAAAAAAAATCTCTTCCTGATTGAATCAAGAAGAGATGATTTCTATGGGTATGAAAAGATTTATTCAGTGATCAACAAACGGAATCCTTCTCCGTGAATGTTGACGATTTCTACACTGGGATCTTCTTTCAAGTATTTTCTCAATTTGGCGATGTACACATCCATGCTACGGGAGGTGAAGTAGTTGTCGTCGTGCCAAATTCTTGTCAAAGCGACTTCTCTGGGCATCAAATCATTTTTATAAATCGCCAATAATTTCAGCAATTCACTTTCTTTGGGAGATAATTTGTGCACGATAGAATTGATTTGCAATTGTCTCAATTTGGAATTGAATTGAAATTTGCCAATTTTGAATTCGTCTTGTTCAAATTTTTCTTCGTCAGAAGAGTGTCTTTGCAGTACGGCTCTGATTTTATACAGTAAAACTTCAGAATCAAAGGGTTTGGTGATGTAATCATCCGCGCCAATTTTGTATCCACTCAAAACATCTTCTCTCATATTTTTTGCGGTCAAAAAGATGATGGGTTGTTCTCCTTTGATGTCTTTGATTTCTTTTCCTAAAGTGAAACCATCTTTTTTAGGCATCATCACATCCAAAATACACAAATCATATTCTCCTGATTTGTATTTTTGAAGTCCGTCCTCACCGTCAATGGCATGGGTCACTTCAAAATCATTTATGGTAAGATAATCTTTCAAGACGGCCCCAAAACTTGGGTCGTCTTCTACTAAAAGTAGTCGTTGTTTATCATTCATATCTACGCTTATTTAATGGGCAGTTTGATGAAAAAAGTGCTTCCTTTTCCGACTTCACTTTCTGCATACACTTGCCCTTTGTGTAATTCAACAATTTTTCTAACATAAGCCAATCCAAGACCATGGCCTTTTACATTGTGTATGTTGCCAGTTTCTTCTCGGTAAAATTGATCAAATATTTTTTTCAAAACCGATTTCGACATTCCCACACCTTCGTCACCCACTTCAATGACGACAAAATCACCTTCGTTGTACGTTTTTACAAAAATTTGCGGATTTTCGTTGGAATACTTTCGGGCATTGTCCAAAATATTGTTCATCATATTTTCCAAATGGAAGGTGTCTCCTTCCATTTTTGATCGACTCGCTTGGTAGTCTTCAAAAATAGTGCCATGAAGATTGTCAACGATAAAACGGGCGGTGGATACACTGCGCTTAACGAGTTCATTTACATCCAATTCTTGTAGATTGATGTCGACTTGGTTGCGTTCTAGCTTGGCCATCCGCAACAACATTTCGACCTGGGTATTCATGCGTTTGTTTTCTTGTTTGATCAAATCCGCATAATAACGGATGCGTTCTTGGTCAAAGATCACTTTGTCGTTTTTCAATGCATCTGAGGCGATGTTGATGGTAGCAATGGGCGTTTTGAACTCATGGGTCATGTTGTTGATGAAATCGGTTTTGATTTCAGAAATGTTCCGCTGCAGTTGCATATAGTAAATCGCCAAAGAGAAAACCGAAATGATGATGATGGTAAAAATGATGGTCAACATCACGATCGGTATGATCGGTCCCAAAATCGACAATTGTTTGTCTGGAAAATAGGTGGAAATTAAATATTCGGGTTGATCGTTGGTGTCATAGAAAATCGGAATGGTGTATTCGATCTCTTTGGTTTTGAATTCTTGACTGGCGACATTTGTCGCAGTAGAATCCGCTTTTAAAATTGCCAATTGTGGATGGGATTGCACGCCCCGAATGCGCAGTTGGCTATTGAAAATCGAATCAATGGATTCAAAGTTAATTCTTGCATCAATGGGCCGGTTTCCAGCATCCAAACGCGCCAAACGCTCGATGCTAAAGGTGGAGTTTTTGAAATTCTCCTCGGTATCTAAACTGAAATCGAGCACCATGTTGGCGCCTGAGTCTTTGGGGATTTTCAAGGTTTTTTCTTGGGAATACAGATTGGCGCTAATCAAACTGTCGCTGTATTGTTCTGAAATCGAGACGACGGAGCGCTCAAGAATGTAGCGCGTCATGGTCAGATAAGTCGTTCCAGCAGAATCCTGAACCAACTGTGAGGACATCACTTGAGGTTTGTCCACACTTCCTCGAAAATCATTTTTTACATCCTCAAAGCGGTTGTAATAATATTGCAACTCCATTTGGTTGACTTCATCAACCGTTGCATTCAATGCTTGGTACACCCTGCCGTTGAATTCTTCTGTTTGGGAATTGAAAACGGTTTGTGTCCAGTAAAACTGAATGATCACCAATCCGATCAGCGCGACGCTCATCAAAATGATCAAAATTTTGTTGAATCCTTTTTTCATAATATGCCCTACAAATGTAAGATTTACTAATTGTTAAAATTAAATTTAACAACGAATTAACGTGTTTGAAATTGTTGGGTAAGGGCTTTGAAAACCCTGTCAAAATTGTGGTGCAAAGATTCCAGATCGCCGTTGTTTTCAATGATGAAATCTGATAATTCTCGGCGTTGTGCATCGGTCCATTGGTTTTGCATGCGTTGTCGAATTTGCTGTTCGCTCAAGCCGTCTCTTTGTAAAACCCTTGCCAAGCGAATGTCCTCATCAGCAACGACGGTAATGATTGCATCACAATCTTTGTAAGAACCACTTTCAAATAAAATGGCGGCTTCTTTGACGATAAAATCGCTTTTTTGTTTTTTTTTCCAATTTTCAAAATGATCAAATACGGCGGGATGCACCATTTCATTGAGTTGTTGGAGCAAATGAGGTTGCTCAAAAACTTGTGCTGCGATAAAACTCCGGTTATAAATGCCATCGATATAGGCGTTTTCTCCAAATGTTTGGCGGATTTTTTCTTTCAGTGTTTCATCCGTGTGCAACAATTCTTTGGCTTGGCTGTCCGAATCATACACGGGAATGCCTTCTGCCAAAAACCAACGGGCAATGGTCGTTTTTCCTGAACCAATTCCACCTGTTAAACCGATTGTTTTCATTTCAATTAAGTCAACCATAAAATTAGCCAAGTTTAGCGAAATAGCGTGAGTTTTCTCCAAAAAAAAACCGAAGTTTTTCAGGCTTCGGTTTGTTTAAAAAGATTGAGTTTATTCTTTTTCTTTCGTTTCGATGGCTCCAGAATAACGAGCGGCACTCAATTCTTTTGAAATTGCGCCTCGTTCAAATTTGATCTTTCCAGCGCCAGTTTCCAAAACAACGGTGTCTCCAGACAATTCATTCACTTTTCCATGAATGCCCGCTGTGGTCACCACCCAATCGCCTCTTTTCAGTTCTTCTTGGTATTTCTTTTCTTGTTTTTGTTTGCGCAAATTGGGACGAATCATCAAAAAATACATGATCAGGAACATTCCCCCAAACAACAATAAAGTAGAGAATCCTCCTCCACCTTCCATCTGTAAAAATATGGTTGATATCTCTTTCATAATTATAGACCTTGGATTGAGTTGGTAGCCGTTCCTTCAGCTGCAGTAGGCAAGTTGGCTGTAAAAGTCCAAACTTCTTTTCCTTTCACTGTGTTGGTCGTCAAAGTAACGATTTTTTGTTGTCTTCCCATTTGGTTTCCTGCGTCATAAGTGATTTTCATCGAGTCAGTCGCACCAGGAGCGATCGGCTCTTTTGGCCAAATTGGCACAGTACATCCACACGATCCTACTGCATTTTTAATGATCAAAGGAGAAGCACCGGTGTTGGTGAATTTTACATAATGATCGACTTTGGCTTTCGCTGGTAAATCACCGAAATCATATACCTGAGAGTCAAAAGTCAAAGCAGCAGCAGTAGCTGGGTCAACAACCAATTCGGCTTGTTCTTGTTTTTCTTCTTCTGAAAAATGTTTTGTGGCATTTTCTTGCTTGCACGAGGTCAATGCGAAAGATGCTATAATTCCAGATAAAATCATTGTTTTTTTCATACGACTAAATGTTTGATTCTTATTGTTATTTTATTGGGGCTAAATTTAATGAAAATATTCAAAATAAAGGTTTGAACGTTTATTAATATCCTGTTAACTCTTTCAGTGAACGGTCCAAAATCCCATTGACAAATATTTTGCTTTTTTCGGTCGAATAAATTTTTGACAATTCAATGTATTCGTTCAAAGTTACTTTCGGTGGAATGTTGGGGAAATAATGAAATTCAGTCAAAGCCATTTGCAACAAAACCAAATCCAGGACAGCAATTCGATCCAATTCCCAGTTGGTGGCTTTGGCTTCGATCATTTCTAAAGTTTCTTTCGAATAGCGCAAAGTGGTACGGAACAAGTTGATTAAGAACTCGCGGTCTTCATCGTCTTTGTATACTTTGAACAGTTTGTAATGTTTGTTGCTATTCTCAATGATCGACTTGAGTGTCATCATTACCATCGAATTGGCAATGTGCACATCGTCTGCCCAATACAGGTTTTTTTCTTCCAACCAATCATGTAAATTTTCATTGGGTGCAATGATTTCCTCATACATTTGCATGACGAATTCTTTTCCTTCAAGAAAGGTGTGTTCTGGACTTTCCATGTAAGCAGCATAGGCTTCACTGCTGGTGATTTCTTTGTAAATCGAGTTGGGGTATGCCTCCAACATGTCCCAGGTCAACTGGCTGTTTTTTTCGGTGTATTGGTTCAATTCTTCATTTTCTTCCAAAAACCGAAAAATAGGATTTTCTACAAATTTTAAATTGGGATTCAAATCTTGCGGAGTGGGCAATTGTTTGTTTTTTGCCAAATCAATTTTGTGTGAAGCAATGGTTTTTTGAAAGCGCAACAAATTCAGCAAGTAAGTGTATAAATCATAGATTTCATCAACTCCTTTGAGCATATTGTTCTCAATCAATCTTTGGTTGGAGTCTTCTCCAGCCGTTTTCCATGCATAAATCGATTGCATTGCTTTTTCTCGAAGTTGTCTTCTTCCTAACATAATTTCAATATAAGTTAAATCCCTTTTTAGCGACTGCAAAGGTAATCAAAAAGCTGTAACTTTGCGCAGTGAAAGAACTACAAACTTTAAATAAATTTCTATTGAAATATCGTTGGCAATTGCTTGCTGGCTTTATTCTAGTCGTTTTATCCAATTATATTGCAGTCTATTCCATTGGTTATGTTGGTAGTGCTGTCAATGAAATCGATGCATTGCTTACGCGTTACAATTCGGGCCATGTTGGAGATTTGAGTTTGGTGAAGAAAAGTTTGATGTATGCAGCACTTTTGTTCATTGGTTTAAAAATTTTATCCGGTTTGTTTTCGGTGGGTGTTCGTTTGATGATCATTGCGACATCTCGACACATTGAATTTGATTTGAAAAATGAGATTTTTCAACATTATCAAGCACTTTCGCTTTCTTTTTATAAAAAGAACAAGACCGGTGACTTGATGAACCGCATCACTGAAGATGTGGCTTATGTGAGACAATATTTAGGGCCTGGTATCATGTATCCGATGGATTTGATTTCTCGTGCCACCATCATTTTGGCGTTCATGATCAACATCGATCCAACGATGACTTTGTATACTTTGGCACCTTTGCCCATATTGTCTTTTTTAATTTACAAAGTAGCTTCAAACATCAACAAGAAGAGTAGGGCAGTGCAACAACAGCAATCGGAGATTTCGTCCATGGTTCAAGATACTTTTTCGGGCATTCGGGTGATCAAATCTTTCAATACAGAAAAATCGACCAAAGCGGAATACGAGGAAATCGCTGCAACCTATGAGAAAAAAGCCTTGTCTTTGGCACAAACCGAAGCATTCTTTGCACCTTTGATGATTTTGGTGGTAGGGATCAGCAATTTGTTGATTTTGTATTTGGGAGGCATTCGGTTTTACGAAGGGAAATTGGACATTGGCGTCATTGCCCAATATTTCATGTATTTGAACATGTTGATTTGGCCATTTACCTCACTTGGTTTTGTGACCATGTTGATCCAACGTGCAGAAGCTTCTATGGGAAGAATCAATGAATTTCTGCAACAAAAACCTGCCATTGAAAACTTGGTCGTTGAACCAACGCCCATTGCTGGGAAAATTGAATTTCGAAATGTGAGTTACATTTATGAAAATACAGGGATTCAAGCTTTGGACAATGTTTCGTTTACTTTGGAGAAGGGAAACTCATTGGCGATCATGGGGAAAACGGGTTCTGGAAAATCAACGGTGGCTTTATTGTTGGCCAGGTTGCTGCAACCGACGTCAGGCGAGATTTTGATTGATGGGGTTCCTTATGAACAACTGAATTTGAATTCTCTGAGAGAAAGCATTGGCTTTGTGCCACAAGAAGCTTTTTTGTTTTCTGATACCATCGCACACAATATTTTATTTGGTGCAGATGAAAAAGATGGCCTTGAAACTGCGCAGAAATATGCGCAAAAAGCAGCTGTTCATGGCAATATTGATGGGTTTGCTGAAAAATATGATACGCTTTTGGGTGAAAGAGGAGTGACACTTTCTGGTGGGCAAAAACAGCGCATTTCGATTGCACGTGCTTTGACCAAGGACCCCAATATTTTGGTGTTTGATGATAGTTTGTCGGCAGTAGATATGGAAACTGAAGAAGAAATTTTGCGCAATTTACAATCGGAAATGAACCAAAAAACGACTTTGATCATCACTCACCGTATTTCTTCTGCTAAAAATGTGGGCCATATTTTGGTGTTGGACGAAGGAAAAGTCGTGGAATATGGAACGCACGCTGAACTTCTGACCAAAGAAAACGCTTATTTCTCTTTGGTCAAAAAACAGCTCATCGATGCGGAAAATATTTGATCCAATTATTTTTTAATGAATTTTTTGCTCAAAACGCTTTCTGTGGTCTTGACTTGGATGATGTAATTCCCTTTTTTCAATCCGCTGACATCTACTTTGGTTGTCGTACCCTTTTTGATCAATTGTCCCGTCAAACTGTAAATTTCAAAACCTTGGATAGTTTGTGAGGTCTCAATGGTCAGGTAATCGTTGGCTGGATTGGGGTAAATCTGGATGGAAGGCATCAACAAATCTTGGGTGGATAAATCCGCTATTTCCTCAATCATGATGTTGTCGATCGCAAAGCTACTGCCAAGGTCAAAGGCATAGAAGTCTAATTTGTTGACTTCAAAATCAGGCGTCAAACTCAGGATGCCCAATGAGGTTCCATCAAAGAATAATTCTACTTTTCCAGTATCGTGATTGACCAAATAAGACAATTTGTACCATTGGTCGCTGTTGAAGCTTAGTCCATTAACTTGTGTTAATTGCCCACCAGCGCCAACCCAAACGTCACCGCCCATGCCAAGGTTGATGCTGTAATTGGCATCTGTTGTTTCGTCCACAATATCAAATAAGGTTTCTGACCATTCGGCATCAGCGATCCAAACGTCCCAAGAGTATTTGGTGATGGCATGGAGGTTTGTCGTGTTTTTTTGAAATCCTTTGAAAGTGAAGTTGCCGTTGGCAATGAGTTCGACAGCTTGTTCTCCATCTGAGTACAAAGTTGAGACGATGTTGACAGAGTCGTTGGCAGTTCCATAAGATTCCCATCCGTGTTGTCCGTGTAAATCTCCCAATTGAAAGCCTTCAGCGGTTTCGAATGATATTTTCTCTGTCATTTGTGCGACAAGTTTTCCTTGCCCAAAAGCAAAAACAATGCTTGCGGTTAGTAATATTTTTCTCATGATGTTATTTTGCTGAAATATAAAGATGTTTCTCTAAGAAAACCAAACGATGAAGAATAAACTTGCGAAATCGAGCGTGCTAAAGTGGTTTGTAGGATGAATGCTTGTTAGCATTGGTATTTGCAAAGCTTTGATAGGCAGCCAGAAAAAAGCATCACGAGCGCTAGACCCGTGATAAAAATAATTGGTTATAGGTTCAGTTCTCCTTCTCGCCCCAAATCTAACTTTTGACCTGAAACGGCGCTGGTAGCCAATTTGATAAGGGTGATGAACTTGTTGCTTTTGGTATCCCAATAATGGGCATCGTCCACTTTTACTTTTAGGATGCGGATGTTGGGATCTTCTTTTCCTTTTTGGAACCATGATGCGACAAATTTGTTCCAGTATTTGTCAATGCGTGCTTGATCTGAAGAAACTTCAGCGGTGCCATTGATGCTCAGAATTTCATAGTCCCCAACGTGTGAAAAAAGCACACTCAGCTTTTTGTTGGTTTGTAAGTTTTTGTACGTCTCACTTTCGGCTGAAAAGAGGTACCAAATATTTCCTTGGTCATCGACTTCTTGTCTGCTCATTGGTACTACATGTATTTGTGAATGACCTTCTGGGTGCGTGCACAACATCCCTATATCAATTTTGTTGATCAAATCTTGGAGTTTTTCCAAGGCTTCTTCTTGGTGCAAATTTTCTTTACTCATCGTTTAGATTATTTGATGAAGAATAAATTACTATTGAGTGTCGTAAGAAAAGTAATGGATTCAATTATGAAAAATATTTTATCTTGCCAAAAATTGACAAAATGATTTTGAATCCCAATTATAAAGTCCTTGCAGCAAGTACCAGTACCATTCATGGCAGTACTTATCTCGAATATATTTTGGATGAGGCGGTAAATTTTCTTCAAGCCGAAGAGATTTTATTCATTCCGTATGCGCGGCCTTCAGGCATTTCATTGGACGAATATACCGAAGCACCAAGAAAAGCTTTTCAAACCAAAAACGTGGCAGTCAAAGGCATTCATGAATTTGATGATGCCCAACAAGCCATTGAAAATGCACAAGCGATTTTCGTGGGCGGTGGCAATACTTTTTTGTTGTTGAAAACATTGTATGAATTGAATTTAATGAACAGTTTAAAAAAAGTTGTTGCGGGTGGAACGCCGTATATGGGCAGCAGTGCAGGCAGTAACTTGACGGGAATGACAATTGGAACGACCAATGACATGCCGATTGTATATCCACCCAGTTTCGATGCTTTGGGTTTTTTGCCTTTCAATTTGAATCCACATTATTTGGATCCAGATCCTACATCTACACACAAAGGAGAGACTCGAGAAACACGGATCAAAGAGTTTCATGGGTTCAATGAGCAAATGGTTTTGGGCTTGAGAGAAGGAAGTTGGTTGGAATTACAAAATGGACAATTAACTTTAAAAGGAAAATTAACTGCACGTTTGTTTCGAGCCAATCAAGTACCGATTGAAATTGAACCCGGAAGATTGACGTTTTAAATTAGACTCAATGGTTAGATAAATTGTTTTCTTCTCTGTTTTTTTCTATCCAAGCGGCAGCATTTTTGATTTCCAATTTTTCGGGATGAAATTGGTATTTCTTGACTTTTAATTTTTTCTGTCTTTCAAAATCTTTCAAGGCTGTCAAAGCCGGTTTTTGCAACAACAAAATCGCAATGAAGTTGAACCAAGCCATCATACCAACGCCAATGTCGCCCAAATCCCATGCGCGTGCCGAAGTGTTTAGCGAACCAAAAATAATGGTGCCCAACAAAGTCATGCGCAAAATGAACAAAGCCATCGGATTGATTTTCTCTTTGAACATGAAATTTAAATTGGTTTCTGCCATGTAATAATACGCCATCAAGGTGGTGAAAACGAAGAAAAACAAAGCCACAGCGACAAAGCCTGATCCCCAACCTGGGAAGAAGCTGTCGATGGCATTTTGGGTGAATTCAGGGCCGTGGTCTACGCCGGGCAAAGCATGGTGCAAAAAGCCGCCAACGCCATCTTCAATGTTGTACAAACCTGAAAACAAAATCATCAAAGCCGTAGCAGTACACACGAAAATCGTATCGATGTAAATGGAAAAAGCTTGGACCAATCCTTGTTGCGCAGGATGTTCGACTTCTGCCGCAGCCGCAGCATGTGGTGCAGTTCCTTGTCCTGCTTCATTCGAGTACAAACCTCTTTTGACGCCCATCGCAATGGCGGAGCCAATGATGCCACCAAAGGTAGAATGAACGCCAAACGCACTGCTGAAAATCAATTTAAACATGGCGGGGATTTGTGGAATGTTCATCGAAATGATGACAATCGCCATCAAAATATAGCCGATTGCCATGAAAGGAACGATGATTTCTGCTGCTTTGGCAATGCGTTTGACTCCTCCAAAAATAATGAAACCTAAAAGCACAGCAATACCAATACCTGAATATAATGGATCGATTTTAAAAGCATATGAAAGCGCTGCTGAAGCGCTGTTGCTTTGTACACCTGGAAGAAAAAATGCGCAACTGATCATGGTCACTACGGCAAATAAAACCGCATACCAATGCATGCCCAATCCTTTTTTGATGTAATATGCAGGTCCTCCTCGGTATTCGCCGCCTCGAACTTCTTTGTAAATTTGTCCCAAAGTGGCTTCTACAAAAGCTGTAGATGCGCCAACAAAGGCAATCAACCACATCCAAAAAATAGCGCCTGGTCCGCCGATCGCAATGGCTGTGGCCACTCCCGCAATATTTCCTGTACCGATTCTTCCTGAAATGGCAATGGCAAATGCTTGGAAGGAACTGACTCCTTTTGCAGAAGAACGGCCTTTGAATAATTCGCGCCCCATGGTTTTTAACAAGCGAATCTGTACAAAACGGGTGCGAATTGAAAAGTACAATCCACCTGCAATGCACAAAAAGACCAATGCATTGCTCCAGATGATGCTATTTAATAAGTCAATGATTTTTCCCATGGGTGTTGTGTTAATTTTGAAGGCGTTAAAGTATTCAGAATATTTAACAAAAAATAATTCACACCGCGATTTTTTCAATTAATTTTAAGGAAAATCAACGAAAGCTCTTTGTGAAATTAATTTTTGTAGCCTTGCAACGTCTTCACAGTATACAAAACCAAATGGATGGCACCGACGATCATTGAAAAATAAAATAAACCAGCTTCATTGATTTGTCCTGTGATTTCATTGAGTTCTGCCGTATGATGGTGCGCCAAAGCGACGATAATCAACACCGCGGACAAGCCCAAACCAGAAATACCGACGATGCGGTTGGCTTTTGCTTTTATGCCAGGTTGGTGCGCCGTCAATTTGCTGTGTTTGATGCTGTAAAATAAATACACATCCATTCCGATCAACATCCATAGAATCAAGCGCATCCAAGTATCAAATGGGAGAAATACCATCATGAAAAAACAAGTCAAAATGCCTAAAATCGGCACCAAAGGCACCAAAGGCACGCGGAAATTTCTTGGTGCATCAGGCATGGTTTTCCTTAAAATAATGACGCCCAAACAAACCAAAATAAAGGCGAATAAAGTACCAATGCTCGTCATTTCTCCAACCACTCTTCCTGGAATGAATGCAGCAAATAAGCTGATAAATAGCAAGAAAAATAAGTTGGATTTATAAGGTGTATGGAATTTTGGGTGAATGGCTGAGAAAACTCTTGGAATCAGTCCGTCCTTGCTCATCGAATAAAACACCCGGCTTTGGCCCAATAGTAAAACTAGAATCACAGAAGCATAACCCAATAAAATCGCCACCACAATAGAAGTGTTCAACCAAGGATAAGCAGCCTGTACGACACCATCCGCGCCCATATCGCCCATATTTTTGATGGCAATGGCGACTGGCGCCAATTTATCCGTTGGATCCACACCGTAATTTTTATAACTCGTCACGCCAGTCATCACAAAAGCAAAAGCAATGTACAATACCGTGCAAATGAGCAAAGAACCCAAAATACCCAGAGGCATGGATTTTTTTGGATTTTTGGTTTCTTGTGCCGCCGTACTGACTGCATCAAAACCGATGTAAGCAAAAAAGACAATGGCTGCTGCGCGAATGATGCCAGAGAAACCAAATTCACCAAATTTCCCTGTGTTTTCAGGAATGAAAGGCACATGATTTTCTGGACGAATGTATTGGAAACCTACAGCGATAAATATCAATACCAAACTTACTTTTAATACCACGATGACATTGTTGACCAAAGAAGATTGACGCGTCCCTCTGATCAGTACCAAAGACATTATGACAATGATAAAAACCGCAGGAACATTCATGATGCCAAAAACAATTTCTCCACTTTCTGATTGAAAATGATCAAAAGGCGTCATCAGAAACTGTTTCGGAAAATGAATGTTGTAATTTGTTAAGAATTTATCCAAATAACCCGACCAACTCGACGCCACGGTTGCTGCACCAACGGCATATTCCAACACCAAATCCCAACCGATGATCCATGCGATAAATTCGCCCATGGTGGCATAGGAATAGGTGTAAGCGCTTCCTGCAACTGGAATCATTGAGGCAAATTCAGCATAACATAAACCTGCAAAGGCACAGCCGACGGCAGCAATCACAAAGGAAATGATGATGGATGGCCCCGCATAATCGGCTGCGGCCAAACCAGTGATAGAGAACAAACCCGCACCGATGATGGCGCCAATTCCCAGCGAAATCAATCCCCAAGTTCCCAATGATTTTTCTAAAGCGTGTTCCCCCGTTTCGCTGGCCTCTACCAATAGTTCGGCCAAAGGTTTTTTCGTAAATAAACTCATTTCTCTGTCTGTGTTTTTATATGGTGTTGATTAACAAATGTAAATAAAATCTTTTAGCTTATTTTTAAAAATGTGCAAGGGAATGTTTATTTTGTAGAAACCAAGATGGTTTGCGCTTTAAAATTTAAGGGAATTTTAGTCTTTTGAACAAATCGAAATCGCTTTTTATCGTTAACTTGCCCCAAAATTTTATTTTAATGAAGAAATCATTGATCCTATTGTCAGTAATGGCTTTACTGACCGCTTGTAAAAATCAATCCAATTCATCTGAAACTCCTTCGGGAACAACCGAACAAACCCAGTTAGAAAGCAATGACGCAGCTGATTTAGCGCAAAATGATTCGCTGACTTTGTCTGAAAACACCGAAAATGTCGTCTCAGCTTTGTCGAAAAATGAAGATGAAAGTTATAGTTTTCGTTTCAATTTGAAACAAGGAGAAACCTATCCATTTCATTTGAAAATTAACCAAAAACAATCGATGAGTGCAGCTGGTCAAAGCATGGATATTTCTTCATCAAGAACCGTTGATTTTGATTATTTGGTGCAAGAAGTGGTGGGCAACAAATTCAAATTGAAGGCGACTTTCAAAAGTTTTGGCGAAAGTTTTCAAGCGCCGACGGGAGAAACAATAGCTTTCCACACTTCTCAGGCCAAACCAGCGGACAAAGATGTCGCAGCGAGTTGGTCCATTTACAAAGCGATCAGCGGACAAAGTTTCCAAATGGAGGTCGATAACCAAGGTCGAGTTTTGGCAGTAAATGGTTTGGACAAAGTACAAAACAATGCCATGAGTCAGTTAAAAAGTCAATTCAACCAAGAAGAACAAACTTATATCAAAGGTTTGTTGGAAGCTTCTTTGAGCAACCAAGCCATCCAATCCCAATTCGAAGAATCATTGAACATTTTTCCAGACCGCAGTTTGAAAATTGGTGAGAAATGGGAGGACAGTCAAAACATCAATGAAGGACCTGTCAAAGGGAACAATAGGGTGACCAGAACGTTCGAAGGCATTCAAGATGGAAAAGCGACGATCAAAGTGAATGGCGTTCAAACGGTGAGCGGAAAAGAAACCAAAGAAGGCATAACCGCAACGATGAAAAATGATGCAACCATTACAGGAACGGTGATTTTGGATTTAGAATCAGGTTGGTTGAACAAGGTGAACGTGACCAAAAAGGAAACCATGAGCACGACTTACCAACAAGGAGACCAAAAAGAAACCGAAAAAGGAACGCAAACCATCGTTACAACAGTCAATTAATTTATGGGCACATTTTTTAAATACTTACTTTACCTTGTTTTGGCATTTTTTGTCTTTCGTTTTTTGAACCGAATTTTTTCGCCAAGAAAAGCGCAAGCACCGAAACAAAAAAGCGGTTTTCAACAAGAGAAAACCAAAAATTTAGATGAACCACAATACAAGATCGAGGCCGAATCGGTGGATTATGAAATCTTGGAAGAACCACGAGACAAAGATGAAAAATAAAAACCTGATATTTAGTTTGGTGTCGATTGCATTTTTTGCAATTATCGCCATGGTATATTGTGCGCCAGTTTTTTCTGACAATGCGATCATTCAGCCAGATATCGTGAATTATCGCGGTAGTGCAGAAGAAATGAAAACCTTTGAAAAACAAACGGGCGAAAATATCTATTGGTCCAATGCCATGTTTGGCGGGATGCCAACGTATCAGACGGGTGCAAAGTACGACAATGACATGATTAAATCCATCGATCATTTCTTTCGGTTTTTGCCTCGACCAGCGGATTATATTTTTCTATTATTTGCCGGATTTTTCATTCTGGGCATGGTGCTTTTCAAAAACTGGAAATATGCTTTGGCGTCTTCCTTGTTTTTTGCTTTGGGTGCTTATTTTTACATCATCATTGGTGCAGGTCACAATGGGAAAGTTCACGCCATCGCTTATTTTGCGCCATTGACCGCAGGGATTTTGCTGTTGTACCAAAGAAAATATTTATTAGGCTTTGTGCTGACCGCACTTTTTATGGGCTTGGAACTTTCGGCGAACCACCCACAAATGACTTATTACTTGTTTTTGGTTTTGTTGGTCTATTTCTTGGTCGAATTGTACCAAGCGATCCAAAAGAAAACTTTGCCCGCCTTTTTAAAATCAACAGCTTTGGTTGCTGCTGCTTGTGTGGTTGGTTTAGGATTGAACGCGACGCGTTTGTTGAGTACGTACGAATACAGCAAAGAAACCACCCGAGGTTCTTCGGAAATGACTTTGTTGCAAGAGAAAACCGACGGTTTGGACCATGGTTATATCACCCATTGGAGTTATGGGAAATTGGAAACGTTCAATTTGCTGATTCCAGATTTCATGGGTGGACCGAGTCAACCGAAAGAAGAGAATTTGACCCATTATATTGAAGCTTTGCAAAAGCAGCAATATGTGTTGGATTTGAATGATGAGTTCAATGCACAGGCTTTTTCGCATTTGGCGAGCAGTCCGGTATTGACTTATTGGGGCGATCAACCGGGTACATCTGGTCCTGCTTACCAAGGTGCTGTGGTCGTGTTTATGTTTTTCTTGGGCTTGTTTTTGGTGAGAAACCAATGGAGCAAATACAAATGGTGGTTGTTATTCGCTACAGTTTTGAGCATTGTTTTGGCTTGGGGAAAAAACTTCGCAGGCTTGACCAATTTCATGATCGACTATTTTCCGTTGTATGATAAGTTTAGAGCGGTTTCATCAATGTTGGTCATGGCAGAATTGACCATGCCGATTTTGGCGGGATTGACTTTGTACGTTTTCTTCAAGGATGAACAATTGGCTGAGGAACAAAAAAAGAAGATTCTACTGTATGCAGGTGGCGGTTTCGTTGCGGTTTTGTTGTTATTTTATTTTTTAGGCGGCAGTTTGTTTTCATTTTCAAATGAATATGATTTGCTCAATAAAAATCAATACTTGAATTTGGCCAAAGAATATCATCCAGAAGCTTTGGGCGCTTGGGACAGTGTATTGAACCAATTGAACGAAGCCTTGCGACAAGATCGTATTGCGATGTTCCAAGCAGATACTTTGCGTACTTTACTGTTTGTTGTTTTGACTTTGGGCTTGTTGTTTTTGTACCAAATGAAGAAAATCAAACACAAAATCATCGTGGTTTTGGGCATTGGTTTGTTGGCGTTGATCGATGGATGGCAAGTGGACAAAAGGTATTTGAATGAGGACAATTTCGTGGACGAAATGTTTGTTGAAAATCCATTTCCTACCCAAATGTCTTCCAAATTATTGCAAGGTGCACAAGAAAATTATCATTTGGCAGGGATTGCCAACAAAGTGGCTTTTAACAAGAGTTTGGACAGTTTGAAAAGAGCTGATCCAACGCAATACCGCGTCTTTGACAATGTGAACAGCACGTTCAACGATGCCACCACTTCGTTCTTTGCGCATTCTATTGGAGGTTATCACGGAGCGAAATTGAAGAATTTCCAAGATGTGACTGATGTGTATTTCTCAGGTTCAGAAAGAACCAATCAGTTGGGCATTACCCAAGCAGATATGGTGAAAATCTTGAATTTGTTGAACACCAAATATTTCGTTCATGGTACACCTTCGAGTCCAATGATTGAAGGCAACATCAATGCATATGGCAATGCTTGGTTGGTCGGTGAGGTGAAATGGGTGGACAATGCAAATGAAGAGATTTTGGCATTGAAAGATGTGGATTTGACACAAACGGTTGTTTTGGATCAAAAATTAAAAAACCAAGTCAATTCAAACTTGACTAAAAATCATGCTTCCAATATTGAATTGGTGCATTATCAACCGAATCGATTGACTTATAAAACCGATGTGAATGCGCCACAATTGGCGGTTTTCTCGGAAATTTATTATCCACACGGTTGGACGGTTAAAGTCGATGGGAAAGAGCGCCCAATTTTGAAAGCGAATTATTTTTTGAGAGGGGTTCAATTGGAGAAGGGCGACAAAGAAATCGTGATGGAATTTTCGCCAAAAATCATCCAAACAGGCAATGTTGTGACCATGATTTTCAATGTATTGTTCATCGGTTTGTTGATTGGAACTGTATTTTTTCTTTGGAAAAGAGGTGATTTTAAAAAACTATCGGTTTAATTTCTAATGTGAAATGAGTGATGGAGAAATTGCCAAAAAAAGTATTGATCATCACTTATTATTGGCCACCAGCAGGTGGTCCAGGTGTTCAACGTTGGTTGAAATTTGCCAAGTATTTGCCGGAATTTGACATTGAACCGATCATTTATACACCAGAAAATCCATCCTATCCTTTGTTGGATGAAAGTTTGGTTGATGAAGTTTCGGATGATTTGACGGTGGTTCGAACCCAAATTTGGGAGCCTTACCAATGGGCAAACTTTTTCAATTCAAAATCTAAAGCTTACCACGCAGGGCATTTCGAACAAAAAAAAGCACAAAGTTGGGCAACTAAAATCTCGGTTTTTATTCGTGGCAATTTTTTCATTCCCGATGCGCGAAAGTTTTGGATCCAACCGTCTGTACGTTTTTTGACCCAATATTTGAAAGAAAATCAGATTGAAACCATCATTACGACTGGACCACCGCACAGTTTGCATTGGATTGGTTTACAATTGAAACAAAAAAATCCAGCTTTGAAATGGTTGGCGGATTTCAGGGATCCTTGGACGCAAATCAGTTACCACAAGGAATTGCGTTTGACCCAATGGGCCCAAAAAAAACATCTTTCATTGGAGAAAAAAGTTTTGACCCATGCTGATCTAGTATTGGCGACCAGTTTTTCTGATGCGGAAAATTACCGACAATTGGGCGCCAAAAAAGTAGAAACGATCACCAATGGTTTTGAAAGTGAAGATTTCCAATTTGAAAAAAGTAGGAATGAACAGTTTCTTTTGATTTACAGTGGTGGTTTGGAAATCGCCCGAAATCCTTTGTTGGTTTGGCAAGCACTTGCCGAATTGAGAAAAGAAAATCCAAGTTTTGCTCAAGATTTGTTTTTGCATTTTTATGGCCGTTTGAGTGAAGAGGTTTTGCAATCTTTGGAAGCCAATCAATTGATGGATTGCGTTCAAGACTTTGGTTATGTTTCGCACAAAACATCGATTGAAGGCGTTTCAAAAGCCGATTTGTTGTTGTTGACCAACTTTCCCAATGAGGCTTCCAAAGGCATCATTCCAGGTAAGCTGTTTGAATATATGGCGACCGAAAATCCGATTTTGGCGATTGGGCCGAGTGGAGGAGATGTGGAGAAAATATTACTTGAAACCCAAGCGGGACAATATTTCACGCCGAATCAAATTCAGGAAGTGAAAAAATACATACTGGAGACTTACCAAAATTGGCAAGCAGGAAAAACGGCATCCCAAACCAAGTTGTACAAAAAATATGACCGAAAAGCCTTGACCGAACAATTGGCGCAATGGCTTTGAATCATTGATCAAAAAAACAGGCAAATTGAATGTCAATTGCCTGTTTTGAAAGTTGATCTGTTTTTAAAACTATCAGTTTTTTTCAGGAATTCTTTTCAATACTTCAATGAAATATTTGTAAAACTTCTGCACTGATTGGATTTCCACTCTTTCGTCTGGCGAGTGCGGACCTGTGATGTTGGGACCAAATGAAATCATGTCCATTTCTGGATAATGTCCGCCGATGATGCCACATTCCAAACCGCCGTGTGTAGCGATGATTTTAGGCGCTTCACCAAACAATTCTTGGTACAAGGGTTGCATGATTTCTAAGATTTCAGAATGGGTGTTGGGACGCCAGCCTGGATAACCACCAGAAAATTCAACGGCAAATCCCGCCAATTCAAATCCTGCTTTCAAAGTCGAAATCATCGCTTTTTTTCCAGATTCAATGGCCGAACGGGACAAACACAAAATTTTCATTTCACCATTGCCTACCACAACATTCGCTACATTATTCGAAGTTTCGGTCACGCCTTCCATTTCTGGTGACATGCGGTAAACGCCGTTGAAAGCGGATAGCAATGCGTAAGTCAATTTTTTGGTTGTTTCCAACGAAGCGACTTGATTTTCTAAATCAACCGAAGTGATTTCGATGTTCAAATGGGGTTCAATCGGTGTGAATTCATTTAAAATATCGGTTTTCAACTGTTCCAATTGTTCGATCAATTCAGCTTGATGTTTTGTCGGAAAACTGAGGATGAAATGACCTTCTCTTGGAATGGCATTTCTCAAACTTCCGCTGTTCATCGATGCGATTTGTGCTTCAAAAGGCAAGGCTTCGTTCAGAAAACGCGCCAGTAATTTATTTGAATTGCCCAATTCTAATTGGATATCGCCACCAGAATGTCCGCCCTTCAATCCTTTCAAATCGACTTTCAAAGAAGAGAAATCTCCGCTCAAAGTTTCAATTTCATATTGTTTCGAAGCCGTCACATCCATTCCACCTGCACAACTGATCGTCAATTCGGTATCTTCTTCGGTGTCTAAATTCAACAAAATTTCGCCCTCTAAAATCGATTCGTTCAAACCAATGGCGCCGGTCATGCCTGTTTCTTCATCGATGGTAAACAAGGCTTCAATGGCAGGATGCGCAATGTCTGTCGCTTCCAAAACAGCCATCATTGTGGCGACACCAATGCCGTTGTCTGCGCCCAAAGTAGTGCCTTTGGCTTTGACAAATTTGTCATTTTCAATGAACATTTCAATGCCTTGGGTATCAAAATCAAAATCGACATCGTTGTTTTTTTGGCACACCATGTCCAAATGCGATTGCAAAACCACTGTTTTTCGGTTTTCCATTCCTTGGGTTGCAGGCTTTTTGATGACTACATTGCCCACTTCATCGGTCAAAGTTTCTAAATCCAAATTTTTTCCAAATTCAATCATGAATTCCCTTACTTTTTCTTCCTTTTTAGAAGGTCGAGGAATGGCATTGAGTTGGACGAAGTTTCGCCAAATATTTTGAGGGGACAATTGGGTGATTTCATTCATTTTTTTTGTGATTTTATAATTGTTGAAGCGAAAGTAAAAAGAATAATGAAAAGAACAGTTGATCCTACCGCCAAAGTTGTTGGCTGCATAGGATGAACTGTACTTTTTTGTAAAAAAGCTTGAACTTAGATCAATTCAGCGTCTAAACTGATATCCAAATTCATCACTTTGCTGATGGGACAATTGTCTTTGGCCGCTTGGGCCAATTGTTGAAATTCCTCATTTGAAATGTTCGGAATGTCCGCTTTCAAAGTCAAATGAGAAGTGGTCAAGGCCAACTTTTCAGGATCCATGGTGATTTCAGCGGTTGCATCCAATGTGTTGGGTGTGTAGCCCGCATCGCCTAAAAATTTGCTCAAGGCCATGGCATAACAACCTGCATGTGAAGCAGCCAAAAGTTCATCTGGATTGGTCCCATCCCCATTCTCAAAACGCGTTTTGAACGAATATTGTTTTCCGTTGAGCACGTTGCTTTTAGTGGACAAAGTCCCGTTTCCGTCTTTGATAGAGCCTTTCCAAATGGCTCCAGCTTTGTGTGTTTTCATTTGATTGATGTTTAAAAGATGAATAAATGTAACCATCCTTTCAAATGGTTAGTTTAGAATGATTCAAAATTACAAAAAATCGCGTGAAAACAGCTCCAAATGAACGTTAATTAAAAGATAAAAGTGGTTCAAAATCAATCATTCACCAAAATCCAAGGTCACCAAAACGGGACAATGGTCCGAATGGTGAGCTTCTGGCAAAATGGCTGCCCGCGTCATCTTGTTTTCCAATGAACGGCTGACCATGTTGTAATCGATCCGCCAGCCTTTGTTGTTCGCCCTTGAATTGGCGCGGTAACTCCACCAACTGTAATGGTGTGGTTCTTTGACGAAATAACGAAACGAATCGATCAATTCACATTCTTTCATATAATTGGTCAACCATTCGCGTTCAACGGGTAAAAAACCTGAAACTCTGGAATTTCGTACGGGATCGTGGATGTCAATCGCTTGATGACAGACATTGTAATCGCCACAAATGATCAAATGCGGAATTTCTTTTTTCAATGCTTTGATGTAATCCAAAAAGTCATAACAAAATTTCAATTTGAAATCCAAACGCTCTTCCATATTGGTGCCGCTCGGCACATACACACTGATTACAGAAAAATTCTCATAATCGGCGCGCAAAACCCTTCCTTCATGGTCGATGTAATCGATGCCCGTTCCGTAAGTGACATTCAAAGGTTTTTCTTTGGAAAAAATCGCCACGCCACTGTAACCTTTTTTTTCTGCAGAATGCCAATATGTATGGTAGCCCAAAGCTTCAATGGTTTCAATTTCAGATTGAATTTGATCGGGTTGCGCCTTGGTTTCTTGCAAGCATAAAATATCGGGCTGAGCAACTGAAATCCATTCGTCCAAATTCTTTCTCATGGCCGCTCGAATGCCATTGACGTTATAACTAATGATGTTCATATTGATTTTGATTCTATTTTTGACGAATTAATGAAAATTTGAATGAATTTAAAAATGCAATGGTTATTTTCTCCATTTCAAACGCAAACTATTGCTCACTACGCTCACACTACTGAACGCCATGGCTGCTCCTGCAATCATCGGATTCAATAAAAAACCATTGATGGGATACAACAAGCCTGCAGCGATTGGGATACCGATGATGTTGTAAATAAACGCCCAAAATAAATTTTGTCGAATGGTCGATACGGTTTGTTTGGACAATTGAATCGCCGCTGGAATTTTCATCAAATCATTGGAAAGAATGGTCATTTTAGCGGATTCAATTGCAATGTCACTGCCTTTTCCCATCGCGATACCAACGTCTGCTTGTGCCAAAGCTGCACTGTCATTGATGCCATCTCCGGACATCGCAACGACTTTTCCTTCGGCTTGTAATTTTTTGATGAAATTTAACTTTTCTTCAGGCAAACCCCCAGCTTGGTAATCGTCTAAATTAACTTTTCTCGCTACAGCCGCTGCCGAAGCTGCATTGTCGCCAGTCAACATATACACTTTTAAACCCAAATCATGCATCTTTTGAATCGCTGCTTTTGAAGTCGGTTTGATGGTGTCTGCAATCGCAATTGCGGCCAAAATTCGCGAAGAATTGCTGAACAAAACAATGGTTTTATCCTGATTTTCTCGGTGATTCATCCAATTTTCAAAGTCCAAACTCAAAGGAATGTTTTGTTCTTGAATAAAAGTCGGATTGCCCACGAAGTATTTTTCATCTTTTAATGTGCCTATGATTCCTTTACCTGAAGCATTTTCGATTGCCATGCCTTCGATCAATAAATTTTCAATGCGTGGTGGCACCAAATGTTTGTCTTTTTCGTCTGGTGAAATTTTATTTTTGCGCAACAAAACTTCTGCTGCAGCGGCGGAATGGTACACATCCAAATATTGAACAATGGCATCCGCCAAAGGATGTTCGGATTGTTTTTCGATCGAATATAAAATTGGCGCAAATTGTACCGCATCCACATTGAACCAACTCAATTGTTGAACGGTAGGCTTTCCTTCGGTGATCGTCCCCGTTTTGTCCAAAACCACGACATCAATGTTTTTTGCTTTTTCTAAACTCTCTGCATCTTTGATCAAAATGCCTTGTTCCGCACCTTTTCCTACACCGACCATGATCGCTGTTGGCGTTGCCAAGCCCAAAGCACAAGGACAAGCAATGACCAAAACCGTAATCATGGTCAGCAAACCATGTGTCAATCCATTTTCACCACCCAAAATGAGCCAAAGCACAAAAGTCAACAAAGCAATCCCCAAAACGATTGGCACAAATACCGCTGCGATCTTATCGACCAATTTCTGAACGGGCGCTTTACTGCCTTGGGCATCTTGAATCATTCGAATAATTTGACTCAACAAAGTATCGCCACCCACTTGTTCAGCTTTGAATTGAAAACTTCCCTTTTGATTCAGCGTACCCGCAAAAACTTTGCTGCCGATTGTTTTTTCAACCGCCAAAGGTTCACCCGAAATCATGCTTTCATCCACAAAAGAATTGCCTGAGATCACTTCGCCATCCACAGCCAATTTATCGCCTGGTTTCACCAATAGTACGTCATCTACTTGAATTGAGGCCATCGGAATTTCACGGTGATTTCCATCTTTCTCGACCAAAGTCACCACTTTAGGTTGTAAACCAATCAATTTTTTAATCGCGGAAGAAGTATTGCTTTTCGCTCTTTCTTCCATGTATTTTCCAATCAAAATGAAAGCGATGATCACGCCTGCCGCTTCAAAATAAACATGGGCTTCTAAACCTTTATTGGTCCAAAATTCAGGATAAATCATGTTGAAAACGCTGAAAACATAAGCAATTCCTGTACTCATCGCGACCAAAGTATCCATGTTGGATGAGCGGTTTTTCAGTTGTTTCCAAGCGCCCACAAAAAACTGTTGGCCAAACACAAAAACAATCGGTGTGGAAAGTGCCCACATCATGTAATTTGCATAAGGCATTTCCATAAAAACCATTCCAATCAACAGCAAAGGAACCGATAGTACAATCGCCCAAAGGGTTCTTTTTTTGAGTTTTTTGAAATTTTCTTGTTGAATTTCTTCCAATTCATTTTGTGCATCTTCCGATTCATCGATCATCAAATCATATCCAGCGCTTTGCAAAGCAGCTTTTAAATCTTTGGTTTGAATTAAATTTGGAATGAACTCAATTTCAGCTGCGGTATTAGCATAATTCACTTTTGCGTCAATTACTCCCGTCTGCATTTTTAAAATATTCTGCGAACTCGATGCACAAGACGCACAACTCAAATTCAATACTGGAAATCTTTTTTTCAAAGTAGGTACTTCATAGCCCAAACTTCGAATTTTCTGAACAGCCTCTACCAAAGTTTCCGCTGGATTTTTGGCAGAAATTTTGGCTCTTTTGTTGTTGATTTCAACTTGGATGTTTTGAATGTCCGCTATTTTACTCAATTCCTTCTCAACGATCAATGCACAATGCTCGCTGTCCACTTTTTCAAGCGGAAGATAAATAGATGTATTGTCTGTGTTCATGATTTTAATTTTATGCAACAAAGTTCGCTCTATAAATTGCCAATTAATTATAGAATTCTGGTAAGAATTGTCAAATTTTATCCAAAGATTGTCTGTGGCGTTCGTTCAATTTTTTAAAAGCCGTTGGCGTCAAACCCGTTGTTTTCTTGAATTGAGCCGATAAATGCGCTGCACTGCTGTAATCCAATTGCAAAGCGATTTCTTTTAAACTGAGTTCATCATAAACCAACAACTCTTTGATTTTTTCTGTTTTTTGAAGAATGGTGAACTGCTCAATGGTCATGCCCATGGTCGCTGAAAAAAGTTTGCTCAATTGAGAATACTCTTTGTGCAGTTCGCTCGCTAAAATTTCAGAAAAATTCCAATTCCTTAGCTTTTTAGATTGAATGTGTTGAATAATTATCGTTTTAATTTGATTGATCAAAGCTGCATTTTTATCGTCCAACAATTCAAAGCCCAAATTTTCGATCATTGTTTGAAATTGAAGCAACTTTTCTGGTGTAATGTTTTCATTCAATACTACTTCTCCCAAACGAATTTCAGCAGCAGAAATGTTTAAATCATTCAAAGTCTTCTCAATCGCCAAAATACAGCGTGGGCAAACCATATTTTTGATGTGCAGTTTTGTCATAGCGTAAAGTTAGTTTTTTCTAGGCAATTGAAATCACCACATTTGAAACCGCAACGATGCAAAATTGTTGAGTATATTTGTGTTTTAAATACGACTTTTGAAATTCAAATTAAGCATCCTCATTTTATTGGTTTTGATTTTTGGCAGTTTCCTGTTGAATTTAACCGTTGGCAATGCACAGGTTGCTTTGCTGGATATTTTCAATGATGATATCGCCAGAAAATTGATCCTAGATTACCGTTTGCCCAAAGCCATTGCCGCGATTTTGGCGGGTATTTCTTTGCCGATCAGCGGGTGGTTGTTGCAAGAGTTGTTTCGAAATCCATTGGCAGATCCTTCAGTCTTGGGGATCAGTGCCGCTGCTGGTTTGGGCGTTGCAGTCGTGATTTTCTTGTCTTCGATTTTGGGTTTTTCCGCTTGGTTGAACAATTCTTGGTTGATTTGTTTGGCTTCCTTTATAGGCGCTTTGTTTGCCTTGTCAATCATCGTGTTTTTTTCGACAAAACTCAATTCCACTGCGGCATTGATCATTATCGGAATGATGATTGCGGGTTTTTCAACTGCCATCATTGGAGTATTTCAATTCTTTGCGCCTTCAGAAAAAATTAAAACCTATTTGTTGTGGACTTTTGGTTCGCTTTCGGGCTTGTCTTGGGCGCAAATTTCTGTATTTGCTTTGATGACTATTTTGGGAGTTTTTCTTTCAATGTTTACTTTGAAAGGCATTTCAGGATTGCGTTTGGGAGAAAATTATGCCCGAACCATGGGCATCCATATCCAGCAAATTCGTTGGTTGATTTTAATTGCGTCAGCGATTTTGACTGCAGCAACTACGGCCTTTGTTGGTCCGATTGCTTTCATTGGTTTGGCGGTTCCACACATTTGTCGCATGGTTTTTAAAAGTACGGCGGTGGTCGAATTGTATGTGTTGGTTTTGTTGACCGGTGTTTTGTTGATGTTGGTATTTGCTTGGTTGGCACAAATTTTTCCCAATGGAAATTTGCCGATCAATATCATCACTTCTTTGGTTGGCGCTCCGATAGTGATGCGCATATTGTTGAATCGAAAATACGACCAATGGCATGAGTGATTTGGTATTGAAAAGTGTAGCCATCGGTTATGGACAAGCGATTTGTTCGAACATCAACGCCACAGTGAAGCGGGGAGAATTGGTCGGTTTGGCAGGAAAAAACGGGGCAGGGAAAAGTACTTTGATCCATTCGATTTTGGGCTTGCAATCCATTTTGTCTGGAGAGATTTTACTGGACAACCAAATTTCAAAACATTGGAGTTTTCAAAGAAGAGCGCAAAAAATAGCCGTTGTTTTTTCCCGTTTGCAACAAGTTCCTTCCATTTCCGTGGAGGATGTTTTGGCTTTGGGGAGATTGCCCCACCAAAAAGGCATTCAGAAATTGTCTTCAACTGAAAAAGAATTGATCGAAGATGCGTTGGAAAAAGTAGGAATCGTTCATTTGAAAAATAAAATGGCGCATCAGTTGAGCGATGGACAATTGCAAATGGTGATGATTGCGCGGGCGTTGGTGCAAGACACGGATTGGGTCATCATGGACGAACCGACTTCGCATTTGGACATTGAAAATCAGTTCAAAATTTTTGAATTGATTGAGAAATTGTCCCGTGAAACCCAAAAAACTTTTTTGGTGGCTTCGCATCAAATTGATTTGTTGTTGCAAAATGCCACCCAACTTTGGTGGTTGGACCAAGGAAAATTTCATGCAGGATTTCCGGAACAAATTGCGTATGAACAACAAATTTATGAGCAATTGTCCCAAGAGAAAATCAAGTTTAACTATGGTTTGGGCAATTTTCAATTTCAGCATCACCAACCTAAAACAATCCAATTCATGTCCGATGGAAGTGATTTCAATTATTGGATCAAACATGCATTGGAACGCAATGGATTTGCAATTTCAACCGATGCGCCGCTTGAAGTTTTTGTGACCGATGGACAAATTCGTTGTGGTCAGCAGACTTTTGACCGCATCGAACAATTGATAAAATATTTAAAAAAGAAAGCATTATGAAAAAAAATATCATCATCACAGGCGCCAGTCGAGGAATTGGTCGAGAATTGGCTAAAATTCATTTACAAAATGGCAACAACGTTTTGGTCGTTTCGCGGAATTTGAAAAAATTGGAAGCATTGAAGGCATTTGAAAATCATTCAGTTTGTCGTTGTTTGTCGCTCGATTTGGCAAATTTTTCAGCCTTAGATGAAATCGCTTCAGCGGTTGCAGATTGGGAGAAAATCGATGTTTTGTACAACAATGCTGGATTTTTGGTCAATAAGCCATTTCAAGAAATTACCGAAGCGGATTTGGAACAATCGATGACTGTGAATTACAAAGCGCCTTTTCGCATCATTCAATTGTTGGAACACAAAATGAATCAAGATGCACACATTGTCAACATCACGACGATGGGCGCGGTGCAAGGTTCGGTGAAATTCCCGGGCTTGTCATCTTATTCTTCTTCCAAAGCGGGCATTGTGACTTTGACCGAATTGTTGGCGGAAGAATTTACCGAAAAACAAGCAAGAATCAATTGCGTCGCCTTAGGTGCTGTGCAAACTGAAATGTTGGAAGAAGCTTTTCCAGGTTACCAAGCACCGATTTCAGCGGTTGAAATGGCGGAATATTTATACGATTTCGGATTGAATGGCCATCGTTTCCAAAATGGGAAAATCGTTCAATTGTCGACTTCTACGCCGTAAATGATGGTGTTTGTTTTAAAATAAATCCATTTTTAAGGTCAATTTGACAAAGAAATTTTGGTCAAAAGTCGGCAAATGATAGGCGCCAAAACGGTAATAGGCTCCCACGCCAATCATTTTGTAAATCAATTGATTGAATTCTAAACCAGCTTCTTGGTACAATTGATTGGGCGATTGAAATTCGATGATTTGATGGTCTTCCGGATTTTTCATGTCGCCCAACAAACCTCTGTAAATGAAATCAGGAAAGATCTCTCGGTTGAACAATCGAAAACCAGCGAATTTGTGTGAAAAGTTGAACATCACGTATTGGTCCGAATAAAATTCTCCAGGACGCATGGTTTCAAAATTGTTCAAACCAGCGACACCAAAGTGTTTCAAGATTTGGTCTCCTTTTTTGGCATTGCCCATGCCTTCGTACAAATTCAGAATAGGGGTATCACCCCAAACTTTTCCAGCATGGAATTGAAAATCGGTTTTCCCCAAGAAAGTGCGGAATTCATCCAAATAAGTAAAATCGATCTTTGTCGGAGTGTGGCTTGCATCAAACGCTTTCCAACCTTGTGAAAAAGTCAAGTAAAAAACGGGCAAACCGCTGTTGATGGTCACTTTTCCGTATGGCGTTCGCACATAGCGGTCTTTGGGCGCCCAGCGCAATGCGATTTCTGTATCCAAACTTTTGAAAGTGTGGTCGGCTGCTTGCGATTGATATTGGTAATCAAATTCCGCCGTTTTTTCGTGGTAAATTCCCGCGACGCGCAAAGTAATGTTTTGTAAAAAATCTTGCTGATAGCCCAATTTTACGCGTTGGTAACTGTAAAAATGGTCGTTGTATAAATTCGATAGATTTTGTTGTAAAAACTGCACATAGGCATTTTGTAAATCCAATCGATTTCGTCCTGCTGCTGCCACATCATTGGCGTAATTTGCAAATATTTTGCCTGAGTAAGGTTTGTTGACCAAATAGTCAAAACCACCGCCATATTTGAAAGCTTCGTCTTTGAAACCATAAGCAACATAGCCATTCAACGACAAACGGTCATTGAATTTGTAATTGGTATTGCCGCCCAAGCCCAACCGAAATCCTTCGTAATTGTTGTAATTGAACAATTGGGTCAAATCCAAATCGAATTTGCCAATGCCATATTTCCCGCCAGAAGTCAGTACCCGCATCAAGCGAATGTTGCGGTCCATGTTGTATTTTTGGCCGATGGAGTCAATTTTTACATACGTATTTTCTTCCATTTCCGTCAATTGGTTGTCGCGGTAGGCTTTCAATACTTCATCCGATTCGTCCACTGCGTCCAAATCAATGTCGGTCTCATAACCTTTGAATTCTTTTCGTTCGAATTCTTTGGGTGAAATCAAGTCTTTGAAGTGGGTGGTCAAATGCAACCAGACCCTTTCTTTCTTTTTAATGGTGTCCAAACGCACTTGACCATCGGATAAAACGCTGTCTTTCAAGCTTGGATAGCTGATGCTTCCACCGTCCATACGAAAACGCTGTTGTGAAGGTACCCAAAAATTTTGGAAAGCAGTCCATTCCATTTCGAGTTCAGCGACCTTGGTTTCAGACAGATTTTCAGCATAAAATCGTGCCACCGCTTTGGTTGTAGGATCAATCCAGATGTATCCTTTGATTTGTTGTTTGTCAGTTTTGTTGTTGCTGGGATAGAAAGCAATTACGGTCAGTGTTTTGCCTTCAATTTTTTCAGGCTCAGACAAGCGGTAACGGTATTCTTTCAAACCCAAATTGGAAATGGGATTGGCGAATTCTGCCAAGAAAAACTTGATTTTGTCTTCTTCCAACGAATGACTGATCGGTTGCATCGCCATGAATTCATACATCGGCAATTTCGTGCCTGAAATCCGCGTGGCTTTGACCGTGTTTTTATGGCCAAAACGATGGGAGAATTTATGGTCCATGGCACGTTCGCCCAACATCAAATGGCTTTTGTCCAACAATCTACGCACTTCGTTGTAACTGGAATCATTTTCGTTTCTTGGGAAAAGAATGTAAGGCATCGAATCGGTTGAAGCTGTGACCAAAAACTTGGTGTAGGTCTTGTATTCGTAGGTTTTTAGATTTTCAATGCTGTTTTTCTTTTTGTTTTGAATGACTTCTTTGATTAAATTCCTGGCGCGATTGTCGGTATTTGAAATTTCGGAAGTGGCCAAATGAACCGTAATCGGAGTCAATTGCGTGATGATGTCTTTGCCATAGACAAATAATTTTTTGGTTTCATAACCTGGTAGCACCAACTGTATGTGCTGGATGTTGGCCGGAACGACGAAAATTCCTTGTGCATTGGTTTGTCCCAATTGCACGTTTTTATCGTCCAAAACAATGACTGAGGCAATGGGTGTGTCTTCAGGGTAATCTTCTAAAACGGTAATTTTGGTTTGAGAAAATAAAAAAGTAGAACAAAAGAACAATGTAAAAAAGAAAGGTTTCAACATATTGATGGTGGCTAAATTTCATTGAATTATATCTCCAAAAATACGGAAATTAATTGAAATGAAAAGGAGGGTGATGCGTGAGTTGAGCGGTTTAAAAACGGGTCAAAATTCCGAAGTGAATTTTCGAATTTTTGAAATCAAAGCCCATATCGTTTTGCTTCCCAACGGCATAGCTTAAATTGAAAATCCCCAGTTGGGTCAGAAAAGAAAAGCCTACGCCAGCGCCAAAAATATTTTGACTGCTATCCATGGATGAATTTTCGACAAAACCATAATCGCCAAAGGCCGAAAGATAAAAATCCTCGTTGGGCATGAAACGGTATTCTAAACTACTGATGCCATAAACCGAAGCGCTGATGCTTTCTTCATTGAAACCACGCAGGCTGTTGAAACCGCCAATTCGATACAATTCGTTTAAGGCCAGTTTTTGGTCGTCTCCAAACAAACCAAAGGCTTCAACTTTCGCTTTGACCAAATGTTGCGGATGCAGCTGAAACAAGTGAAAAGCATCCACGCCCACTTCATATTGACGGCTTTTGTGGTCCAGAAACGCATTGGTTGTTTCAAGAAATTCGGTTGATTTTTTGTTCAAAGTTTTGCCCGACAAAAACAATTTTGATCTGCCTTCGAGCAAGCGGTTTTTACTCGGCAAAAAATATTGGTAACTCAAACCCATGCCCGTTTTGTCATAATCATCGTAAAGCAAAGCCAAATCAGGATGCTTGTCCAATACGAAATTTGAGTTTTCATAACTTAAATTCAAACCGAGGTTGGCATTCAAATTCAATTGATAAAACAAACGCTCTTCCAATTTCAAATTGACATAAACACTGTCTTTTTTGTACATATTGAAACTGCTTTCAGAGCCAAATTTGGTTTGAAACAAAGCAGGCAAACGCAAATTGAAATCCAAGGTGGTACTTTTGTCTGCCGTCGCTATCCAGTTCAACCGAATTTTCTCCATGGCGTTGAAATTGTTGTTGAGTTCGATCAATACATTACCATTCAGCTGAAAGTCCCCATTTTCATCATTGCCAAATCCTAAAATACCATCAAATAAATTGGATCTGACTTTTTTGACATACAAATAGACCGTGGTCGAATCGGTGTTGAACAAAGTTTGTGCGGGTTTTTCTTCCTCAATCAAGGGGTTGAGTGAGAGCCGGTCGGACAATTCTATCAATTGTTTTTCGTTGTAGGTTTCGCCAATTTTCAAGCCCAAATGATTTTTGATGTAAGCTTTGGACAGCTTTTCATAGCCGACGACTTGTATTTTGTCTATTTTTCTTTCTGGAAACAAATGCAATTCCAATTGCAATTGAACTTCGTTGTTTCGGTAGCCCAAAGGAGAAACTTTGATTTCAGAAAACGGAAATCCTTTTTGCGCATATTTCATTTGCACACTTTGCGTCAATGAATCCAGGTTTTGAATGGCAAACCAATCGTCTTTTTGATTGAAAATCGTGTCGTTTTTGATCCACATTTTTCGGTACATTTTCCCTTTGTTGAGAAAAACTTTTTGGCCACGGATCGAATCCAAATGCAAAGTATAATAGCCGATCGATTTCAAAGAATCCAAGACTTGGTAAACGGTAGAATCTGAAGTGATTTTTTTTTGAAAATCATACGTATAGCGATTTTCATCTATTTTGAATTGGTGAAATTCCACGATAGAGTCGTTTTTCTTTTGTGCAAACGCCAAAGAGAAAAATAAAAATAGGCCGATGAAAAATTGAAACTTCATTGTTGAAACAAACGCGAATGAACGAAATAAATTACAAATGCATTGCTTTTTCACTCCTAAATTAAACTAAAACAGCATTTCTATCCCAGTCCTCTTTTTATTTTAATGAGCTTAAGCGAAATATAAATCGGAAATAGCATCAAAAGAATAATTAATACTAAATTTGAGAAAAGATTGAAAATGAATACGGATTTACAAATACAAAATAAAAAGATAGAGTTAATTCAGTGGTTGTCAACGATTGAGGATTTAAGTTTTCTTGAGAAAATTTCAGAGTTAATGGCTGAAGAAAATAAAAAAGATTGGGCAAATGAGATTTCAGATAGGGAAAGAAAATCTATCAACGAAGGAATTGCTCAAGCAAACGCAGGGAAGTTAAATCCACATTCAAAAGCAAGAGAAATTTATGGCAAACACCTATGAAATTCTCTGGACAGATTTAGCCTTGGATGAACTTGCTGAAACAGTCGAATATCTTGAAAGAGAGTTTTCTCAAAAAGAAATTGATCATTTAGGAGAAGAGATTGAACGAATTACGACAATTATTTCTCATAATCCTACAATTTATCCATTGTCTGATAAGTTAAAAATCAGGAAAGCCGTGATTTTGAAATTTAACTCACTATATTACAGGGTCATGAATGGGAAAGTAGAAATCATTTCATTTTTCTCCAACAGACAAAGTCCAGCAAAAAGAAAGATATAAAAATAGATGTTTTGCGTTGATACATTCGTTATTGTATTACAATTAAGGTTATCCAAAGTTTACCAATCTATAATAAAACAAACATAAAAGAATTGAAAAACTTACTAAAAATAATTTTAGGTTGCTTAGGCTTGTTGGTAATTGGTATAGGCTTGTTTGTAGGAATTTTATTTGTTGTTTTTAGACCAGATTTAATGTGTGGTAATCATTTTATCGAATCTAAATTGTCACCCAATAAAAAATTAGAATGCCTAGTTTTTTCTGTTGATTGTGGTGCTGCATCCGATTATTCTACACATATAAGCATAGTGAAATCCAATTATATTCTTGTTAAAAATGAAAAAGGAAATGTTTTTGTAGCGGATAGTGATCATGGAAATGCAGAAATGAATGGAAAAATTATCAAATTACAAATAGAATGGATTGATGATAAAAATATTGTGATTCAATATCATAAAAATGCGCGAGTATTTAAAGATAAGAAATTAGAAAAAGGAGTCAATATCGTCTACAAAGAAATAGAATAGAATAGTTTAATTTAATTCAGCAAGAGATTGACTTATATTTTTGCCAGCAGTTTTATTCTGAAAATTAGGTTTGTGTTTAAAACTTCATTGTTGAAACAAACCCGAATGAACGAAATAAATTACAAATACATTGCTTTTTCACTCCTAAATTAAACTAAAACAGCATTTCTATCCCATCTCCTTTCATTTTAGAAATAAATTCACGTTTTTTGAGTTTTATATAAGAGCAGAAGCATGAAGATACATAGGATAAAGGCATGGCGTTTTTTGGTCGTTTTGTTGTTTTTGAATGGGTTTTTACACGCCCAAAAATCACCGCTATTGGCGGTGGATTCAGTAAAACAAGCCAAATGGGTCCAAGAAAAATACCAAGCGATGAGTTTGGAAGAAAAAGTAGGACAATTGTTCATTGTGGCGACGTATTCCAACCGAGATGAGACGCATTATTTAGAAATTGAGAATTTGGTAAAAAACGAAGCCATTGGTGGATTGATCTTCATGCAAGACCAAGTAGAAAAGCAAATTGAATTGACCAATCGATACAACCAATCGGCAAAAATCCCTTTGTTCATCGGAATGGATGCAGAATGGGGATTGGCGCAACGTTTGGTGAATGTTGAAAGATTTCCTTGGGCAATGACGGTTGGAGCGGTGCAAGACAATGCATTGGTCAAAGAAATGGGGCAAGCCATTGGCGAACAAGTCAATCGAATGGGCGTTCATTTTAATTTCGCGCCAGCGGTAGATGTCAATACCAATCCGTTGAATCCAATTATTGGCAACCGTTCTTTTGGTTCAAATGTGGACAATGTGGCTGCCAAAGGAATAGCTTATATGGAAGGCATGCTGGAGAAAGGCGTTTTGGCTTCGGCCAAACATTTTCCAGGACATGGTGATACCCATGCGGATTCGCACAAAACGACCCCAGTGGTCGGTCATGATTTGGCACGTTTGAAAGCGGTAGAATTGGCGACTTTTCAAAAATTAATCGATGCAGGTGTGGCTTCTGTGATGGTCGCTCATCTGAATGTTCCAGCCTTGGATGACAGTGGTTTGCCTTCTTCAATTTCTAAAAAAATCATTACCGATGTGTTGAAAAATGACATGAACTTTCAAGGTTTGGTCATCACCGATGCGTTGAACATGGCGGGTGTTGCCAATGCATATGCACCAGGATTTGTCGATTTGATGGCGTTTGAAGCGGGAAATGACATCTTGTTGTTTTCTCAAAATGTGAAAACGGCCAAAGAAAAAATCATTGAAAAAATCAATTCAGGTGAAATCACTGAAGCGCGTTTGGCAGAAAGTGTTCAGAAGATCTTGATGGCAAAATATTTGGTCGGTTTGTACCAAACGCCCAAATTATCGGCCCAAAATTTAATGAAAGATTTGAACAAAGTGCAATATGCTAAAACAACGCATGCTTTGTATGAAAAAGCAATGACATTGGTAAAAAACGACAACAACTTCTTGCCAATTCGCGATTTGACTTCATCTAAAATTGCTTATGTTCCTTTGGAAGAAGCCGATTATGATTATTTTCATACTTGTTTGGAATTTCAAATGCCAGTGGACTTGGTCCAAGTCAATTCATTGAAAGATATCGAGCGATTGAGTGCTTATGATGCAGTCATTGTTGGTTTGCACAAATCCAATGAAACAGCGTACAAATCCTATAAGATCTCTCAAAAAACCAAAGATTTGATTCAAGCAATCGCCAAAAAACAACCGACAGTTTTGACCTTATTTGGCAGTCCTTATGGTTTGATGGATTTGGATTTGACTGATTTTTCTTCGGTATTGGTCATGTATCAAAACTTGAAAGATACGCATGCGATCGCGGCTTCTGCTATATTTGGCGGTGTGGATATTCAAGGGAAATTGCCAGCGGACATCAATGATCAATTGAAATATGGACAAGGGATCCATGTGAAATCATTGGGGCGATTGGCTTTAGGAATGCCCAAAGCCGTTGGAATGGACGATGTTGTTTTAAAAGAAATTGATGGAATGGCTTTGGCGGCGATTCAATCGAAAGCCACGCCAGGCATGCAAATCTTAGCGGCACGTGATGGAAAAGTAATTTATGATCAATCGTTTGGTTATTTTGATGAAAAACAGTCGCAATTGGTCGATGGCAATGCGTTGTACGATTTGGCTTCAGTGACGAAAATTGCTGCGACTTTGCCTTTGTTGATGCAAGAAGTCGATGCGGGTGAAATGAATTTAGACCAAACTTTGGGCAGTTTATTGCCAAAGACCGCGCACACGGACAAAGGAAAATTGACCTTGAAAGAAATTTTGGCGCATCAATCGGGATTGCCTCCTTGGATTGGATTTTACAAAGAATCTGTCAATGTGCAAAATGCGCGTTTGTATTTGGATTATTATTCCAGAAAACAAGATGAAACGCATGGCATCAAAGTGACCGACAACATTTACATCATCAATTCGATCAAAGACACCATCATGACGGATATTTTGTATGCGCCTTTGTCAGGGAAAAAATATGCGTACAGTGATTTGGGCTATTATTTGTTTCAAAATTATTTGGAAGAAAAGTACCAAAAACCTTTGAATGAATTGGTGCAAGAAAAAATTTATGCGCCGATGCAAATGCAAACAACAACTTATTTGCCCAAAGAACATTTTCCTTTGGAACAAATTGTTCCCACAACGTATGACCGAATTTATCGGAACCAATTGTTGCGCGGTGATGTACAAGACGAAGGTGCAGCGATGATGGGCGGTGTGGCAGGACATGCTGGTTTATTTTCTTCGGCAAAAGATTTGGCGAAATTGATGCAAATGTACCTGAATGGTGGACAATATGGTGGCGCTCAGTTTTTTAAAGCAGCCACATTGGAGCAATTTACCCAAAAGCAATTCGCTGGAAATCATCGAGGAGCTGGCTTTGATAAAATGTCAAAAGTAGAGCTAAAAGGTCCTTCGGCAAACAGTTATGGTCATTATGGGTTTACAGGAACAATGGTTTGGAATGATCCTGATCAGCAATTGGTTTTTGTACTTTTGACCAATCGAGTGCATCCTTCGGTGGACAACAATTTGCTACAAAAAAATAAAATCAGAGAAAACATTCGCCAAAAAGTATATGATGCAATTGTACTATAATTCATCCGAAATTGAATGAATTCGTCAATTTTCAATCAAAAAAATAAAACATAAAATGAAAATATATACCAAAACAGGTGACAAAGGAGGAACGGCTTTGATGGGTGGTTCACGGGTTTCGAAAAGCAATATTCGGATAGAAGCTTATGGAACGGTCGATGAGTTGAATTCAGCGATTGGATTGATCCGGAGTGGTGCGATCAGTGAAACGATGAATGATCAATTGATTCAAATCCAAAAAGATTTGTTTCATTTGGGTGCGGAATTGGCGACGCCGCATGAAAAACTGTATTTGGCCAATGGAAAATGTCGATTGCCTAAGTTGATGGATGAGGAAGACATCGTTCAGTTAGAAAAATGGATTGATGCGATGGAAGCGAACTTGCCTGCATTGATGCATTTCATTTTGCCTGGCGGAAATTTGGCTTCATCTCATGCGCATTTGTGTCGCTGCATTTGCCGAAGAGCAGAACGAAATTCAGTGGCTTTGGCGGAAATAGAAGAGGTGAGGGGCGAAGTCATAAAATACTTGAATCGTTTGTCGGATTATTTCTTTGATTTGGCAAGAAGCATTGCGCACGAAGCGGGTTATGAGGAAATTAAGTGGTTGCCCAATGCGTAGAATAGCTTTGTTTCTCAATGGTTTAGCGCCAAAGAGAATTCCAGAATTGAATCAGTTTGAAAAAATTTATTGCACAGATGGTGCATACAATTATTTGAGAAAGTTAAAAATTCAGCCAGATGTGATCAGTGGAGATTTGGACTCGTTGGACCGCAGTCAAATTCCCGCTTCGATCGAAATTGTTGAAACGGCAGACCAAGATTTTACCGATTTTGAAAAAGCACTGCAATTGATTGAGCAAAGAGGTTATCAAGAAGTCTATGTTTATGGGAGTTCAGGCATGGAGCACGATCATTTTTTGGGGAATTTAAGCACGGCTTTGAAGTTCAAAAAGTGTTTGACCTTGGTGTTTTTTGATGATTACAGTTATTATTTTTTCACGGACAAGCAAACCATTTTAGAGGGATATCAAGGACGAACGATCAGTTTGTATCCTTTTCCTACGGCAGAAAACATCGTGACCAAAGGCTTGAGGTATTCATTGAACAATGAGTCGTTGGATTTGACATCAAGAATTGGCATTCGTAACCAAGCGGTGGAAGAGCAGGTTGAAATTAGTTATGAAAAAGGAGATTTATTGGTCTTTATTTTGGACAGATAGCCAACGTATGCATGAATTAAAGATAAAAAAAACCGTTCAAAATTAATTTCTGAACGGTTTTTACTATGATATAAAGAAAGCTTATGCGTCTTTGATACGTGCTCTTTTTCCTCTCAACTGTCTGAAGTAGAAGATTCTTGCGCGTCTTACTTTTCCTCTCTTATTGATTTCAATTTTCTGAATTGCAGGTAAATTTACTGGGAAAATTCTTTCTACACCTACCTCACCGCTCATTTTACGGATGGTAAATGTTTCTGAAGTTCCTTGACCTCTTCTTTGGATCACAACGCCTCTAAAGAACTGAGTACGGGTTTTTCCACCCTCAGAAATTTCAATATAAACGGTAATGGTATCTCCAGCAGCAAATGCAGGTAAATCTTTTTTTGCGACAAATTTGTCTTGTACGTATTTAACTATACTGTCCATTTTTGGTAAATTATAATCGTTTCAATTGAGAAACATTCACGATTTTCGTCAGAGGTTTGTCAATCGGGTGCAAAAGTAGAAAATTAATCTATTCTTGCAAAGTATTTTTATAAATATTTAAGGCTTTGAGGTATTGACTTTCTTCAACTTGCAAGCGAAATCCTTCAATCAAAGTTGGCCCAATCGAATAATTCACATGTTCATCCAAAATATGGGCATAAATTCCTTCTTCGATCAAACGATTTTTCACGACTTCCGCCGACCAAGAATTGCTAAAAGTAGCCAAGGTGACGTATTTGATGGATTTGCTTTCATTTTTCATTTCATAAAAATAAACATTTTTTGAAAGATTGACAAGTGTCACCTATCAAGGCAATGGCTTCTTAGGCTAATTTTCGAAAATGTTTATTCCAATTGCTAAAAAACCTGGATCACCTTTCCCCAAACGGCTTTGAATTCTCCGCCCAAGATTTCTTGAAATTCTTCTCCTTCGATTTGGTAGGTTCGGAGTACATAATGGATGCGTCCTTGGGGCGTTGGCAAAGGTTGAATTGTCAGCAAATCGCCTTTTTGAAATTCATTTTCCAAACAAGGCACCAACAAACTGATGCGTTCAATGTATTCGCCAATCACCGTGGTGCCGATGATCAAGCTATAATAATGATCAGTCGCAGTGCTGCATTCGGGATTGACCCAAGTGAAATCCACCAACAAGTCAAAATCTTTTTTTAAATCCAAGTATTCAAAGGTTTGTGGCGCTTCTTGAGGCGCTTCGATTTCTTGTGCTTGCGCAAGGAATCCCAAACCGATGAAACAAAAAGCCAAAGCGTATTTTTTAAACATCAATTTTCAGTCATTTTTTTCTTAGGGATAAATCTACTAAACATTTTCTTTTCAAAGGCCCAAAAGAATTTGAATTGTCCGAACAAAGTACCAATGACCAACAAAATGAGGCTGTACACTGGAAAAATTAAAATCAAGCGCAACGGCCACAAAATCCATTCGGGTAAAACTTCATTGTTCAAACCAAACAATTCCACAAAGGGTTTTGAAATCCAAGCGGAAACCGATCCTGTGATCGAAAAAACGATGAATATCAGGGCGAGTTGTATATTGGATGTGACATTCCAACGTTTTTTTAAGGCTTTGAACATGTTGTTGAATATTTTACCATAGCTTTTGTGCTATATTTGATCGCAACAAATATACTATTTAAAACGATTCTAAATATGTGGTCCATGTTAAGAATTGAAGCGGAATGTTATACTCCGCTATGAATCAATCCTTTGACTAGTTTTATGATTTTTGGCATGGCTTTGTTGGCGGCGTCCAAAACTTCTTCATGTGAAACAGGGAAAGCAATGTCAGGTCCACCCAAATCGGTGATTACAGAAACACAAAAAACACGCATGCCTTGGTGTTTGGCCACGATGACTTCAGGCACAGTACTCATTCCAACACAATCCGCGCCCAAAATTCTGACCATGCCGTATTCGGCCGGCGTTTCAAACGTAGGTCCTTGCAAACCCAAATAAATGCCTTGTTTGACTTCAATGCCATTGATTTGACCAAAATTCACCACAAAATCAATCATCTTGCGGTCATAAGGTTCAGACATGTCCACAAAACGCGGTCCCAATTCATCCAAGTTCTGTCCACGCAAAGGATGTTCTGGAAAGAAATTGATGTGGTCTTTGACTACGACGGCATCACCGACTTGGTATTCAGGATTGACCCCTCCGCTGGCGTTGGATAGAACTACTTTGTCAATGCCCAATCCTTTGAAAACGCGCATCGGAAAAGTGACGACATCCATCGAGTAGCCTTCGTAATAATGGAATCTCCCCGCCATCATCAATACGGGCCTTCCTTCAATTTGGCCATAAATCAATTCACCAGAGTGGCCTTCAACAGTCGACACTGGAAAATGAGGAATGTCTTTGTAGTCAATGCGTACGGCGTTTTCCACTTCATCTTCTAATTTTCCCAAACCAGAACCCAAAACAATGGCGTATTCAGGCGTTTCCGCTAAAAACTGCTGGAGGTAAGCAACTGCATCTTTAATTTTTTCTAACATAATCTAATAGTATTTTACTGAAGCCTTCGTAATCATTTAGTTCGACTTCTATTGGCAAATAAAACAAATTTTCAATCAAAGCGGATTCGTCCTTCAACCGCATATAGTCTTTTTCAGTGGTCAAAATGATTTTGTGCAAAGAACTCATTCGATCGTATTCTTCATCTATTTTTTGAACATCAGCGATCGAGTAATTGTGGTGGTCTGCAAATTCCCAATGTTTGACTTGTTTGAATTTGGTTTGAACATAATCCACCAAAGGTTGCGGATTGGCCACGCCAGTAATCAACAAAACCTCATAATTGGCCCATTCCTCTGCCGCCAAAGTAAAACGAAAACCAATGGCCGAACGCGCATAAACGATTTTTGAAAAGAAAACATTTTGGTGGGTTTTGGGTTTGATTTTCGCCAACAAAGCATCACGTTGTTTGACCGTAAATGCATCTGGACATTTGGTAACGACAATCACATCGGCTCTTTTTGCGCCTGAACGAGGTTCTCTCAAATTGCCCGCAGGCAAAACAAAATCTTGGGTATAAGGTTCGCTAAAGGTGGTCAATAAAATTGAAAAACCAGGTTTGACTGCGCGGTGTTGGAAGCCATCATCCATGATTACGGCTTCGGTTTTGTACATTTTCATCAAATGTTGAATGCCTAAAACACGGTTTTCGGAAACGGCAACCACAATTTTATTTTTGAAACGATTGAAAAACTGCAAAGGTTCATCACCGATGTCGTACACCTTGGAACTGTAATTGGCAATGTGTAAACCCGTCGTTTTTCGGCCATATCCACGGCTCAGCATCGCGGTGTTTTTTACGTCTTTCAACAATTCAGCGACCAACATCACATGCGGTGATTTGCCGGTGCCTCCTACGGACAAATTTCCAATGCAAATGACAGGAATTGGAAATTTCTTGGTGCTGAGCAAACCCACCGAATAAGCGAGGTTTCGCAAGGAAACGCCCAACCAATACAAGCCCGATAATGGAAATAAAAGTTTTCTCCAGTTCATATTCTTTTCTGAAACGGCAAATTTACTATTAAACCCTGCAATATTGTGAGGATTTTCATAACTTTTATCAACGATGCTACTTACCTTCGTAGAAAGCTTTTTGAAGACAAGCATTAAAAATTTCAAAAAAGTATCAAGACTTCATAAAAACGAAATAAATTTGAACAACGCTTAAAACTCAAAAGACCATGAAATTACCCATCAATGAATATCCACCTTTTTTTGAACCTTACTTGGCGATGGTGGAAGAAGATGTTTTACACGCTTTAAAAGTACAATTGGAACACTTTACAGCATTTATCCAAAGGATTCCTGAAGAAAAACATTTGTTTCGTTATGGGCCCAACAAATGGACGATCAAAGAAGTCGTTGGCCATGTGACCGACACAGAGCGGTTGAAATCAACGGTTGCTTTTCGAATTGCTAGAAAAGACACGGCTTCTCTTCCTGGCTTTGATGAAGATGCGTATGTTTTGGCAACGGATTTCAATGCTCGTTCGATGGACAATTTGTTGGCGGAATTTGTTGCTGTGAGAAAAAGCACCATTCAACTTTGTGCATCATTGCGTGAAGAGGAAATGAAAAGAATTGGTTTTGCGTCCAATGCGCATGTCAGTACGCGGGCTTTGCTTTATTTTTGTGTGGCGCATGCTCTTCACCACGAAAACATCTTGAAAGAACGCTATTTGGGTGCCATGGATTTTTGAGGGTACATTTCTTGTTTTCTTTGAGCAAAATGGATTGGAAATGATTTTCAACACAAAAAGTCCAAGATTTAATCCTTAAGTTTGCAAAAATTTTCTCATGGAATTTCATCAATTAGCAATACAATCCCTTCAAAAACTAACCCCTGATTCAATTGAAATCACTTTTAAAGTTCCAGCTGAGTTGTCTGCTCAATTTGCATTCAAAGCGGGGCAATACGTTACCTTGGATATGGACGGTGCGCGCAGAGATTATTCGTTGTGCAGCAGTCCTTTGGATGGTGAGTGGTCGATTGGTGTCAAAGCGGTGAGCGATGGTTTTGTGTCTAAATTTTTAAATTCTGAAGTCAAAGTAGGTGATTTTTTAAAAGTATCTACACCGAATGGAAGATTTGGCATTCCGAGCAAACCGGATGAGAAAAGAACGATTTTGGCGTTTGCAGCTGGAAGTGGAATTACACCGATATTGAGCGTGTTGCGCTATACCTTGCAAACCGAAAAATGGGTGAATTTTTATTTGTTTTATGCCAATAAAACACCAGAAACAACGATGTTTCATCAGGAAATTGAGCAATTGAAACAAGAGTTTGAAGGCAATTTCCATCCGTACCTATTTTATACGCAGACCAAAATGGACGATTGGTTTTTTGAAGGCCGTTTGGATGCGCAAAAATTCAAGTTGATCATCAACCAATTGGTGGACATCAACGAAGTCGATGAAGCTTTGGTCTGTGGTCCAAATGAAATGATTGAGGTCATTACTGAAGAGATATTTCAAGCTGGAATCATCAAAGAACGCATTCATTTTGAATTGTTTACCCCCAAGGAAATGGAAGAAGAAAAAGTGATCGAAAAGACATTGAAAACGGTTGAAGTGACCGTGGAATTAGATGGTGAAGTGACCACTGTTGAGTGGAACACGGATTTGAACTTGGTGGATGCATTGAACAATCAGGGCATCGACGCACCTTATTCGTGCAAGGGAGGAATTTGCAGTACTTGTTTGTGTCGATTGGAAGAAGGTGAGGTGGATTTGAAAGAAAATTACATCTTGACTGATGCAGACCTTGAAGATAAATTAATTTTGGCCTGCTGTACGCTGCCTAAAAGCGACAAAATCCGCATCAATTTCGATGAGGTTTAACAACTTATTTCTTTTGGTAATGTGCAGGGTTCAAAGCATTGGGTGACCAATGTTGCAAGAATTCCATTACTTTTTTAGGGCTGTGGCCTTTGCCTTCTTCTAAATAACCCGAATTTTGGGTGTGCAAACGTTGACCGTTTTCATCCAAAACGACAAAAACAGGCATACCAAAACGTTGTGGGAAATCCAGTTTTTCCAATACGGCTGTATTCCAGTTTTCTTTGCTATAATTGACCGGAACGACCACGTAATTTTCTGAAAGAAATGTTTTTAAATTTTCATCTGTTGTCGTCAAATCATAAAAAAGCTTGCACCAACTGCACCAGTTTCCACCGATTTCCAATAAAATGTGTTTGTTTTCTTGTTGGGCTTGCGCGATGGCTTGTTCGATTTCTTTTTGTGCATCCGCTTCTGGTTGATAGAAGTTGAATTTGTCTTGGGCAATGGCTGTGCTGAACAGGCATCCGAAAGCGATTAAAAGTGCAATTTTCTTCGTCATATTTTCATTGTTTTGAAAGCAAAATTAAAGTTAGTTATCGAGCCTGGCAAATTCATGTACGTTAATGCTTTTGTTAAAATCCTTCCATGGAATGGGATGAGCGGTCGTTTTGGGGATTCTTGGATTAAATTATTTTAAAACAAGAAAAACTTGCGATTTTTATTGTGTTCACTATTAAAATATCAAATATATTTGCCCTTTGTTTGTAGTTAATTTATTCATCTTTATTTTTGATTTTAAATTGAAAAACTTCTTTTGTAAAGAGTTAACTCCATGGATAGGAATTATTCTCAAAGTACCATATTTGTTAAGGGTTTAAATAAAAGCCGTTGATTCGACTGAATTCACCACTTTTTTTAATTTAAACACGCATACAACAAATGAACACAAGATATTTAGACTTAATAGAGCAGTCATTTTATTTTCCACAAGAAGAATTTGAATTGGTGGACGGTAATTTGCAATTTCATGGCATCAATTTGATGGAATTGATCGAAGAACATGGAACGCCTCTGAAATTCACCTATTTGCCCAAAATTTCCGAAAACATCCAAAAAGCCAAAAAATGGTTTGCGGATGCACGCAAAAAAGTGGGCTACAAGGGGAAATACAATTATTGTTATTGCACCAAAAGTTCGCATTTTCACCATGTGTTGAAAGAAGCTTTGAAAAATGACATTCACATCGAAACCTCATCGGCTTATGACATCAATATCGTTGAAAGCCTTTTGGAAGAAGGTTTACTGACGACTGATCAGTATGTGATTTGCAATGGTTTCAAACGTGGAAAATACATTGAAAACATCGCTCGATTGATCAACAATGGCCACAAAAAAGTGATGCCGATCATTGACAATTTGGAAGAATTGCCTTTGTTGTTGGAAGCAACCGATAAGAAATTTGAAATCGGGATTCGAATTGCTTCAGAGGAAGAACCGAAATTCGAATTTTATACTTCTCGTTTGGGAATTGGTTACAAAGACATCGTGCCCTTTTACAACAACTTTGTGCGCGATGAGAAAAATGTCAGCATCAAAATGTTGCATTTCTTCATCAACACTGGCATCAAGGACAATTCATACTATTGGAACGAATTGAACAAATGTTTGCAGGTGTATGTGAAGTTGAAAGAAGTTTGTCCTACGTTGGACAGTTTGAATATCGGTGGCGGTTTCCCTGTAAAAAACTCTCCAGGATTTGAATTTGATTATTCCTACATGGTCGAAGAAATTTTGAACCAAATCAAAATCATTTGTGAAGAGTGGGAAGTGCCCGTGCCACATATTTTTACGGAATTTGGCTCGTTTACAGTAGGAGAGAGCGGTGCTGTGTTGTACAAAGTGTTGCAACAAAAGAAACAAAATGACCGTGAATCTTGGAACATGATCGATTCGTCTTTCATGACCACTTTGCCAGATGCTTGGGCGATCAACAAACGTTTTGTTTTGTTTCCGATCAACCGTTGGCAAGACCGTTATGAACGCGTTTTGTTGGGGGGATTGACCTGTGACTCGGATGATTATTACAATTCAGAACAACATGTCAATGCCATTTATTTGCCCAAATTCAATGCCAACAAACCCTTGTATGTCGGATTTTTCAATACGGGTGCATACCAAGACAATATCGGTGGATTTGGTGGGGTGCACCATTGCTTGATGCCACAACCCAAATATTTGTTGATTGATGAAAATTACGATGTAGAAGTGTTTTCAGAAGAACAATCGCACGAAGATGTGTTGGAAATTTTGGGGTACAACCAATTTCATAAAAGTAAAAAGGTAAAAAAAGAAAAACCTGAAAAATTAAATCAGCATGAAAAATAACTATTTCTTATTTCTAATTTTTACAAGCTGTCTATTTTTTATGGCTTGTAATTCAGATGATTCAGGAGAAAATCCTTCATTATCGTTAGAAGTCAAAACCCTTTCGGCTCAAGTTGAAGAAGATGCCGTTCTTCTGAGAGGCGAAATTGTTAACGATGGCGGAAGTAGTATTCAAATGCGTGGAATTTGTTGGGCGGTTGATGAACTTCCTGTTCGGTATCAAACCAATTATAAAGAAGATTATCTGAATCAAACAGGAGTTTTTGAATTTCTAATTGAGTATGGATTGGAACCCAACACCCTCTATCAAGCGCGTGCATATGCGACCAACGAAAGT
>DATJBZ010000026.1:0-25956 GCA_035515075.1 Moheibacter sp. | reverse complement strand
ATACGGTGGTAAACGCCAACAAAAGCAGAAAGGTGCACATGAAAGACGATTTCACTTCCTTGCAAGGCAATCATGTGATTGTCAATGTGCCGATGGAGGATGAAACGCTTTGGTTGGAATGTACGAGCCAGCAAACCGCCTTCAATTATTTGGGGAATTTTACAGACAATCGCTATGCTTTGTCGATCACCCCTGAAGGGGGAGAAATCATTTCGACAGCCAATTATCCAGCCGAAGTCAACCAAGAAATCACCCGTGCCAAAGGCGAACTTTTGGGCGATGGTACGTTGAAAATCAACTATGAAATTGAGAGTTCAGGTTTGCAATACGATCGAATGTATGCCTTTGATTTCATGAGCCAAAGCGATCAAATGAAAGGCATGAGGAGTTTTTTGGACAATTTGCCTCATGTGAAAATCACGGATTTGAATTTTGACAACGACCGGAAAAATGCGGTGTTCCAAAGTCAAATTACCGCCGAATCTCCGCAGTTTGCGCAAAAAGTAGGCAATGAGCTGATGTTGAACGTCCTCACTTTTGAACGTTTCAGGGTGGGCCTGAAAAAAGACAACCATAGAAAATATCCTTTTGAAATCCGCTGGGGCTACACAGACGAAACAGATTTTGAGTTGAAATTGCCCAAAGGCTACCAATTGAGCCAGGCATTGCCTCCACAAATAATGGACAGCGAGTTTGGCACCTACCATTTGATTTTGACGAAAATTGACGAACAAACTTTGAGAGTTCAACGGAAATTGATGATAAATGATGGCGTTTATCCCAAAGAAAAATTCAATGATTATGTGGAATTTCAAAGAAAAATTTCGAGTTTAGACAACAGTAAAATTTTGATACAAAGAATTTAATAAAACCCCAACACATGAAAACAAACCTCTTTTTATTGCTTTTTATCGCCTCGATTTGCCTTTCGGCACAAAACCACAAACAAGGCAGAGTAAGTGTGGAAGAATTGAAAAAAACAGCAAGCACCATCGACCCGGATGCAGCAGCAGAAGTATTGTACGAAAAAGCTTATTTTGTTTTGCGATTGGGTTCGGATGGTAGATTCGAACTGATGAAAGAATACGAAGGCCGAATTAAAATATACGACAAAGACAATGTCGATGAAAGTTTTTTGCAACAACAAGTATCCTTGTATTCGCCCAATTCATCTGCACGAGAGAGATTGCACAATTTCAAAGGCGCAACCTACAATTTAGAAAATGGGAAAGCCGTCCCAAGCCGTGTCAGAAATGCAGACATCTTCAAAGAAAGAAGAAACAAATACTGGGAATCTGAAAAGTTCACTTTTCCCAATGTGCAAAACGGATCGGTATTGGAATACAGCTATTCGATCACTTCACCTCATTACCGCGACATCGGACGTTGGTATTTTCAACAAGAAATTCCAGTAGTGTCGAGCGAATTTAATTTCAGACATCCTGAGTTTTTTATATTCAACATTGACCTCCGAGGTGAGCCCATCGGCAAAACCAAAACCAATAGTTATCTTGAGCCCAATACAACCTACAACTATGTGACCAACAACCACACATTCACCAATGTGCCTGCTTTGAAGGACGAGCCTTATGTTTTCAATGCCAACAACCTCAAGGCATCGGTGCGCTACGAATTGACCATGTTTTCTTATCCTGGTTTTATTTCCGAAAACTACGCCACTTCTTGGGAGCAAATCGCCAAAGATATGATGAAAAGTGATGGTTTTGGTGGTGCGCTGAAAGGCAACCGCTTTTTGGATGAAACAGTCAATGGTTTGGTGGAAGGAACGGCTTCTCCTATCAATAAAATGGAGAAAATCTTCCAATATGTGAAAAACAATTATGCTTGGAACAATATATATGGCACCACCACAGACCAAGGGATTCGTTCTGCATTCAATGACAAATCAGGCAACATCGCAGACCTCAACCTGATGTTGGTTTCCATGTTGTCAAAAGCTGGGCTCGACGCAGCGCCTGTTGCATTGAGCACCGTTGGGAATTTGATGATCAACTATTCGTTTCCATCCAGAACCAGTTTGAATGCCGTGATCGCTTCCGTGGTCATCGATGGCAAACTGTATTTGATGGATGCCACAGAAAAATACAGCAACATCAATATGTTGCCGATGCGGGATTTGAACCACCGTGGATTTAGAATTTCTGAAAATGGGGTGCAAGAAATCTCATTGAGCAACAGCAGTTTGAGCACAGCCAAAGAAGTAGCGATGATTTACTTGGCAGCTGATGGTACGATCTCGGGCAATCATTCCGAAACACGGGACGCTTATTTTGCGATGAATGACAAAATGCGGCAAACAGATGATCCCAAGAAGTTTGAGAAAAGGTATTTGTCGAACTTCAATTTTGATGTCGAAGATTTCAAAATCAATGAAAACAAAGAAAAAGGCATGTTCCGCTATGTGACCAAATTTGAAAATGTGCAAGGCGCTGAAATCATTGGAGACAAAATGATCCTCAATCCTTTGCTCTTTTCGCAATTGAAAAAAACAACGTTGAACAGCACCAAAAGAAACTATCCAATGGAGTTTGGTTCGGTGATTTCCATTGAAAAAATATTCAAAATCAAAATTCCTGAAGGCTATGCTGTCGAATCTCTGCCGGAAGAGAAAACTTTTTTACTGGAAGGAAATTTGGCGGGATACGCTTACAAAGTCATTGAAAAAGAGGGAGAAATATTGGTCAACACCTTGTACCAAATCGGAAGCAGTTCTTTGCCTTCTTCTTATTATTCGGCCATGCAAGAATTTGAGAAAAATCAATTCAACACAGAAAGTCAAGCTGTGGTTTTAAAAAAAATATAAAAAATGAGTTTGAACCAATTACAAAAAGAAGTCGATGATTGGATACAGCAACATGGTGTGCGGTATTTCAATGAATTGACCAATATGGCGCAGTTGACCGAAGAAGTCGGAGAGGTCGCGCGCATCATCGCTCGCCGCTATGGAGAACAGTCCGAGAAAGCATCCGATAAAGACAAGGATCTGGGCGAGGAATTGGCTGATGTGCTTTTTGTGGTCTTGTGTTTGGCCAACCAAACGGGGGTGGACCTACAAACCGCTTTTGACAAAAAAATGACGATCAAAACGGAAAGGGACCACGACCGCCACCAAAACAACGACAAATTAAAATAAATGATGGACATCGTATTGGAACAGACCTTTGAGAATTTGTCTGATTTTACAAAGGCTGAATATGAAAATTGTACTTTCAAAGCCTGTGATTTCTTACAAGCGGATTTTTCCTTGGCGAAATTGATCAATTGCACTTTCATCGCATGTGATTTGAGTTTGGTTCAAATGCAAAATTGCATGATTCAGGACACCGCATTCATTGATTGCAAAATGTTGGGCATTCAATTCAACGAATGCCATCCGTTCAACCTGTCTTTTTCATTTGAAAATTGCAATTTGCAACACGCAATTTTCAATGAGTTGACCATCAAAAAGACCTATTTTGATCATTGCCAGCTGAAAGAAGTCGATTTCAGTCATGCGCAACTGAGCGGCAGCCGATTTTTGAATTGTGATTTGGCCAAGGCGGTATTTGTTCAAACCCATTTAGAAAAAGTGAGTTTCAAAGATTCGTACCATTTGGTGTTGAATCCGAACCAAAATCATTTGAAAAAAACGGTTTTCTCGCAGGAACAATTGGCCGGTTTATTGAAACAACACGATATTTTGATTGTGCAATAGATGAATTTATTTTTTTCCAAAAAACCAAAAAACATCCGTGGCCAAATCAGCATCACGGGTTCCAAAAGCGAAAGCAATCGCTTGTTGGTCCTGAATGCTTTGTTTGCCCATCCGATTGAATTGTTCAATTCATCCCAATCAGCAGATACTTTGGTGTTAAAACAAGCTTTGAGCACTTCAGAAGAAGTCATCGACGTGCACCATGCGGGAACGGCGATGCGTTTTTTGACCGCTTACTTTGCCATTCAAGAAGGTAGAAAGGTGATTTTAACGGGATCTGATCGAATGAAACAACGGCCGATTGGAATTTTGGTAGCAGCCTTGCGGCAATTGGGAGCAGAAATTCACTATTTGGAAAAGGAAGGTTTCCCACCTTTGGCCATTCATGGGAAAAAGTTGCCCCAAAATCAGGTCAAGGTCAGCGCGGAAATCAGCAGCCAATACATCACGGCTTTGCTCTTGATCGGTGCAAAGTTACCCCATGGATTGACCATAGAATTGACGGGGAAAATCACTTCTTTGCCTTATTTGATGATGACGGTCGATTTGTTGCGCAAAGTAGGGATAGTTGTTGCGCAGCAAGGCAATATTTTCCAAGTGCATCCAACTTCCTTTCTTCCTTCACAAAGCCATACGGTAGAATCTGATTGGAGTTCGGCCTCTTATTATTATGGATTGGCAGCAGTGGCGGATTCGGCGCAATTGACCTTGGATTCATTTCAAGCAGAAAGTTTGCAAGGCGATGCCGCTTTGGTGGAAATTTACGCCCAGCATTTTGGGGTGCAGTCTGCATTCAATCATGACCAACTCACGCTGTATAAAAGCTTGGATTTTCAACCCGAAAATTCTACTATATCAATTGATCTGAATGCCACGCCAGACATTGCACAGACCTTGGCGGTTAGTTGTGCTTTGTTGAAAAAGAAATGTCACTTCACTGGTTTGGCCACTTTGCGGATCAAAGAAACCGATCGTTTGTTGGCTTTGCAAAATGAATTGAAGAAAATTGGTGCCATTGCGGAAATCACAGCGGACAGCTTGGCGATTGTTTCTTTTGAAGAAATGACCGAAAAGCCTGTCATCGCGACCTACCAAGACCACCGCATGGCGATGAGCTTTGCGCCTGCAGCTTTGTATACTGATTTAGAAATCATCCACCCAGAAGTAGTAGAAAAATCTTATCCTACTTTTTGGGAAGACTTTTCGGGATTGACTTTTGTTTGAATCTAAACAAGCGTGCTTAAAGCGTTACTTTTCCGGATTCTTCTCCCTTCTTGGCGGTAAAGCTTTTTCTCACACCATTGATGTCAAAGGTCACCAAGTTTTGTTGATCGCTGTAGGTATCGACCAACATGCCGTTGGTGATCTCGATTTCTTTGATGTTGGAGACATTGTTTACTTTGAAATAAAGGCGAGTGGATTTGTCGCTGGTTTGGAAACCAATGTAGGTCAAATTGGCCTTGTTTCCATTGATGCGCACCGCCAATTTGGATTGTGCATATTGATTGACTTTGTCATCAAAACTTTCTTTGGCACCGACTGAAGCGCCGACGGCTTTCTCCAAGTCTGCCGTGAAGAATTTGGAGATCAAGTTCAGGCTATTTGCTTCCAATTCGATTTTTGTGGTAGAGGTATGAAATCCTTGGGCTTGGCTCAAGTTCATCCATCCAGTGAATACCAATAGGGCGAAAATTATTTTAAGATTTTTCATTTGTACAATTTCTTGATTAATAAATAGAACAAAGTCAATGCCAAGAAACGTTAAGGGCAAAGCTTCTGCTTTATTTTAGAGAGCCAATTTAAGCAAAAAAAAGTTCACGAAAAATAGTTCAGACGTTGTGATGAGGGCGTTTCAGGAAATAGTGCATTAAAAAAGTGCGAAAGGATTCTCTTTCGCACTTTTTTTATAATCATTGAATGTTCAAGCGATTAAAAAGGAAGGTCATCTGCTGCAGCGTCATCACTCGGTTTGAAATCAGTCGTTTGTGGCATAGGCGCACTTGCATTGCCCATAGGAGCTACACTGTCCAATCGTTCAATTCTCCAACCATTGATGCTGTTGAAGTATTTTGCGACACCTTCAGGATTGATCCATTCTCTCCCTCGGATGTTGATCGATACGCGCACTTCGTCTCCTTCATTGTAAGGTGATAAAGTGTCAATTCTGTCTTGGGTAAACTCTATCAAAATGTCTTGTGGGTATTGTTCTTGGGTAGTCACAACGATTTCCTTCTTACGAAAACCACTCGAGAAAGTTTGTTCTTCTAAAATTTTTTTGATCCTTCCGTTAATTTCCATGTTGTATTATTTTGCTACAAAAGTACATGATTTTCACCAAAGCAAAAAAATAACAAAATAAATTTGTCCAAAAAGAATTTAGTGTATATTTGCAAACCTCAATTGCGGGCGTGGTGGAATTGGTAGACACGCCAGACTTAGGATCTGGTGCCGCGAGGTGTGGGAGTTCGAGTCTCCCCGCCCGCACAAAAAGAAAAGCCTTAAGATATTTTGACGATATTTTAAGGCTTTTTCTATGGATGAAACTTTCGTTGGGTCATTGCGTCAAATCAATCAAAGCATTCACTGGAATCGATACGCCTCCTTTGATTTGAATGTAGTTTTCGGTCAAAGTCCAAACGGTGGTTTCAATTCGTTTGGCGCCTTCGCTCGTCATAAAAGTAATTTGCGTTTTTCCTTTGAATTCATTGCCCAAGCGTACAGCTCGTTCTAATTTCTCTTGGGTAATTTCACTTTCTTTCTTGTCAACAGCAACAAAGCGATAGTTGATCACCTCTTCTTTTTCGATCAATTCTGCTTCCATAATTTTCGGTTTAATTTTATAAGATCATTCAAAAATTGGTCCTTTCGATCAATTCGGATTTTCGCTCGTTTTATTCAAATCCATCACCGGCACCATGCCTTGAGATGGCAAATAAATGATCTGAGGCAAACTGCCTTTGTCTGCGATTTTTTCCAAGGTACGAATGAACAAATACTGGTTATAAGTTTCATTTAAGGTGCCATTTTCAACTTTCATCGCTTCTGCCATTCCTCTTGCTCGTTCAATTTCGGCTTGCGCATTCAATTTTTCGGCTTCCAATCGCGCCTTGGCTTCTTCGACCAAAATTTTTCGGTTTTGTTCTGCTTTTGCCATTTCTGCCTTTCCGGCCATTTCTTGTTGCCAAACATTGTAAGTCGGCAAACCAAACATCAAAGCAGCTACGCCAATAATTCCAATCAATAAAACCGCTCCAATGGCGCTGGCTTTGATGCCTACTGTTCCTTTGTTTTCCATGTTTTTTTATTTAAAGCTAATTTATCCTACGATATTAATGATTTTTCCAGGAATGATGATCACTTTTTTCGGTGTTTTTCCTTCCAATTGTTTCAAGGTGCGTTCATCTTTCATGACAATTTCTTCAATTTCTTTGGCAGTCAAATCCATCGGCAATTCCAATTTGAAACGCATTTTTCCATTGAAAGAAACCGGGTATTCTTTGCTGTTTTCGACCAAATAAGCCGCGTTGAATTCAGGGAATTGAGCATAAGCAATGCTGTTGTCATTTCCTGCTTTCTCCCAAAGTTCTTCTGCAATGTGCGGCGCATAAGGTGAAATCAAAATCGCCATAGGTTCCAAAATTGCTCTTTTTTTACAATTCAATTTGGTCAATTCATTCACTGCAATCATGAAGTTCGAAACCGAGGTATTGAACGAGAAATCATTCACATCTTCATCTACTTTTTTGATGGTTTGGTGCAAAATTTTCCATTCAGCCGCCGTTGGTTCTTCATCGGTCAATTCAAAAACTTCATTTTCTCCATTGTGGTACAAACGCCAGAATTTTCTCAAAAATGAAGCTACACCGCTCAATCCTTGGGTGTTCCATGGTTTGGATTGTTCCAAGGGTCCCAAAAACATTTCGTACAAACGCAAGGCGTCGGCACCGTATTGCTCACAAATGTCATCGGGATTGACCACATTGTAATAGGATTTGGACATTTTTTCGACTTCACGTCCACAGATGTATTTTCCATCTTCCAAGATGAATTCAGCATCGGCATATTCTTCCCGCCACGCTTTGAATTTCTCCAAATCCAATTCATCGGTTCCTTCTTTTAACAAGTTGATGTCCACGTGGAGAGGTGTGCAGTCAAATTCATTTTTCAAAGCATTAGAAACAAATTGATTGCTTCCATTGATCCGATACACATACGCACTCACGCCCAAAATCATGCCTTGGTTGATCAGTTTTTTGGCGTATTCATCGGTTTTGACCCAATTTTTGTCGAACATGAATTTCTGCCAAAAACGCGAATACAACAAATGTCCGGTCGCGTGTTCGCTTCCACCGATGTACAAATCGACATCTTGCCAATAATCCAAAGCTTGTTTCGAAGCAAATTCTTGGTCATTTTTCGCATCCATATAACGCAAAAAGTACCAAGAACTTCCTGCCCAACCAGGCATCGTATTCAATTCCAAAGGAAAAACTGTTTTGTTATCGACCAAATCGGTAGAAACAATGCTTTCACTTTCGGTATCCCACGCCCAATTTTTGGCTCTTCCCAAAGGGGGTTCGCCGGTTTCGGTTGGTAAATATTCATCGACTTCAGGCAAAATTAACGGCAAATGCTTTTCGTCCAACATGTATGGCATTCCGTCTTTATAGTATGCGGGGACGGGTTCTCCCCAATACCTTTGTCTCGAAAAAACCGCATCCCGCAAACGGAAATTGATTTTTTTCTCTCCCAATTTTCTTTCTTCCAAAACCGAAATGATGGTATCAGTCGCTTCTTCGAAGTTCATGCCGTCCAATATATCGGAGTTTTCCAAAACAAAGCCTTCTTTTTCGACAAAAGCACCTGCTGTACCATCTTTTCCTTTGAAAATCGAAGGAATCGGTAAATTGAAATGTTGTGCAAATTTAAAATCACGCTCATCACCCGCTGGAACCGCCATCACTGCACCTGTTCCATAACCCGCCAACACATAGTCGCCGATCCAAATCGGAATGGGCTGTTGGGTCAACGGATGGATGGCATACGCACCTGTGAATTCGCCCGTGATTTTGTCCACTTCTGCCATTCGCTCACGCTCGGAACGTTTCGAAGTTTGTTCGATGTATTTTAAAACAGCTTCTTTTTTATCATCAGTCGTTAAACTCAAAACCAAAGGATGTTCTGGTGCCAAAGTCACATAGGAAACACCAAAAATGGTATCAGGTCGTGTGGTGAAAACTTCGATGTGCCTCTCCCCCGACCCCTCTCCAGAGGAGAGGGGAGTTAGGGCTTCCACTTTTCTATCGGCTGAAGAATCCAATTCTATTTTGATTTTTTCCAAAACCTTTTCTATTGAATTCAATACCTCTTCATTTGAAAAACGAATCACTTTGAAACCTTTTTGATTCAGAATCATCGTCCGATTTTCATCTTTTTCTTTTTGTGACAAATGAATTCCTCCATCTACTTCAATCACTAAACCTTTGGATAGACAAACAAAATCAACGATAAAGTCATCAATCAAATGCTGTCTTCTAATTTTATAGTCCAATTGTTTATTTCTTAAATTTTGCCACAAAAAATCCTCGGCTTCGGTTGGATTTTTTCGCATCTCTTTCGCTTTGTCAACTAACAAATGAGCATGAGTTCCGCCAGTCATGTATCCTGGAGTCTGAGCTCCCCCTCCTTTGGAGGGGGCTGGGGGGAGGCTAAATAGTATACTGGCACCTTTGCTTTTGCCAATCCAATTCGTTTGTGCGTCTTTGATTGGCGTGGGCCAATCGATTTTCGCCAAATCATCCAACAACCGATCAGCATAAGCAGTAATGCGCATCATCCATTGGGTCATTTTTTTGCGGACCACAGGATGGCCACCTCTTTCTGAAACGCCATTGATGACTTCATCATTCGCCAAAACCGTTCCCAAAGCAGCACACCAATTCACTTCGGCTTCTGCCAAAAAGGCCAATCGGTATTTCAATAATATTTCTTGTTGTTCTTTTTCGGTAAAATTGATCCATTCTTCCGCAGAGAAAGTTGGGGTGTTTTCATCACAAGCAGCTTCTACGGCTGCATTTCCTTCTTGTGCAAAAACTTGAATCAAATCAGAAATGTTCGCTGCTTTGTCCAATTTCAAATCATAATACGCATTGAACAATTGAATGAAAATCCATTGGGTCCATTTGTAATAATCCGGATTGGACGTGCGGATTTCTCGGTCCCAATCGTAGCCCAAGCCGATTTTTTTCAACTGTTTTTCATAGCCTTCAATTGGGTTGCCTTGTTTGTCCACACCACCTTCAATGTTGACTTGCGTCGTAACGGAAGGATGTTGCCCCGTTAAAATCGCATATTGTTCTGCGGGCAAACCAAACGAATCATAGCCCATTGGATGCAATACATTGAAACCTTTCAGTCTTTTGTAACGCGAAAAAATATCGGAAGCGATATAGCCTAATGGATGCCCAACGTGCAATCCAGCGCCAGATGGATAAGGAAACATGTCCAAAACATAATATTTTGGACGATCCGAATCATTGTTCGCTTGGAAAGTTTTGTTTTCTGCCCAATATTTTTGCCATTTGCTTTCTATTGCTTTGTGATGGTATTGCATGCTATGAATTTTAATGCGCAAATTTAGCTATTTTTGAAGGAAAGCAAAGTTTTAAAATTTCGTAAAATCCTTGTGGCAAATTATTTCGAAGAAAATCAATTCACTTCCTCCAAGATTTGGTTATTTTTGCATGCATGGCGCTTACCAACTAACTGAAAAGAATTTGAGAACAAAAAGAAAAACCCATTGGGAGCTGTTTTATTGGCTGATGATTTTGTGCATCCTCATCGCTTTGGTCTTCATGGTTCGTTTTGTGTTGAATTCTTCCAAGATCATGGTGGATGAAAGCATGCCGATCCATCCTTTTGAAATCGATTGGGGATTGGAAAGAGATGGTTCTTTGCGGGTCAATGATCCTTTTTATTTGGACGCTGATGCACATTTGTTTCCCAATGAAACCATCCATCTAAGCCCAACGGCTGCAGAAGAATTGCAGTTGAAAGACCTCAAATACCCTTATTTGATTTGGAAAAACAAAGGCAGTGATACCTTGCATGTGATCAAAAACGACGAGCATTTCAAATTTCAATTGACCGAAGATTAAAGCTTCAATTCGTTTCTTTTTTTCTGGGACAAGGATCTCAATACCAAATGGTAAGAATCATCGATCATTTGTTTCAAAAAACTTTCCGGTAAATCACTCTCAAAAGCGACGGTGTTCCAGTGTTTCTTGTTCATGTGGTAACCGGGCTGAATTTCGGTGAACTTTTCTCGGTAAGCGATTGCCTGTTCTGGCTCACATTTCAAATTGACTGATAAATTGGGGGCGTCCAAACCACAAAGTGCAAAAATTTTTCCAGCGACCTTAAAGACCAAAGTGCTTTCACCAAAGGGCATTCCCTCTTCTACAAAGGCTTTATTCAAACAATATTCTCTGAATTCTTCGACATTCATGGCGGCAATAAAAGTTAAATATAAATATTTATCCTTAAAGCTGTAACATTTTGACCCTACTTCTCGTATAGCATATACTAACCTTGTGGAACAAACGTAACATTTTAAAGTTTTAGTAAGAAACAATGCGACAGCTAAAAATTACCAAGCAGGTAACCAATCGGGAAACTGCATCATTAGACAAGTATTTACAGGAAATTGGAAAAGTTGACCTGATTACTGCAGACGAAGAAGTAGAATTGGCACAAAGAATCAAGGCAGGCGATCGTGTAGCCCTTGAAAAATTAACAAAAGCCAACTTGCGTTTCGTAGTATCAGTTGCCAAACAATACCAAAACCAAGGATTGAGTTTGCCGGATTTGATCAACGAAGGAAACTTAGGTTTGATCAAAGCAGCCCAGCGTTTCGACGAAACCCGTGGGTTCAAGTTCATTTCTTACGCCGTTTGGTGGATTCGTCAATCGATTTTGCAAGCTTTGGCTGAACAATCAAGAATCGTGCGTTTGCCTTTGAACAAAATTGGATCGATCAACAAGATCAACAAAGCCTATGCAACTTTGGAGCAAGAACACGAACGTGCGCCTTCTGCAGAAGAAATTTCTGAATTGTTGGACATGTCGGAAAGCGATGTGAAAGAATCGATGAAAAACTCAGGCCGACACGTTTCCATGGATGCGCCTTTGGTGGAAGGAGAAGATTCGAATTTGTACGACGTTTTGAACACTGGTGAATCACCAAGTCCAGACCGTATGTTGATGACCGAATCTTTGAGAATTGAAATCGAACGTGCTTTACAAACTTTGACGCCAAGAGAGGCGGATTTGATCCGTTTGTATTTTGGATTGAACGGTTCTCATCCGATGACTTTGGAAGAAATTGGAGAAACTTTCGATTTGACCCGTGAACGCGTCAGACAAATCAAAGAAAAAGCGATCAGAAGATTGAAACATACGTCAAGAAGTAAAATCTTGAAATCTTACATCGCCAAATAATTTTTTGGAAAAATAAACACCAAACTCTCGCTGTCTCAGCGGGAGTTTTTTATTGGAAAACACTTTCCAGAACCGATGCCCATTCCGACCATTCTTCGGTCAAATTCGAATTGTGCACCAGCAAAATCATTTCTCCATCTACTGCTTCAATCGACTTTTTTAGCCGTTGCAATTCCAATTTGGCTTCTTCCGCCGAAAGTTGCCTATAATTTCGCATCGAAACATCCATCGCACAAAATGGATGAATTTTCAAATTCGTTTGTTCTTCTTTTTCCAAATCATACCAATAAAAAGGGGTGCAAGTTCCTGCGCGAAAACCCGTTTCATCGGCATACGCCATGCTGTGGTCTGCGGTAATTCCCGCTTCGATCAAACGTCGATACGTCGTCGGCAAATGCAATTTGATGTAATGTTGACGAGAATTGAGAATGGGTTGACCGACGATTTCACGCAAGCGTTGTATTTCAATCGCCAATTTTTCAGGGTGTTGATTCGACGCATAGGACGGATGAATGCCAAAATCCGACCATTGGATAACTTCTTTGATTTTTTGTTGAAAAGCAGGCTGATCCGTTGGATTGTTTTTGTCGAATGATCCATAATCCGCCATCAACCAAAAGAATATCATTTGGAAATCATATTTACGTTTTAAGTTTTGATAAAAATCAAAGGTATCATAAGGGTCTTTTTCTTGGCCTGCAAGCACTGATTTTCGCTTTTGGAAATTTTGGAAATCTCGCCGAAGCACATCTTTCAAATACGCGCCATAAGTTCGTTTGACCCCTTTGTGTTTGAATTTCCAAGCTTGGTCCACATCACAAGTCAAAGTGATTTTGAATTGCCTTTTTTTGAATTTTAAATCTGGAAAATGCGCCAATAATTCTTTTTGAAATGAAATGATCCATTCATCAACAATTGGCGTTTTGAAGACCTTTCCTTTTCCACTGATTCTTTGGTGTGCATCCAGTTTTTGTGGGAAATATTCTTCGTAGCGACTCAAAGCATAAAAACATTGCCCAACAGCATGTAACTTTTCCCAAACAACAGTTTCGTCCCATCCAGTCTCAAACAGCAACTGATCTGATGGCAAATGAAATTCTTGTTGTATGGGTTTTTCTGCATAACTCATTTTGTCCATTGAAGCAGCTTCAAAAAACTGTTGATTGGTCGTCAATTCAAAGGAGATTCCCAGAAATTCATTGAAAATGAAATCAAAAACATAATGAATTCTTGGGGTAATTTTTGGGCAATAAATCAGCATTTTCTGCATTCGGTTTCAAATATTTTATCCAAGCAAACCTTCGTCGGAAAAGCTAAAGTACGTTTTTTGGGTGATGATCAAATGGTCCAATACGAAAATGTCCAAAGTTTTGGCTGCCGCTTTGATTTTTTTGGTCAAATGTATATCTGATTCGCTCGGTTTCAGATTTCCAGAAGGGTGGTTGTGCGCCAAAACAATGCCTGTAGCCATTTGTTCCAAAGCGATTTTCAAAATGATCCGCAAATCGACCGAAGTCTGACTGATACCACCTTTGCTGATTTGTTCTTTGTGCACCAAAAAATTGCCTTGGTTCAGAAACAACACCCAAAATTCTTCGACTTTCAATCCGCCCAAAGTATTTTTCAACAAATCAAATCCATCTTTGCTGCTGGAGATTTTTGGTTTTTTGGCGATTTCTTCATTGGATTTTCTTTTGGCAATTTCAAGTGTAGCGATGATGGCAACCGCTTTGGCCGGGCCGATCCCTTTGAACTTTTGTAAATCTTTGATGGTCAATTCGGATAAACTGTTCCAATTGTTTCCTACGGAATGCAGCACTCTTTTGCTCAAATCTACGGCAGTTTCTTTTGGTGAACCACTGCCCATGATGATGGCGAGCAATTCAGAATCCGATAAATTCGCTGGTCCAATGGATAGTAATTTTTCGCGAGGTCGGTCATCTTCCGCCCAATTTTTGATCGTATTTTGGTGGTAATTCATTTTCGTACAAGGTTTAGCGTGGGTTTGAGTTTTCAAGTTTAAAGTTAATACAAAAAAATGAGAAGTCAGTTTCGAGATATTTGCAGTAAATTTGTTACTTATTTAAAACGTATTATTATGTCATTAACAGATCAACAATTAGATGCCATCAGTGGAAAATTGGTTGAAACTTTGAAATCCATATACGATCCAGAAATCCCAGTTGATATTTATGAATTGGGGTTAATTTATGATGCTTTTGTCAACGAAGAAGGCAAAGTGAAAGTCGTGATGACCTTGACCACGCCCAATTGTCCTGTGGCCGAAAGCATGCCGCAAGAAGTCAAAGAAAAAGTTGCTGGGATTGAAGGTGTCGTAGATGCAGAGGTTGAATTGACCTTTGATCCACCTTGGGACCGAGACATGATGAGCGAAGAAGCCAAATTCGAATTGGGTTTCTTATAAAATAACGGTACATTTAACCCAACTAAAAAATTATAAAAAAACATGGATCCATTCGAATTAATCAATTCATTTTCATATGTATTTTACATCATTTTCTTCGGCTTTTTGCTGAGCATGATGGGCTTATTTTTCATTGTCAAACAACAAACTGCCGTGTTGGTCGAACGTTTTGGGAAATTCAATAGCGTACGACATGCCGGTTTTCAATTGAAAATTCCTTTGGTCGATCGCATCGCGGGAAGAGTTTCTTTGAAAGTACAACAACTGGATGTAGTGGTGGAAACCAAAACCAAAGACGATGTGTTTGTGAAATTGAAAGTTTCTGTACAATACATTGTGATCAAAGACAAGGTGTATGATGCCTTTTATCGATTGGACAATCCTTACGAACAAATTACTTCGTATGTTTTTGATGTGGTACGTGCTGAAGTGCCAAAATTGCGTTTGGACGATGTTTTTGAAAAGAAAGACGACATTGCGATTGCTGTAAAAGGCGAATTGCAAGAAGCGATGAACGATTACGGCTACGACATCATCAAAACTTTGGTGACAGACATCGATCCAGATGAGCAAGTAAAACATGCAATGAACCGAATCAATGCGTCTGAACGTGAAAAAGTAGCGGCGCAATATGAAGGAGATGCCCAGAGAATTTTGATTGTCGAAAAAGCAAAAGCGGAAGCGGAAAGCAAGCGTTTGCAAGGGCAAGGGATCGCAGACCAGCGAAGAGAAATCGCCAAAGGTTTGTTAGAATCTGTGGATGTGTTGAACAAAGTGGGCATCAATTCACAAGAAGCTTCGGCTTTGATTGTGGTGACCCAACATTATGATACACTTCAATCCATTGGTGAGCACAGCGGAACCAAATTGATCATGTTGCCGAATTCACCCAACGTAGCCAGCGAAATGCTCAACAATACGGTGGCTTCGTTTTCAGCTGCCAACATGATTGGGGAAGAACTGAAAGGTAGGCCGAACAAAAAAGATTAAACAATTTCAAATCAAAGCTAAAAATGCTGTTTTTGTTAAAGAAACAGCATTTTTTTGTTCCTTATTTCAATAAAACATTTGATTTGGTTAATTTTGTATGAAATGGAAACGATAGAAAAAATACTCGAATTCAGGGAAATTCAGCCTACGGCCATGCGGATCTTGGTCTTGCAAGAATTGCGAAAAGCGCACCGTGCGTTAAGTTTGTCCGAATTGGAAATGCACTTTGAACAAGCCGATAAAACGACCTTGTACCGAACGTTAAAAACCTTTGAGAAAAATAAATTGGTCCACAGCATTGTTGATGGAAGTGGCGCCATCAAATATGCTTTGTGTGATGAAACTTGTGAATGCCTGCCCGAACAAGCGCATGTGCATTTTCATTGCAACAAATGCCAACAAACTTTCTGCATGCGCGAATACAATTTACCGAAAATCACTTTGCCCAAACGATTCAAAGCAGAAGAAACTTCTTGGATCGTCAAAGGGCTTTGCGACCATTGCAGTTGATCCCTCTTCATTTTGCAATTCAGTTGCAGCCAACACTTTTTATCTTTGTCAAAAGATTTAAAAGATGTCACAAAATTGTTGTTCTACAGAAGATTTAAAAAAGAATTCCTCCACCCATCAACACAGCGATGACCACGACCATGATCACGGTGATCCATCGTCTTTCAAATCGTATTTGCCTGCGATTGTCAGTTTTGTCATGGTGTTCATCGGGATTTTGGCGGAGCATTTCAAAACGCCTGCGTTGTTTTTGAATGAAACTTTTCGCTTTGTTTGGTATGCAGTGGCTTATTTACCTGTTGCCATTCCTGTCTTGGTCGAAGCGTTCAAATTTCTCAAAAAAGGCGATATTTTCAATGAATTTACCTTGATGTCCGTTGCGACTTTGGGTGCATTTATTTTGGGTAGTTATGCAGAAGGCGTCAGTGTGATGTTGTTTTATGCCGTGGGTGAACTTTTTCAAACGGCCGCAGTGAACCGTGCAAAAAGCAACATCAAAGCTTTGTTGGACGTTCGGCCCGATACTGCCACCGTATTTAGAGACAACAATTGGATGGCTGTACATCCAGAAACGGTAAACATTGGAGAGATCATTCAACTCAAGGTAGGTGAAAAAGCGCCTTTGGATGGAAAGATGTTGTCAGAAGTTTCGAGTTTTAACACCGCAGCATTGACGGGGGAAAGCAAGCCGAGCACCATTCGAAAAGATGAAACGGTTTTGGCGGGCATGGTCAATTTGGAGAAAGTGATCGAAGTGGAAACCACCAAAAAGTTTGAGGACAGTGCCTTGGCAAAAATCTTGACTTTGGTCCAAGAAGCCACGTCCAGAAAAGCAAAAACCGAATTGTTCATTCGAAAATTCGCCAAAATCTATACGCCTATTGTGTTCTTTCTAGCTTTGGGCTTGGTGATTTTACCACTGTTATTTGTACAGAATTATGAATTCAATGTTTGGTTTTACCGCGCTTTGGTTTTCTTGGTCATTTCCTGTCCATGTGCTTTGGTGATTTCAATTCCATTGGGTTATTTTGGTGGAATTGGCGCAGCTTCACGCAATGGCATTTTGTTCAAAGGTTCCAATTATTTGGACATCATGTCTGAAGTCAACACCATCGTGATGGACAAAACAGGCACTTTGACGGAAGGGGTGTTTGACGTGCAAGAAATTCAAAGTCTTGAATGGCAACAAGAAGAATTCCTCAATTATGTTTCCGCTTTGGAAGTTAACTCCACGCATCCCATTGCCCAAGCAATTGTTTCCCATCATCCGAGTGAGTGGCAAGCGACAGCGGTCGAAGAAATTCCTGGCCATGGATTAAAAGGTGAAGTCAACGGAAAAACTGTATTGGCGGGCAACAGAAAGTTGATGGATAAATTTGGTATTGCCTATGATGCTGCGATCAATGAAATCATTGAGAGCATAGTGATTGTAGGCATCGATGGAAAGTACGCGGGTTACATTACCATTGCTGATAAAATCAAAAGCGATGCGGCTGAGGCCATCCAAAAAATGAAAGACAATGGTGTCAAGCAGACGATGATGTTGAGCGGTGACAAAAACAGCATTGTTCAAAAAACAGTGAATGAATTGAAAATCGATGCTGGCTTTGGGGATTTATTGCCTGAAGGAAAGGTCGAAAAAGTCAAATTGCTCAAAGAAAATCCAGCTTGTGTCTTGGCATTCGTTGGAGATGGCATCAACGATGCGCCAGTTTTGGCATTGAGCGATGTGGGCATTGCGATGGGGGGTATGGGCAGTGATTTAGCGATTGAAACAGCCGATGTGATCATACAAACCGATCAACCATCCAAGATTCCAACAGCCATCAAAATTGGCAAAAAAACCAAACAAATCGTTTACCAAAACATAGGTCTTGCCGTGGTGATCAAAGTTTTGTTTTTGGTGTTGGGTGCTTTGGGAACCGCCTCCATGTGGGAAGCCGTTTTTGCGGATGTCGGCGTGGCTTTGTTGGCGATTCTCAATGCAGTTCGGATACAACGGATGAAATTTTGATGGAATTGTAGCAAGATCACAAACAAAACTCAATAAAAAAAGGAAGCGTTTTCTACATTGAAAGGCTTCCTTTTTTGGTGTGATTTTTATGTTGTCGGAATGACTGGATTCGAACCAGCGACCCCTTGCACCCCATGCAAGTACGCTACCAGACTGCGCTACATCCCGTAATTTGTCGCAAAGATAACAAATTCTTCCATCTAAACGAAAGTCTCGCGTAAACTAGACTTATCCTGTTTTGGATGAACCTGCCAAACTTTTTTTGATTGTTGAAATTTCTTCTTCGGTCAAATGCCGCCATTTTCCAATAGGTACATCCAAATTGACATTCATGATGCGGTAACGTTGCAGTTTGATGACTTTGTTGCCCAAGTATTCAGTCATGCGACGAATTTGGCGGTTAAGTCCTTGGGTCAAAATGATCCTGAATTGGTGCGCATCGATTTGTTCCACAAAACATTTGTTGGTCATTGTTCCCAAAATCGGTACGCCATTGCCCATTTTTCTAATGAAGGCAGGAGTGATCGGATCTTTGACCACGACCAGGTATTCTTTTTCGTTGTTGTTTTTGTTTCGAAGAATTTCATTGACAATGTCACCATCATTGGTCAAAAAGATCAAGCCTTGGCTGTCTTTGTCCAAACGGCCAATTGGAAAAATGCGTTCTGGATAATTGATGTAGTCGATGATGTTGTTCTTTTCACGAACGGTATCCGTGGTGCAAACAATGCCTTTGGGTTTGTTGAAAGCGATGTAAACAAAATCATCGGTTTTCTGCCCCATAATTTTTCCATTGAGTCGAATTTCATCTCCTGGAACAACTTTGGAGCCCATTTCTGCCACTGCGCCATTGATGGTCACGCGCCCTTCTTCAATGAGTTTGTCGGCTGCTCTCCGTGAGCAATAACCAATTTCACTGAAATATTTGTTGATGCGGATGGGATTTTTGTCTTCCATGTTTCAAATTTTATCCAAATGCCAAAGATACGCAAGCCTATAAAAATCGGCTTAAAGTTCTTGGAAAGAATCGATGATGGCTTGCATTTTCTCTTGGTGCTCTGCTTCTTTTTTCGACAAAGTCCAAGTGTAGACTTGGTAATAATTCTCTTTGCCATCGACGATGCCAATCATATAAAATATGTCCAAGCCACCAATGTTGGCATTCAATTGCAAGATTTTTGCCGGCAAACCATGAATGACCGTTTCTTTCCATTCCTTTTCATAAACCTCAGCTACTGCAGCGATGTTGTCATAAACAATCTGCGTATAGGTGGACAAGCTGTTTTCTTTTTCCATCCAATCTTCATTGTATTGCAAAGCTTCTCCAAATCCTTCTTTCGATTCTTCGATGACCATGGCGTACAATTCTTTCCAAATGTTTTGGTATTGAAAAGAAGCTTCATCGTTGAGATCGGTGGTTTTGTTCATGAAACTTGGAACTGAAATTGAATACAAGCCGTTGACTTCAAATTCTTTGTTGGAATCACTTACCTTGCAAGCAGTCAAGAGGATTGCTGCGACAAAGCATAATAATATTTTTTTCATGGTTCAATTTTTAGACTGTAAATATAAGTGTCTTCTTTATATTCCAAGGATTCCCAATGAAAACTCCTTAAAACTCAGGTAGAATAATTATTTTTGCCCCAAAGCTATCTTTATGGCATTGAAGCAAACCAACCCGACCCAAACCCAAGCATGGGAAAAATTGAACCAACATTGGCAAGAAATCTCGTCCGTTCATTTGCGGGATTTGTTTGAGGATGACCAGCGTTTTGCGCAATTTCATATTGCATGGAAAGATTGGTTGTTTGATTTTTCTAAAAATAGGATCACCCAAAAAACTTTGGATTTGTTGTTGGAATTGGCAGAAGAATGTCATTTGAAAGCAGCCATTGAACAACAGTTTTCTGGTGAAAAAATCAATGTTACAGAAAATCGCGCGGTTTTGCATACCGCACTCAGAAACCGAGGGAGTCAACCCATTTTTGTTGACGGAAAGGATGTGATGCCAGAAATTCATTCGGTTTTGGCGCAAATGAAAAATTTCTCTCAACAAGTAATTGCTGGCAAATGGAAAGGTTTCAGTGGGAAAGCAATCACCGATGTGGTCAATATCGGTATTGGCGGTTCGGATTTGGGGCCAAAAATGGTGGTCGAGAGTCTGGCGTATTACAAAACACCTCTCAACATGCATTTTGTGTCGAATGTCGATGCCACTAATTTGATCGAGACATTGCAAAAAGTCAATGTGGAAACGACCTTGTTCATCATAGCTTCCAAAACTTTTACTACCCAAGAAACCATGACCAACGCCCATACGGCGAAGCAATGGTTTATGGAACAAGGTGGAAATGCTGAAAGTATAGCCCAACATTTCGTCGCCATTTCCACGAACACAAATGCAGTGGTGGATTTTGGCATCGATCCGAAAAATCAATTTCAATTTTGGGATTGGGTAGGCGGTCGTTTTTCCTTGTGGAGCGCAATTGGTTTGAGCATCTGCTTGGCGATCGGCTTTGAAGGTTTTGAGGAATTGTTGGAAGGTGCTTTTGAGGCCGATGAACATTTCTCGAAAACAGCATTCCATGAAAACATTCCGGTCATCATGGGATTATTGGGCATTTGGTACCACAATTTTTTCAAAGCTGCCACGCATGCCATCCTACCTTATGACCAATATTTGACGAAATTCCCAACTTATTTGCAACAAACCGATATGGAAAGCAATGGTAAAAATGTGGACCGTTCTGGTCGTCCGGTCAATTACACCACTGGGCCCATCGTTTGGGGGGAAGCGGGAACCAATGGGCAACATGCTTTTTTTCAATTGATCCACCAAGGCACGCATTTGATTCCTTGTGATTTTTTGGTGGCGGCGCAACCCTTGCATCCGACGGGAGACCACCATGAGAAGTTGTTGGCGAATTGTTTTGCACAAACCGAAGCCTTGGCTTTTGGAAAAGACGCCATCACTGTGAAAAAAGAATTGGTTCAACAAGGAAAAACGCCAAATGAAATCGAGCAACTGCTTTCCTATAAAGTGTTTGAAGGCAATGCGCCCAGCAATTCTTTGTTGTTTAAAAAGCTAACGCCAAGGACTTTGGGAAGTTTAATAGCTTGTTATGAACATAAAATATTTGTTCAAGGCACAGTTTGGAACATTTTTAGTTACGACCAATGGGGCGTGGAGTTAGGTAAAGAATTGGCAAATAAAATTTTACCAGAGTTAAACACAAATGCAACCATACAAACCCACGATGTTTCAACCAATGGATTGATCAATGCTTACAAAAAAATGCGTACATAGCATCTTGTGGCTCTGCCTTTTGGCGGTTAGCCCTATTTTTGGACAACAACGGACGGCTGATTTTGCTTTGGTCGGGCCTGTAGAGAATGTGCAGTCGGTGACGATAGCGCTCAATGTTGGAAAAACTGCTGCTTCAGGCTTTTTGGACAGCCAAAATTTCGATTCGATTTATTGGCAATTTGACCGACAACGCAATTTGATTGTGCAAGAAAATTTCTTGGATTACCGTGGGAAATTGGGGATTTTTGATCGAACGATTTATCAAATCAATCCGCAAAATCAATTGGAAAAATCAGAAACCACTTTGATTCAAAATGATGAGGAACCCAGAAAAATAGCCCAAAGAAAAACCTATTATTATTTGGGCAATCGTTTGATTCGGATGGATGAATTCAATGCGGGAAGAAATGCTGACCAATATTGGGTGACCAATTCGGTCTACGATGCAAAAGGTTTGAAAAAGAAAGTTTTTTGGATGGAAGATGAAATTTTTTCTTATACTGATTTTACTTTGGATCACTTTCAACATCCTTGGCAAGAGTTAACTTATGCGAACAATGAGCAATTGACTCACCAGAAAGTTTACGAAAACAATCGTTTAGGCTTGCCTTTGCGCATTCGTTATGGACATCCTCAAAAAATGAATGTGGAAAAATTAAGCTATGGCACAAAATATTTGGTAGAAAAACAAGTTTATGATGAAGCGGGTGTGTTGATCCGAACTGAACAATATGGTGCGCAGGGGCAAATTGAAGAAATCCATCAATTGAATTACAACACACGGCAGACGGATGTGTACCGGTTTGAGTTCCAAAAAGACGCCATGAACAATTGGATTTTTTGTGAAATCTCTAAAAATGGGCAGCCTCGTTATGTCATCAAAAGAAAAATTAAATACTTTAAATAAATCATTATGGAAACAAATGAATTGAATCAATACCCGGAAAATGAACCTCAACCGAAGAATAACAAGGTTATTTTGGCGGTTTTAGCCATTGCGTTGCTGGCGAGTTTGGGATTCAACGCTTATCAGTTCAGTCAAAATAAGCAAGCCAACCAAACAGTGGAAACTTTGAACATCGATTTAAAAGATACGGAAACAGCCCGCGAATTGTTACAAGAGAAGTTGGATGATTTGAATATGCAATTTGAGGAAACTCGAATGGATTTGTCGGCCAAAGATTCGATTTTGACCCACCGTGATTCGGAGATTTTTGAAAAACAAAAACAAATTCAAAGCATCTTGAACAAAAGCGACGTGTCTGAAAAAGAATTGAAACAAGCGCAAAGAATGATCAATTCGTTGAACCAAGACATTGCGCAGTTCAAAAAAGAAATTTCAATTTTGAAGGAAAAAAATGATTCTTTGGTTGCGGTGAACGACACTCTGCAGTTCAACCAAACGCAATTGACTTCTGAATTGGCCGTTGAAAAACAAAGAGCCGATGATACAGAACACAAAATGCGTTCTACCTTTGCTGTGTCTAATTATCAAATTCAAGGGTTGAAAGTGAAAAAAAGCGGCAAGGAAGTGGAAACAGACAAAGCCAAAAGAATCGATAAATTGCGTGTAAGTTTTGATTTGGATGCGAACCAATATGCAGAAAGCGGTCAAAAAGAAATATATATTGCGATTTACAAACCCGATGGAAGTTTGGGGCGATTCAAAGATGCGACCCATGGTCAATTGGAAACGGCTTCAAATGGCAACATTGATTATTCGGACAAAGTGAGCTTCAATTACCAAAGAGGCAGCAAACAGAACATTTCTTTTGATTGGGAAGATTTTGATTTCCCAAGAGGACATTACAAAATTGATTTGTACCAAAATGGTTTGAAAATTGGCAACAAATCGGTAGAATTGAAATAAAGCAGAAAATTGCTTGTAAAGAAAAAAATCCCTTTGAAGCTTTTTCAAAGGGATTTTTCTTTGGATGAATTCTTTCAAACTTTACCGAATCAGAAACTTTTTGGAATAAGCCTTTCCTTGTTCATCTTTGAAAACAGCGATGTAAACGCCGCTTTTCAATTGTGCCAACGAAATTTCTCCTTTGCTTGGTAAAATGTTTTTGTTGATTACTTTTCTGGCGGATGTATCGAAAACGTCTAAACTTTTTAATGCGCGATTTCCTTGTTTTAAATCATAAATCAATTGTTGGTTGTGCACCACGATCGACCAGTCCGAAGCATGAATTTCTTGGGTGGAGAGATTGTTGGTTTTGGCAATTTCAATCACAAATTCCAAAGCCAATTTTACAAACTTAGCCGAATGGGATGCGTCGTTGTTCATCGTCGCAAAAGTATCCAATGGCGAATGAATATATGGATTTGTTTCTTCCATGGCAGCTTCAAAAGGGAAAGAGGCGTGATAGCCATTTTGTGTCCAACTCACATGGTCCGAACAACCGTATTGGCAAAGTGAAGTGCCATAGGTCAAAGTATGTGCGCCGTTGTTGTTATAATGCTCTAACAATTCGATGAAATACAGATTCAAATCGCTGGAAACATACATCGGATCATTGACAAAAGCGATGTCATAAGAAGAACCTTTGTAATTGGTCATGTCGAATTGCGCCACAGCCAAAACATTTTTGTTGTTCGCTTTGTAGTGCTGTGCAATTTCTGCTGAACCGACCAAACCAATTTCTTCTGCAGCATAGCCCATGATTTGCACCGTTCTTTTTGGGCGAAAATCATTGGCCAATAAAACGCGCAAGGTTTCGGTCAAAGTCGCCATGCCAGAAGCATTGTCATCTGCGCCGGGCGCATCATACGGCTCCCATTGATCTCCACTGTCCAAATGCCCACCGATGACCACGATTTCATCAGGGAAATCAGAACCAGGAATGTTGACAATGATGGATTTCTGTGGCGTATTGATGTGGTTATAAAACGAAATATCAATATCCGAGCGATTAGCTTCATTGATCATGTTCTCCCAATTGGCTTTGATGTCCAGGGCAGCCTGAAGTCCTGAAGGTTGATTGTGAAAACGTGTGCCATAAGCCTCTAATTCCAAAATGGTATTGCCGATGTTTTCTATATTGACATCATTCACGCATTGCAGTACATAGGCATCTTGCGTTATGGTGAAATCCAACACATTGGGATGAAAAGTAACTTCCTTGGCCAAGTCATTGATCGCAGTGTCTTTGTTTTGTTTGAAAATATAACCCGGCCCGTGGTTTTTGGTGAAATTTCTGATTTCGGCACGGGCTTCCAAGCTGAAATAAACAGCTGCATGCTGTCCATCGGAATGCAATATTTGAATGCCATCTGGGTGAGTCGCTTGAATTTTCTGTGCGTTTTCTACCGTGGTGGTGGCGTAAATCCAAGTGTTATCTTGAGCAAATAACCCTGATGCAAACAACAAGGTGATAGCAGATGCAATTATTCTTTTCATTGTGTACTAATAGTTTAATTTAAACCGAATGTACGTAATATTTTTATTTTCTTTGAGGAATTTTTTCTCATAGAAGGTTTGAATGGAAGTGATTTCGCTGGGGATTTCAAAATTATCCGGATTGTACACATTGTGGTTGGAGAGCAAAACATCATGGCCTTCCATTTGAATCACCCCGTGCGTATAGCCGTGGAGAAATTCGCTGTCAGTTTTTAAATGGACAATTCCTTCTTTATTCAACACATGGTGGTATTTCTTTAAAAATTCAGGATGCGTCAGTCGATGTTTGGTTCTTTTGAACTTAATTTGAGGATCCGGAAAGGTAATCCATATCTCGCTCACTTCATTTTCTGCAAAAGCATGGTCGACCAATTCAATTTGTGTCCGCAAAAATGCGACATTGTTTTTGTTGTTTTCTATGGCAGTTTTGGCGCCTCTCCAGAAACGTGCACCTTTGATATCGATCCCAATGAAATTTTTCTCAGGAAACTGTTGGGCCAATGCAACGGAGTATTCTCCCTTTCCACAACCCAATTCCAATACAATTGGATGGTCATTCTTGAAAAACTCTTGGTTCCACTTGCCTTTTAAATCAAATCCATCGATCATTTCTTCTCTTGAAGGTTGAAAAACATTGTGAAAAGTTTTATTCTCTTCAAATCTTCGTAATTTATTTTTACCCATATTTGTTTGTAAATCAATGCGCAAAAATAAACTTTAAAAAATATTTACCAAAATGTTATAAAAAGATTTGCAGGTATAAAAAATGCTCCTATATTTGCATTCGAATTCAAGGGGAGCATAGCTCAGTTGGTTCAGAGCATCTGCCTTACAAGCAGAGGGTCGGGGGTTCGAATCCCTCTGCTCCCACGAAATTTCAGAAAGACTTTCACAGATGTGAAAGTCTTTTTTTTGGATGCAATTCAATGTCAATTGAGTCCATCACTTTATAGGATCATGCGCAAATGTTGGGGATTAAGCATAAATTCTAGTTAGTCGATACAAAAAAAACGCTTTATTCTTGACTCCTCTAAATTGTGCCCTGAATGCTTTTATTTTAGCGTTGAACGATTCTGCTGAAGCATTGGTACTT
>DATJBZ010000025.1:0-25430 GCA_035515075.1 Moheibacter sp. | reverse complement strand
AATTTGAAAATTATTTTAAAAGCTTTTCTAATCCCCTTCTTTCAATCCTTACGCAGCATCTCTACTGCCGAACTTCACACCGCTTCTCTCATTCAAAGCGGGTGCAAAGATAGAAAGCTTTTCTATTCCTGCAAACTAATTCAAGAGTATTTTTACTTTATTTTGACAATAAATCCCTATCCGTTTGTAAGCAAACAGATTAGACGAAAAAGTGTTTTGAATCTTTCATCAGTCCTTAGATAACGCTGCGTACAAAGCTTCATGAAAGTGTTCTTTATCGGCCCTGAGCAATTCTATAGTTACCGGTAAAACATAATGTGCAATCACTTTTTCTTCAGAATTCAGGAACAGTAACTGCCTTTCTTCTCCATCGATCATTTTTTCAAACAAGTCCCACATAGATACGCCATGTGATTTCAATAGATTAAAAAAAGCATCGGCATTGATTTCAACGGTCTGCATTTGTCTTATTTTTTTAAACCCAACTTCGCTCTTACTCTACTGAGCACCTCACTTCCTACTTGACTGGCAGCCGCAGCGCCTGTTTCAAGAAATTGATCCAAAACAGCGGTGTCACTCATCAATTGATCAAACTTCTCTCGGGCAGCACCGTACTTCTCCAAAATCAATTCAAAAAGCGCCGTCTTCGCATGGCCATAACCATAGCCTCCATTCAAATAATTTTGTCTCATTTCTTCAATTTGCTGAGGAGATGCCAACAATTTGTACAAAGCAAAAACATGATCGGTCTCTGGATTTTTGGGCTCTTCCAAAGGCGTACTGTCTGTTTCAATCGACATGATCTGTTTTTTCAACTGTTTTTCAGGCAAGAAGATATTGATAAAGTTGTTCCTTGACTTGCTCATTTTGAAACCATCCGTTCCAGGCACCAACATCACTTCTTCATTGATTTTCGCTTGGGGTAACACAAAGGTCTCACCCATTTGGTTGTTGAAACGCTCCGCAACATCCCTTGTAATTTCAAGATGTTGCAATTGATCCTTCCCTACTGGCACCACATCCGCATCGTACATCAATATGTCTGCCGCCATTAAAATAGGATAGGTAAACAAACCTGCATTGACATCTGACAAATAATCTTGTTTGTCTTTGAACGAATGCGCCAAGGTCAATCGTTGGTATTGGAAAAAATTCATCAAATACCAAGACAACTCTGTGACTTGTGGTACATCTGACTGTCGATAAAAAACTGCTTTGCTGGTATCCAACCCCAAAGCAAGCCATGTAGCCGCTACTTCATAGGTGTTTTGCTTGAGCACTTCTGCATCTTTGATTTGGGTCAATGCATGTAAATCTGCAATGAAGATAAAAGAAGGTGCATTTGAGGCATTGGCCATTTCAATGGCGGGTGAAATTGCGCCCAAAATATTGCCCAAATGAGGCGTCCCTGTTGCCTGAACTCCGGTTAAAACTCTTGACATGGCTGTATCTTTTTAATTGAATTGATTTTATTTTCTATAATCTGGATTGTTTTCTCTTTCAAATTTCTCGGTTTTCTTGTGCACCAACCAAGTGGCAAATGGAATAAATCCAAACAATATAATGAACACAAAGTCTTCATCGTCCCATTTGTACAATTTCCGAACAAAAAAAGCCAAAATGATGTACCCGATGAAAGCCAAACCATGAAACAGTCCGATAGGAAACATCGGCGCTGTGATTTCATAACCATATTTCAAAGGCATACCCACACAAAACAGCAAAAAGCAGCTGAATAATTCTACAATACAAAAAATATTGAAATATTTTTTTAAAAGGACTTCGTTCATTCTATTATTATTTTTTTTGGCAAAGGTAATTGGCTTGAAGCAGAACTGCAAACGTTAAAATTGACAGATCACTCATTTGAATTGAAATGAAAACTTAAATGGCTCTTTTCTTGGCCAGCTTAAATTGACTCTGAATGAATTGATGTTTCTCAGTAAAACCCATTCAATCTCCCAAACAATTCAAAACAAAAAAGCCCCTTCATCTTGAAGGAGCTTTGAGTGGTATTTTAATTTTATTTAATCAAAAATATGTTTCCTAAAGAATATAATGATGGCACCTCCCACAGAAATCGAAGCGTCTGCCACGTTGAAAATATAAGAGAAAAACTCTTTACCGCCGACCAATGGCATCCATTCGGGCCAATTGAACAATGGAAAATAGAACATGTCCACCACACATCCTTTCAAAAAGCCAGAGTAACCTGAGAAATTCGCGGAAGAAATGCCTGAATAGCCGTCCCACATTTCTGCTTGCGCATTCCATGTCAAGCCGGTATCGAAAATCATCCCATAGAATAAACTGTCAAACAAATTTCCGATGGCACCTGCAAAAACGAGCGCCATGCCGATTTTAAAGTAATTGTTGTTGTGCTTTTTCACATTTTTCCAAATGTACCAAGCAATTCCACCAATCAAGAAAATGCGCAGTACCGACAACATCATTTTGCCGTTCAGTCCGCCAAACTCAGCTCCATAAGCCATGCCTGGATTTTCTACAAATTTTAATTCAAACCAATCGAACACTTCAACGCTTTCTGAAAGATGAAAATTGGTTTTGATATAGAATTTCGTGATTTGGTCAATTAAAAACACCAATAAAACAATGAGGCCTATTTTCTTCAAAACTGCAGCACTAAATTAACGTTGCATATTTTTGGCTTCAATGCTCAAAGTCGCATGCGGCACCAATTTCAATCTTTCTTTGTCGATCAACTTTCCAGTCACACGACAAATGCCATAGGTTTTGTTTTCAATGCGGATCAACGCATTTTTCAAATCCCTGATGAATTTTTCCTGGCGGGCAGCCAATTGTGCATTTTGCTCCTTGCTCATCGTTTCGGAACCTTCCTCAAATGCTTTGAACGTAGGCGATGTATCGTTTGTTCCATTGTCCAAACCATTCATAAAAGTTTCACGGATGGATTCATAATCCCTTTCTGCTTTCTGCAATTTATCGAGGATAATCTGACGGAATTCTTCCAACTCAGCGTCAGTGTATTTTGTTTTATTTTCTGTTGACATAATTTTTAGATTTTAGAAATCGAAATTTCGGTGATTAACTCATCTATCTCTATTTGCGTTCCGCCTTTTATTTCAAAAGAAAACTCAATGTTTGAGGTCAGCGTTTCAGAGCAAATATAATCTTTATTTTTATTAATCGCTATTTCCAAGCGCTCGTCTGGCTTTAAGATTAAATTAATCTTATCCGTTAATTCAAATCCATTGTCTTTTCGTAAATTCTGAATGCGGTTCACCAGCTCTCTCGCCAAGCCTTCGGACAACAACTCTTCGGTCAACGTCACATCCAAAGCCACTGTCATGGTCGCATTCGACGCTACTGTCCATCCTGGAATGTCTTTGGTTGCAATTTCAAAATCTTCTTTCTGCAATTCCAGTGTTTTTTCACCTAAATTTAATGTGATTTCACCTGTTTTTTCCAACTGCACGATGTCTTCGTTGCTCAATTTTGCTGTTGCTGCGGAAATCGTTTTCATCTCAGCACCAAATTTTGGCCCCAAAGTTTTGAAATTCGGCTTGATGCTTTTCACCAACAAATGCGAAGCTTCTTCATTGGTCAACAATTGAATTTCTTTGACATTGACCTCTTGTTTCAACAATTCAGCCACGGATTCCAAACGGGTTTTCATTTGGTCATCCAACACAGGAATGATTACTTTTTGCAAAGGCTGACGCACTTTGATGTCCACGCCTTTTCTCAAAGATAAAATCATGCTGGTCGCCGTTTGTGCCAATTGGGTCCTGATTTCCAACTCTTTGTCAATCAACCCTTCATTCACCGTTGGAAAATCAGCCAAGTGGACTGACTCCAGTGCCGTTTCACCAGTTACTGCCTTCAAGTCTTGGTACAAACGATCCATAAAGAAGGGCGCAATCGGTGCAGAAATGATGGCGATTTTTTCCAAAACCTCATACAATGTTTGGTAAGCCGAAATCTTGTCTTCACCAAATTCTCCTTTCCAAAAACGTCTTCTGCTCAAACGAATGTGCCAATTGCTCAAGTTGTCCACCACAAAATCTTGGATGGCTCTCGCAGCACGTGTCGGTTCATAATCTGATAAATTCTCATCGACTTTCTGAATCAATGAATTCAATTCAGACAGAATCCAACGGTCCAATTCTGCGCGTTTTTCTACCGGAATTTGCGTTTCTTGGCCATTGAAACCATCGACGTTCGCATACAATGCAAAGAACGAATAAGTGTTATACAATGTTCCGAAGAACCTCCTTTTCACTTCATCAATTCCCGCCAAATCAAATTTTAAATTTTCCCAAGGTTGTGCATTAGAAATCATGTACCAACGTGTCGCATCTGGACCATAAGTTGCCAAAGTTTCAAATGGATCCACGGCATTCCCCAAACGTTTTGACATTTTTTGTCCGTTTTTATCCAACACCAATCCATTGGACACCACATTCTTATACGCCACACTATCAAAAACCAAAGTTCCAATCGCGTGCAACGTATAAAACCATCCACGGGTTTGGTCCACACCTTCGGCTATAAAATCTGCTGGGAATTTCTCGCCAGAATCAATCCACTCTTTGTTTTCAAACGGATAATGGAATTGCGCATAGGGCATCGCACCCGAATCAAACCAAACATCGATCAAATCACTTTCTCTTTTCATCGGTTGTCCGTTGGGAGAAACCAATACAATTTCATCGACGATATTTTTGTGTAAATCTACTTTCGCATAATTTTCTTCAGACATATTGCCGATTTCAAATCCTTCAAATGGATTGTTGGACATGAAACCAGCTTCGATCGATCGTTGAATTTCTCGCATCATTTCTTCCATAGAACCAATGATGATTTCCTCGGATTGATCTTCTGTGCGCCAGATTGGCAAAGGAATTCCCCAATAACGAGAACGCGACAAATTCCAATCGTTGGCATTTTCCAACCAATTGCCAAAACGTCCTTCTCCTGTGGCTTTGGGTTTCCAATTGATGCCTTGGTTCAATTCCGCCATGCGATCACGCACTTCCGTGACTTTGATGAACCAAGAATCCAATGGATAATATAAAATCGGTTTGTCGGTTCGCCAACAATGTGGATAACTGTGTTTGAATTTCTCTACTTTGAACGCCTTGTTTTCTTCTTTCAGCAAAATGGCGATTTCAACATCGATGGAACGATCGGGTTCGTTGCCATCATAAAATTCATTTTTAACGTATTTTCCTGCAAATCCTTCGGGCAAAGAATCGATGAATTTTCCTTGTAAATCCACCAAAGGAATCGGATGTTCATTTTCATCCAACACCAACATCGGCGGTACACCGTGTTCTTTGGCAGCTTTCGCATCATCTGCACCAAAAGTTGGTGCAGAATGCACAATTCCCGTTCCATCTTCTGTGGTCACGAAATCTGCATCAATGACATGAAATGCTTTTTCAGCATTTTCATAAGGCAAAGCCCATGGCAACAATTGCTCATAAGCGATACCGATCAAATCCGCTCCTTGGTAGGTCGCCAAGATTTGATAAGGTATTTTTTTATGGGAAGATTCGAAATTATCAAAATCCTCTTTTTCATTGGTTTCAAAGAAATTTTTATCAAAAACTGACTTCAGCAATGCTTTGGCCAAAATGACCTTTTGCGATTGAAAAGTATATTGGTTGAAGGTTTCGATCAAAACATACTCAATCTTTTTGCCGACAATCAATGAAGTATTCGATGGCAAAGTCCAAGGTGTCGTCGTCCAAGCCAAGAAATAAACCTCTCCATCGATGTCTTTCAACAATTCAGAAGATGCCTTTTTGGCTTTGAATTGTGCAATGACGGTGGTATCGGTCACATCGCGGTAGGTTCCAGGTTGGTTCAATTCGTGTGAAGAAAGTCCCGTTCCTGCTTTGGGCGAATATGGCTGGATGGTGTAACCTTTGTACAACAAATTTTTGTCATAAATTTGTTTCAACAACCACCAAACCGATTCCATGTATTTGGGTTCAAAAGTCACATAAGGATCTTTCAAATCGACCCAATAGCCCATTTTCACGGTCAAATCATTCCAAATGTCGGTATAGCGCATCACTGCTTCGCGACAGGCTTTGTTGTAATCCTCAATCGAAATTTTCTTGCCAATGTCTTCTTTGGTAATGCCCAGTTCTTTTTCAACCCCCAATTCCACAGGCAAACCATGGGTATCCCAACCGGCTTTTCTATGGACTTGTTTTCCTTTCAAAGTTTGGTAACGGCAAAAAATATCTTTGATCGCACGCGCCATCACGTGGTGAATGCCCGGCAAGCCGTTGGCAGAAGGCGGTCCTTCATAAAAAACATAAGACGCTTTCCCTTCTCGAGAAGTCACACTTTTCTCGAAGATATTGTTTGCTTTCCAATCTTGTAGGACTTCTTCGGCAATTTGCACCAAGTCCAATTGTTTGTATTCTTTGAAATTCTTATTCATATCGCATCATTGACACACCTTTAGTGTACAAAATTTAATGGTTAAAACATTTCGTTTTAAAAGGTCTGCGAAGTTACAAAAAAATATAATCGCTCGTCCAACTGCAGTTGTTTAGTTATATCAATTGACGTTGGCTCGTTATTTTGAAGGATTTAGCAGCCGTGATAAAATTCATAAAGATTAAAATACCTTTTTATCTTTTATTGTTTACTTTTGTACCAGAAAACAGATTGGAAATTTAGAATAACAATTAAATCGTTAGATTATGAAATCAACATTTCGCTCATTGAGCCTTTTCGTTTTGGCACTTGGTTTCAGTGCTTGTCAACAAAACGCTGAAAAAAACCTAGCAGACCGCACGATCAATGCAGAGGCCATCGAATTGGACGGCACTTCAGAAGTACTGGACATGCCTGCTCCTCCTCACGTACAAACGCCAGTTGGAGATAGAAAAGCCAAGAAAGTCATTGTCAATTTAGAAACAACTGAAGAAATCGGAGAATTGGCCAATGGCGTTCAATACCATTTCTGGACGTTCAATGGAACCGTTCCTGGTTCTTTTATCCGTGCACGGGTGGGCGATGAAATTGAGTTGCATTTAAGAAACAGAGAAGACAGCAATTTTCCGCACAACATCGATTTACACGCGGTAAACGGTCCAGGTGGTGGCGCTGAAGCTACTTTTGTGGCGCCAGGAAAAGAAGCGGTTTTCACTTTCAAAGCTTTGCATGCAGGATTGTATGTTTACCATTGTGCCGCGGCGCCGGTTGGGATGCACATCGCAAATGGAATGTATGGTTTGATCTTGATCGAACCAGAAGGTGGTTTGCCAAAGGTGGACAAAGAATTCTACATCATGCAAGGTGATTTCTATACCAAAGGAGAGTTTGGCGAAAAAGGTTTGCAAGAGTTTGACATCAATAAAGCCATCGCTGAGAATCCAGACTATGTCGTTTTTAATGGAAATACGGGATCACTTTTGGGAGAAAATGAATTGGTGGTCAATGTGGGAGAAACCGTGCGTTTGTTTGTCGGAAATGGCGGACCGAACTTGACTTCTTCTTTCCACGTGATTGGTGAAATTTTTGACCAAGTGTATGCCGAAGGTGGAACAACTGTCATGAAAAACGTACAAACCACCACCATTCCTGCAGGAGGTGCTGCCATCGTTGAGTTCAAAGCGGATGTTCCTGGCGATTATGTGTTGGTCGATCACGCAATTTTTAGAGCCTTTCACAAAGGTGCTTTGGGAAAAATTAAAGTCGTGGGCAAAGAGAATCCAAAAGTTTTCAGAACCAATGCCTTGATTGAGAATCCTTCTTAATTGAATGGATAAAAATAATAAAACAAAGAAAATGAGAAATGCTTTTGTCTTATTGGTTTTAATTCTTGTTGCTTGTTCGAAATCGAGCAAGGTTCAAGAGCAACCGCAAATTTCCGAATCAATCACTTTATTGACTTCCGCCAAATCCATGCTAAAAATTGACAGTGGAACGTATGAAAGCTTCATTGGGCAGGATTCTGGAAAAATCGTGAAAGTTCAAAGTTTTTACTTGGATGACAGTCCGGTGACCAACGGTGAGTTTTTGGAATTTTTGACCCAAAACCCACAATGGACCAAAAGCAAAATCAGCCGTTTGTATGCGGACGATACTTATCTTCAAAATTGGCCAGGAGATTTCGAACCTCCGCATGATGTGAGTTTGAACGCTCCTGTGACCAATGTTTCTTGGTTCGCCGCCAGCGCCTATGCAAAAAGTGTCGGAAAGCGTTTGCCAACAGTGGATGAATGGGAATTTGTCGCTTTGGCCGATGAATTTCAAAAAGACGCTTCGAAAGAGGCTGAATTCACCGCCTACATTTTGAATGCTTACCAAAGAAAAAAACGGTTTCAAGCGGAAGTTAAATCAGAAAATCCAAACTATTATGGCGTATACGACCTATTTGGAATGGTCTGGGAATGGACCGAAGATTTCAATTCGGTGATGATGACTGGAAATTCAAGAAACGATCAATCAGAAAATGACAACTTATTTTGTGCCAGTGCAGCGGTCACCACTTCCGATTTACAAAATTACGCGGCGTTCATTCGCTATGCGATGAGAGGAAGTTTGAAAGCCAATTACACCGTCAACAATTTGGGTTTTCGATGTGCAAAAGACATAAATTAAAACCATGAAAAAAACATTCATCCTTTTATTTAGTTTATTAAGCCTCATGGCTTGTCAGGAAAGCAATAGCGACCAAACCTTGGACACTGCTTCGATTTTTCAATTGAATTCCGATTGGGAAAACCAAGACGGGGAGTTCATGAAATTGGTCGATTTACAAGGAAAAACCTTGGTGATGGTCATGATTTACACTTCGTGCAAAACGGCATGTCCTCAATTGACAGGAGCCATGAGCGAAATCGAAAAAAGTTTAGGGAAATACGATCCGAGCAAAATTCGTTTGGTTTTGGTCTCCATCGATCCAGAGGTCGACACACCAGCACAAATGAAAAATTATTTAAAAATCAATGAATTCGAAGGCGAACAATGGCTCTTTTTGAGAGGTAGTCAAGAAGCTACACGCGAATTTGCCAATGTTTTGTCGATGAAGTACAAACAAATTTCCCCTGTTGATTTTTCACATTCTAACATTATTAGCGTAATTTCGAACAAAGGAATTTTAACCTACCAAAAAGAAGGCTTGACGATCAACACAACTGAAGTTGTACAAGCCATCCAACAACAAATGAATTGATAATCCATTAATAACCACAGCAATGAAAAAAATTATTTTAACCCTAGGGGTATTTGCCCTTATCGCCAGCTGCTCTTCCAAAGAACAAGCGCCCAGCAACCCTGACATGGCACCCGTTGCTTCTCAGGATGATGTTTACCAAACACCCAAAGAAGCTGCTCCAGTTGATCCAACAGCAGCGGGATTGGCTTTGATCGAAGCAAGTGACTGCAGAACTTGTCACCACAATGACAACAAACTGATCGGTCCTAGTTACCAAGAAGTCGCAGACAAATACACTGAAGCGGACATCGATTATTTGGCTGAAAAAATCTTGGACGGCGGAAAAGGCGTTTGGGGAGAAGTGCCGATGACCCCTCACCCAGGCATGAGTAAAGAAGATGCCAGAGGCATGGTCAAATATATTTTGTCTTTGAAAGGATAATTGGAAGCGCCATGCGCAATAAAAAAGGGTAGATGATTTCTACCCTTTTTTCATTTATTCATTTTTAAACAAGTAAAGTTACCCCATTTCGTCTCTTGAATTTTGGGTATAGTTTCGCCATTTCTCCAACAAATCGACCAAATCATTGGGCAAGGCTTGTTCGAAAAACATTCGCTCACCCGTTACTGGATGGTCAAACCCCAAGGTTTTTGCATGCAGTGCTTGTCTTGGACAAACTTTGAAACAATTTTCAATGAATTGTTTGTATTTGCTAAAAGTGGTTCCTTTCAAGATTTTGTGACCGCCGTAGCGTTCGTCATTGAACAAAGGATGCCCCAAATGTTTGAAATGTGCGCGGATCTGGTGCGTTCTTCCTGTTTCCAAACGACATTCTACCAAGGTCACATACAGAAAATGCTCCAAAACTTTGTAATGGGTAATGGCATGCTTTCCGGCACTTTCGTCTTCAAAAACCGCCATTTGCAAACGGTCTTTCAAATGTCGACCGATATTTCCTTCGATGGTTCCCTCCTCTTCCTTCACGCTTCCCCAAACGACTGCATTGTACAAACGGTCCACTGTTCTGGCTTTGAATTGTGCATTCAAACTTTGCATCGCAGCTTCTGTTTTGGCAATTACCAATAAACCTGTGGTGTCCTTATCAATTCGGTGGACCAAACCTGGACGTTCCAACTCGGCTGACATCGAAGGCAATTGATCAAAATGGTATTTGATCGCATTGACCAAAGTTCCTGTATAGTTTCCGTGCCCAGGATGCACCACCATTCCAGCAGCTTTGTTGATCACTGCTACTGCTTCATCTTCATATAAAATATCGAGCGGAATGTTCTCAGCTTTGATTTCAATCACCCTTGGCGCTTCCTCCAAAACCAATTTGACTTCATCGCCGGGTTTTACTTTGTAGTTTGCTTTGACTGCTGTCCCATTGACCAAAATATGGCCCAATTCGGCCGCTTGTTGAATTTTTGTCCGCGTAGTATTCTCCATGAAATTGAGCAAAAACTTATCGACCCTTAAAGGCGATTGTCCTTTGTCTGCTTGGATGGAAAAATGCTCAAAAACTGGCGCGTTATTATCTAAATTATCTTGCATATCAGTCAACTTCAAAACCTCTCGATTCTGAATTTTTAGGGGATTCTTCTATTTTTCCTTCTGGCAACTTCGGCTGTGGTCTGCTGGGTTGATTGTCGTTCAAATGAAACTCTTCATTGTACACCTCAACAGCCATGGAATCGTTGGCACCAAAATTTCGGTATTGTTTGTCCAATTCTCTGATCAAAGACTTCAACTCTTTGGGATCTTCTGTCGTCAACCACAAATCCACTGGCAAGCCTTGGTCATAATTGTCTCCAGCGATCGGATATTGGTAAAACACCTGTAAAGTTGCACTGTCCAACACCTTTCCTTCCACGGTAATTCTGCCCACATCAAAACGGTTGGCATAAATCGAAGATTTGGCTTCGTCAAAAAGCAATCCGATCAATCTCGGTGTTTTCACCCCAAATTCCAATCCTTTGCCCAACACCAAATCCACTTTTGAAAACCTGGCCAACTCAAAATCTTTTTCGATTTGTCTGCCGTTGAACATCACGCCCAACACCGCATCTTTGGCCAAATCGGGTCTGTAAATCGTGTCTCCTACTTCCAATCCCGCCAAGCGCAATTGAGTAAAAGCCAGACGTTTGGACTTCCCTACGATGTCTGGTAAAAAAGTAGATTTCCATCCACTGGGATTGGATTTGATCAAAATCTTTCTACCTTCTTTCACTTTGAAGCCTTTTTCAGGATAAAAGTCCAAAACGGCCAAAGCTTTTTGTGAAGGATCATAACGCACGCTATCGATTTCATACGTCAAGCCCAAACCGTCCAAGGTCAACATGGCTTCGTTGACATCCATCGTGGTCAAATCGGGCAATTCGATCTCTTGGTTGTGGTTCGTATAACTTTCCAACCAAACTTTGAAAATGAAATGATACAAACCAAAACAAACCAACCCCATCAGGAGTAAGCTTGTCCAGAACTGCCATTGTATAAATATTCTTAGAAATTTCACGCGGTATTTAATTAGTTATTCCAAGCAAAATAAGCCTTGCATTTTAGAATTAATTCCAAGCACAAACTTACATAAAAAAATGCTGACCTGTACAAAGGGCTGGTGTTGAATTATCAATATCGTTGGCATGAGGCTTTCGTTCATCTCAAATAAATAATTGTATTTTAGCCTATTGAAAGAATATTGTCAGCAACATGAGAACAAAAAAGGAATTGATCCAAGACTTCAAACAGCATTTCACTGATTTCATAGCGCTTATTTGGGCTTTTTTCAAATGAACTTTGCACAAAAGAACGATACTCAATACCATAAAAAAAACACCGTTGCATTTCGACTTTAATGTTTATTTTTGAAGCCTAACTCTATTGGAACAGTGACTCAATCCAACGATCAAGAAAAAAACATTTGCCTCAATTGTGGCTACAAAGTAGAAAAAAAGTTTTGTACAGCATGTGGTCAGGAAAACCGCATCAACCGTCCGTCTTTTGTCTATCTTTTCAAACAGTTGTTCAAAGCACTTTTTTTGTTAGACCCGAAACTTTTTCGCACGATGAAAAACTTGCTTTTTCGTCCTGGGAAAATCATTGCTGATTATTTGGATGGAAAACGCTCCAGCTATGTCGATCCGGTTCGGCTGTATTTCTTTTCGAGCTTTGTGACTTTTTTGTTGCCCTTTCTTTTGCCTGAGTTGGGTGCATCCAAAGTTGAAAAAACCTCCATCGAAACGGAAAAAATTGACGTGCCTTTCTTGGGCTTCAACATACAAAACCACAACATCCAATCCATTGCACAATTGGACTCTTTGCAATCGCACTCCCCGAAAGAGAATCGACTCAGTATCGCAGAATACAGTGCGTACCGCGCTGCGATCAAAGCCTTCAAAAATCCGAAAGAAGTCATTCCTGACTCACTGAAAGCGGCAGAAAACCATCATGAAAACGACCTTGATGTCAAACTAAAAATTGGTTTGAACATCCACGATGACTTGATTGTCGGCCCGTATGAAAAAGCAACGACTTTGGCTCAATTTGACTCCATTCACAACAGTTTATCCACCAATGAACAATATGGTTTCATAGAAGCTGCCATTGCCAGAAAATACATCGATTTGTATGAAAAAGTGCAAACAGATGATCCCAAAAAGATACAAGATCAATACACCGATGTCTTCAACAAATACGTGCCGAAAGCTTTGTTGCTGTATTTACCCTTTTTCGCCTTGTTTTTGTGGCTGATTCACGGCAAGAAAAAATGGAAATACTATGACCATGGGATTTTCACCCTGTACTTTTTTGCGTTCTTGTTGGTCTTGACTGGCTTGAACATTTTATTCAATTGGTTGATTTATCTTCCTTCTGATTTAAACCCCAAGCTGATTACGCTAAGCAATCTGATGGGTGGATTGGTTACTTTGCTTTCTTTTGGCTACGCTTTCTTTTACTTTTTTCGCGCGCATCGTTTGGTGTACCAAGAGAAAAAAATGATTTCAAGATTGAAAAGTTTTGTTTTGGTTGCCGTGAATTGCTTCTTTTTCATTGTGCTCCTTGTCATTTACATCATAGTTGCCGCTTTTTTTGTGGGGTGAAGTTTGGGGTTAAGAAGAAATTAGACACTAGACATCAGACATTAGAGCGATTGGCTGCTGAGGATTTGGTCAATTAGGATGCCTGAGTAAAGTTAAGTTCGCGCTATCAGAATAAAAATCAATGAACCTAAAAACAAAACACCCATCTCTTTCTTTTAGAATCTCCAACTCACGCTGAAGCCTCACCTTCCAAGAAACACATCAATAAAAACCTTCCATCATATAAAATTAATTTAAGACCTTTTTGTCTTAGATTAAACTTTTCATTGTAACTTTATTCCATAATTCTTCTAAAAAAAGAAGAAACAACTACTTATCCTAGATCAAATGATATGAAACACACTATTTTCAACGTCCTTTTGTTATTTTTCCCATTGGTCATTTTCGCACAAAATGCGGCGGATTGGGAAAAAAGCCCGGGTATCATCGGAACTTTGGTCCTCATTTTAATCGTCGCCTTTGTGGCCGTCATCATCATGTCTGCTAAAATTTCTGCTTATGTAGAATCACTGAAGAAAAAACAAACATCAAAAAAAGGGAGCAATTGGAAAGAAGAAATCGTCCATCTAAAAGAAGATGAAATTGATGACTTATTGGAACAAAGAAAAGCGGCTTTGAGCTACCAACTCAGTGGAAAAGAATTGAGCCATGGTGAGCAAGCCAAAGACAGTCGAGGTTTGGTCAATCAAGCCAATGTTGCTGCCAACGAGACAATGTTTGCGGACAAAATGAGCCACGAGAAAATGATCAAAATCTCTCCAGCCTTGAAAAAAGTCGTCATTTACTATTTGGCTGCCGCCACTTTTTGGTTGGTATTTGGCACTTTGGTCGGCGAATATTTAGGGTTGAAATTCGTTTTTCCTGAAATCGACAAAACGTCTTGGTTGTCTTTTGGCCGGTTGAGACCTGTGCATACCAACACCGTTTTTTGGGGATGGTCATCCTTGGCCATGTTGGGCTTGGGGAATTATGTCATCGCCAAAACTTCCAACCGAGAATTGTTCAGTCCACAATTGGCAAGAACAGCTTGGTATTTGATCAATGCCAGTTTGGTTTTGGGAAATTTATGCTTAATGGCGGGGATCAACAACGGTGGAGGCGAATACCGTGAGTACATTTGGCCAGTTTTTTTGTTGTTTTTGTCCGGTTTGATCGTCACTTTTTACAATTTTTACAAAACGGTTGCGCTGCGAAAAATCAAAGAAATCTACATTTCCAATTGGTACATTTTGGCAGCATTGATTTGGACCACCATTTTGGTGATCATCGGTTACTTGCCTTTTTACCAAGACGCTTTGGGTGAAACCATCGTGCAAGGTTATTATATGCACCAAGGCGTAGGCATGTGGTTCATGACCTTTAGTTTGGGCTTGATTTATTATTACTTGCCTTCAGCGGTCAACAAACCGATTTATTCGTACGCTTTGGGTGTGTTGGCATTTTGGACGCAGATGTTGTTTTATTCGTTGATTGGCACCCACCACTTTATCTTCTCTCCTTTGCCGTGGTGGTTGCAAACCGTCGCCATCGTGTTCAGTATGGGAATGTTCATTCCTGTCATTGCAGGAACGACGAACTTTTTGATGACGATGAGAGGAAGTTGGAGCCAAATCTCAAAAAGTTATGTGTTGCCCTTCTTTTTAGTCGGCATCATTTATTACTTCGTCGGATCTTCACAAGGAAGTTTCCAAGCGTTTCGTTTCACCAACTACGTTTGGCATTTCACGGATTTCAATGTGGCGCACTCTCACATGACGATGTATGGCATCATTTGTTTCATCCTTTGGGGCGCAATTTATTTTATCGTTCCAAAAATCACGGGAAATCAAGCCCGCCCCGTTTTCGTTGGCGCGCATTTTTGGTTGGCATTTTTAGGTTTATTTCTGTACATGACTTCCTTAATGGTCGGTGGAACGCTCAAAGGTTTGAGTTGGATCGAAGGAAATCCCTTCATCGAATCCGTTATTTTGATGCGTGAATATTGGGTTTGGCGAGCGATCGGTGGAACAATGATGTTCTTGTCTCATTTAATTTTTGCCTATAACTTATATGTTATGGTTAAAACTAAAAACGAACCTTCCTTTCAAACCATAAAAAATTAAACCATGTTGAATTTAAGTAAAAATCATCAAAATTTAGTGCTCTTGTCCTTTTGGGGCTATTTGATTCTCAGCCTGTTTGTTTCCATCATTCCGGCGCTTCAGATGCTAAAAGTAGCACCGCTTCCAGAACAAGTTGATTTGACTTTGGAAGAAAGAGAAGGTTTGAAAATTTATGTGGCTGAAAACTGCATGGCCTGTCATACGCAACAAGTGAGAAGCATCGAAATGGACAAAACTTGGGGCAATCGGCCTTCGATTCCTTCAGATTATGTTTTCAGCAAAAAACGAATGGACTTTTGGCGCAATTCTCCTTCCTTGCTTGGCAGTGAAAGAACAGGACCTGATTTGACCAACATCGGTGTGAGACAAGCTTCTGACCAGTGGCATCTGCTGCATTTGTACAATCCAAGATTGGTGGTCAAAGAATCGATCATGCCTTCCTATCAGTGGTTGTTCAAAGAAAAAGACAGCACCAAGGTATTTGAAAATGAAGTGGTCATCAATGTGCCTGATGACTATTTAAAAAGTCCCAAAAACAAGGTGCTCGCTTCAAAAGAAGCCTTGCACTTGGTCGCTTATTTGAAAGCTTTGAAACAACCGAAATTGCCTGGTGAAACCACCGTCAGCTTTATTCCAGCCAAAGAAAAGAAAACACAAAATCAAGCTACTGCCGCTTCTGACTTACCCGATGGTGCTGCTTTGTTCGTTTCGACTTGTGCGGTGTGTCACCAACAAGATGGCAAAGGTTTGCCTGGCGCATTTCCTCCTTTGGCAGGAAGTCCCATTGTCAATGACCCGAATTACCGCACCATGGTCAGCATCATCATTTCTGGTTATGACGCCCGGCCGGAATATGCTTCGATGCCACCGCAAGGCGATCATTTGAAAGACGAAGAAATCGCCGCCATTGTCAACCATGAAAGAACAAGTTGGGGAAACAAGGCCTCAACCATCACGGCGGAAGATGTCAAATCCGTTAGAGATTCATTGAACAACCTAAAAAAATAAACCATGAAAAATACACTTTCATTCCGTTACTTCTTCCTTTTCATTTTTGGAGGAATTGCCCAAGCTTGTGAAGTTTGTCAATCCCAACAACCCAAACTATTTCAAGGATTGACACACGGTACAGGACCTGAAGGCAATGCAGATTTCATCATCATTGTCGTTGCTGCCATCATTGTCTTGTTTACGCTTGTTTTGAGTATTAAATTCTTGGTTCGACCTGGAGAAAAGAATCCAGACCACATCAAAAATATCATCATTGACGAAAATTGAAAGCCATGAAAGAAACAGAAAAAACCATCAAAGTATATTTGGATGATGAAATTCAACCTTTTGCTGAGTTTGAACCGCCTATAAAATTCACTTTGGATACCACTAAAATTCCCGACGGAAAACACCAATTAAAAATTGTTGCCAATTCAACGGAAGGAAATGAAGGCATCAAAATCATTCCTTTTGAAGTCAGAAATGGACCGATGATTTATGTTTTGGGTTTAAAAGAGAATGAAACGGTGACCGAAAAAATCCCCATTACCATCAACGCCTATGGAAGTGAGCGCTCAGATCGTTTTGAAATCATCGGTTCTGAAACGCCCCGCGCCATTCCTTCTTGGATTTGGGCCTTGATTATTTTGTTCATTGGATTTGGAATATTCTATGTCATCATGTATTGGAAACAAGACCTATACACTTCGTTTTTCTAACCTTAATTGACCACAAAAAACGGCTTATCTGGTCTCAGATAAGCCGTTTTTTCTTCATTTTTGTTATAAATTTAGCCCAAGAAAGCTTTCAACATCCAAGCGGTTTTCTCTTGAAAAGCGATGAAATCACTCATCATGGCATTGGTTCCTTCATCATCCAATTCATCTGAACGATCCAAAATTTCACGCTCGATTTTCAATAATTCCTGGATCGATTCCAAAATCAAAGAAACAGATCCTTTGGCATCTGACACATCTTTTCCAACTTTTACGGAAGAATTTTTCACATAATCCTCAAAAGTATGCAAAGGCGTTTTGCCCAAAGTCAAAATTCGCTCCGCCACCAAATCCACTTTTTCTTGCGCATCCAAATACAATGCTTCAAATTGCGCATGCAATTGAAAAAAATGCTCGCCTTTGATGTTCCAATGAACACCTCTCAAATTCTGGTAATACACTTGTAAATTGGACAGCAAAACGTTCAAGTCATCTGCCAATTCTTTGGTTGTAGATTTTTCTAATCCAATCGTTGATAAAGTCATTTCTATTAATTTTTAAAGTTTATAATTAGGTTCTAATTTAAGCAATTTCATCCAAAACCTAGCTGATGAAAATCAATACATGTCTTGCGAAAAGCAGTCCAAAAGCTACCAATTCATACAATAATATTAATACCTTTATAAAAAATATCTATTTATGACATTGGTTCAATTGGAATACGTTTTGGCGGTCGCTGAGTACCGTAATTTCACACTGGCAGCAGAAAAATCTTTCGTGACACAACCTACACTGAGTATGCAAATTCAAAAATTAGAAAAAGAATTGGACATCGAAATTTTTGACCGCAGCGCGCACCCCATCCAACTGACCAAGATCGGAGAAAAAGTCGTGGCTCAAGCCAAAACCATTTTGAAGGAATCCAATAAAATGGCACAACTGATTTTCGAAGAAAAAGGATTGATTGAAGGCACTTTTCAAATTGGCGTCATCCCAACAATTCTTCCCACTTTGGTTCCGCTTTTTTACAAGAATTTTGAAAAAAAACATCCCAAGACCAATTTGATTATCCGAGAATTGCAAACCCAAGAAATCATCGAACAACTCGACAATGGCGCATTGGACTTTGGTTTGGTCGTTACACCCTTGCATGAAAATCAAATCATTGAAAAAACTTTGTATTACGAACCTTTGGTTGCTTACATTCCGTCCTACCATCCTTTGCACGCCAAAGCGGAAATTGTTGCAGAAGATTTGGACGTCACCGATTTATTGTTGTTGAAAGAAGGGCATTGTTTCCGAAACAATGTGATGAATTTGTGCGAAGCAGCGAAGTTGAAATTACAAACCATCAAACTGGACAGTGGTAGTTTAGATACCTTGGTAAAATTGTCCAACGAAGGTTACGGCATCACATTGTTGCCCGCCATGCACGCTGAGGATTTGCCCAAAGAATACCAAAAAAACATCCGCTATTTCAAGGATCCTGCGCCGACCAGACAAGTCAGCTTGGTGTACCATCAATCGAATTTGAGAAAATCATTTGAAGAAAGTTTGATCAATAGCATCCAAAGTGTCGTGCGTGGAAAGATTTTCACCGATCAAGTTGAAAACATTACTTCCCCTTTGATCAGTATGCCCTGAATTTCAAGCCAAATGTTTGGTTTGATTCAACAAAGTAAAATCCAATAAAACCATGGCTGCCAAAGCCTCAACGATGGGCACAGCGCGAGGTACCACACATGGATCATGTCTGCCCTTGCCTTCCATTTGCACTTTTTCGCCTTGTGCATTGATCGTTTCTTGGGTTTGCATCAAAGTCGCGACAGGTTTGAAGGCTACCCGAAAATAAACGTCCATACCATTGGAAATTCCTCCTTGAATGCCACCAGAAAGATTGGTTTTAGTTGAACCATCTTCGTTGAACAAATCATTGTGTTCAGAACCCAACATTTTTGCACCACAAAATCCGCTGCCGTATTCAAAACCTTTGACCGCATTGATCGACAACATCGCTTGTCCCAAACGCGCATGCAACTTATTAAAAACAGGTTCCCCCAATCCAATGGGCACTTGACGCAGTACACAAGTCACCGTTCCGCCAATGGTATCTCCTGCTTTTCGAACGGCTTTGATTTTTTCAATCATTTTTTGCGCCACTTCCTCGTCTGGACAACGCACCACATTGCTTTCTGTTTTTGAAAAGTCCAAGGCTTGGTATGGTTTTTCTAAAAACAAACCACCCACAGAAGAAACGTAGGCATCGATTTGGATGAAAGACAATACTTGTTTGGCGATCGCACCCGCGACCACCCAATTGGCCGTTTCACGTGCAGAACTTCTTCCACCACCACGAGGATCGCGCAAACCGTATTTTTTGGCATAGGTAAAATCTGCATGAGAAGGTCGATAGACTTCTTCAATATGGGTGTAATCTTGTGATTTTTGGTTTTCATTGACAATCATAAAACCAATCGGCATGCCCGTCGTTTTGCCTTCATAAATGCCCGACAAAAACTGAACGGTATCCGATTCTTTGCGCTGGGTCACGATGTTGGATTGGCCTGGTTTTCTTCGGTCCAATTCCTGTTGAATTTGCTCAAAATCCAAAGCAATGCCCACAGGACAACCTTCAATAATTCCTCCTATCGCATCACCATGACTTTCACCAAAAGTCGTCAACCGAAAAATTTCACCAAAATGATTCATTGTTCCATTCAAATTTGACCAAAGATAAAAAGATTGTCAGCGATAATCGGCCATTGTGCATAAATTGATTTTATTAATTCGACCATCTGATTTCTAATCTTTAAATTTGCAACAAGATGAAGAATTATTTAGACGAATTGAACGAACCACAAAGATTGGCGGTAGAAAATACCGAAGGTCCTTTGATGGTGATTGCTGGTGCTGGCTCTGGAAAAACAAGGGTTTTGACGTATCGAATTGCGCATTTGATCGAAAAAGGCGTGGATCCTTTCAACATTTTATCGTTGACTTTTACCAACAAAGCCGCCAAAGAAATGAAAGAACGGATTGCGAAAGTCGTGGGACCCAACGAAGCCAAAAATCTTTGGATGGGAACTTTTCACTCGATTTTTGCCCGAATTTTACGGACAGAAGCACCGCGTTTGGGTTATCCTTCTGATTTCACCATCTACGATAGCCAAGACAGCCAAAGTGTGATGCGAAAGGTGATTGAGGAATTGCAATTGGACAAAGACATTTACAAACCCAAACAAGTCCTTCACCGCATTTCTCAATTCAAAAATAATTTGATCACGGTGCGTGCGTACCACAATTCACCCGAATTGATCGAAGCCGACCAAGCGGCAATGAAACCTCGAATGGGCGATATTTATCGCGCTTATGTTGATAGATGTTTCAAATCTGGCGCCATGGATTTTGATGATTTGTTGTTGAGAACCAATGAAGTATTGACGCGATTTCCAGAGGTTTTGGCAAAATACCAAGAACGTTTCAAATACATTTTGGTCGATGAGTACCAAGACACCAACCATTCGCAATATTTAATTGTCAAAGCCTTGGCTTCAAGGTATGAGAATTTATGTGTGGTGGGCGATGATGCGCAAAGTATTTATGCGTTTCGTGGCGCGAATATTCGCAATATTTTGTCTTTCAAACAAGATTACAACGACGCCAAGATGATTGCTTTGGAACAAAATTACCGTTCTTCGAAAACCATTGTCAATGCGGCCAATCAAGTGATAGCACAAAATCGTGACCAATTGGAAAAAAATGTTTGGACAGCAAATGATGTCGGACAAAGCATTCCAGTGTACCGCGCTTTGACGGATGCAGATGAAGCGCGTTATGTCGCTTCTCAAATTTGGGAATTGCATTTGAATGAACAATTGAAGCACGAAGACATTGCAATTTTGTACCGTACCAATGCCCAATCGCGTGCGATTGAAGAAGCTTTGAGAAAACGGAACATTCCCTATAAAATCTTTGGAGGAACTTCCTTTTTCCAACGAAAAGAAATCAAAGATTTGGTGTCTTATTTGCGTTTGTTGGTCAACAAAAATGATGAAGAAGCTTTGCTTCGCGTGATCAATTACCCCAAAAGAGGCATTGGCCAAACGACCATCAATAAATTGATGATCACGGCTGCCGAAGAAGAAAAATCGATTTTTGACTTATTGGAAAACATCCATCAATATGCCGCAAAAGTAGGTTTGAATGCTTCTACGGTGTATAAGTTGAATGAATTCATCATCATGATCAAAAGTTTCATGGTGATGTTGGAAAACCAAGATGTCTATGAAGTGTCTTTGCATGTGTCCAAAACCACGGGAATGATCAAAACCTTGAAAGAAGACGATACGCCCGAAGGCATTTCAAAATTGGACAACTTACAAGAAATGCTCAACAGCATCCAAGGTTATGTGGAAGAACAAAAACAATTGGAAGATGGCAATCCGACTTTGAGCGGGTTTTTGGAGAATGTTGCCTTGTCCACCGATGCGGACAAAGATGACAGCGATGACAACAAAGTCGCTTTGATGACGGTCCATTTGGCCAAAGGTCTGGAGTTTCCAGCGGTATTCATCGTGGGATTGGAAGAGAATTTATTTCCTTCGATGATGAGCTTGAACACCCGACAGGATTTGGAGGAAGAACGCCGACTTTTCTATGTAGCTTTAACAAGAGCGGAGAAATTTGCCCATTTGACCTATTCGGTTTCTCGTTTTCGTTGGGGAAAAATCGTCGACAGTGAACCGAGTCGTTTTTTAGAAGAAATCGACGACAAATACTTGGATTGGAAAAACTTGATCGTGCCATCCAACTTCAACAACAGCGGATTGAGCGCCAATTTATTCGATGATGGATTTTCACAAGTGCCCCAATTTGAGCGCAAAAAAGAAAAACCAAAGTTGAATACTTCCTCATCGGCGGTTCCGCCCAAAGCGAATTTCAAACCTTTGGACAAGGCCAAAATCACCAATCAAATCGATGGCGCAGCCGTGGAATTGAAAGCAGGACAAATCGTTTTGCACGATCGTTTTGGCCGAGGAAAAGTCGTCTCCTTAGAAGGTGATGCCAAAGATGCCAAAGCCGTGATTTTGTTTGACCATGCTGGAGAAAAGAAATTGTTGTTGAATTTCGCCAAATTGAAAGTGTTGGGGTAAAAATTTCATGCAAAATAACTTTAGACATCCATTTTAATTGGGGCTAAAATGAAAGAAAACTTAAAACTGATTCTGCAAACTTTGCCCAACAAACCTGGCGTTTATCAATACTATGATAAAAACGGAAAAATCTTGTATGTCGGCAAAGCCAAGGACTTGAAAAAAAGGGTGGCTTCCTATTTTGTCAAAAAACAAGATTCAGGAAAAACCAGAATTTTGGTCAGCAAGATCGAAGACATCCAAATCATTATCGTCGATACCGAATTCGATGCTTTGCTGTTGGAGAATAATTTGATCAAAAAATACCAACCCAAATACAATGTGATGCTCAAGGACGACAAAACCTATCCTTGGATTTGCATCAAAAAAGAAAACTTTCCACGCATTTTCAAAACCAGAAATGTGATCAAAGATGGTTCGGACTATTTTGGACCGTATGCTTCTTTGCCCGTTTGCTATGCATTGCTCGATTTGATCCGTGAATTGTATCCGTTGCGCACTTGCAATTATGATTTGAACCGAAAAAATATCGAAGACAAAAAGTTCAAAGTTTGTTTGGAATACCATATTGGCAACTGCTTGGGCCCTTGTGAAGGTTTGCAATCCTACGAAGATTACGACAAAAACATCCAAGCGATTCGACAAATTTTAAGGGGAAATTATGGCGAAGTGATCCGTTACATGACCGAACAAATGAAAACTTTTGCCGAAAATCTGAATTTTGAATCGGCACATTTGATCAAAGAAAAAATTGAAGCCATCAAAAATTACCAAGCCAGATCCACTGTGGTCAGTCCAACCATTGGAAATGTCGATGTTTTCAGCATCATTTCGGATGAGAGTTTTGCCTACATCAATTTCTTGCGGGTCAACAACGGCGCCATCATCCAATCCAATACTTCTGAAATGAAAAAGAAGTTGGACGAAACGGATGAAGAAATGCTGGAAGAAGCCATCATCGAAATTTTCAATCGCTTTGGTCAAAGTGCCAAAGAGATTTTATTGCCTTTTGAAATGGATTTGGAAATTCCCAACATCCACATTACTGTGCCGCAAATCGGTGACAAAAAACGCTTGATCGAATTGTCCGAGCGCAATGCGAAATATTATCGTTTGGATCAATTGAAACAAATCAAAATCACCGATCCAGATCGGCATGTGAAGCGCATCATGAAACAAATGAAAAAGGATTTGCGGATGCCAGTAGAACCGCGCCATATTGAAGGTTTTGACAATTCCAACATCCAAGGTAGCAATCCAGTTTCGGCTTGTGTAGTGTTCAAAAATGGAAAGCCGAGCAAGAAAGACTACCGGATTTTCAATGTAAAAACGGTGGTGGGCGCAGATGATTATGCCACGATGGAAGAAGTAATTTTCCGACGGTACAACCGAGTTTTAGAAGAAGATGGGGATTTGCCGCAATTGATTTTGATCGATGGTGGAAAAGGCCAATTGAGCGCAGCGCTGAAAAGCATTGATGCTTTGGGATTGAGAGGAAAAGTCACCGTCATCAGCATTGCAGAAAAGTTGGAAGAAATTTATTTTCCAGGCGACAGCATTCCCTTGTATTTGGACAAAACTTCAGAAACTTTAAAAATCCTGCAACAAGTTCGGGACGAATCCCACCGATTTGGTTTGAGCAAACACCGCAACCGACGCAGCAACGACGCTTTTCATTCTTCATTGGAAAACATTCCAGGCATTGGCGAAAAATCGATCACCGATTTATTGAAAAAATTCAAATCGGTCAAAAGAATTCAATCGGCCACTTTGGAAGAATTGATCGAAGTGATCGGTACATCTCGGGCAAAAAAAATCAAAACGTACTTTGAAAATCAATAAAACCATTGCTCAATAAGCACTTTCGGCACGTACATTGTTTATCTTTGGGTTAAAATTAATACCAAATGAAAAAGCATTGTTTTGTACTCTTCGCCATTTTAACGAGCAGTTTGTTGTTGGCCCAAGATTATTTAAATTTTGAAGGGAAAATCGGAAAAACACCTGTTACCCTATCGCTTAAAAAAGTGGAAGAAATCCAGAATGAAACGCCAACTTCGGTTTGGCAAGGCAGTTATTATCAAAACGACGAAGAAATCCCAATGGCTTTGTACCAAAATTCAGCTGCAAAGGATGCATTGGTTTTGGTCAAATACGATGCGGACGATAAAAAAGAAACTTTCAGCGGTCAATTTCAAAAAGGAGTTTATTCAGGCATTTGGACCAAAAATGGAGAAAGTATTCCATTCAAATTCAAAGAAAAAAAGTGCAAGAAATTCACTGAAATGTTCCACTACAGTCAGAAAAAAATTGTGCCGTTGGACTTTATCAAAGGAGCAGAAAACATGAAAGGAACTTTTGTGTATGATTTCTATTTGCCCAAAAATGCCGAAATGCAACAAAGGATTTTTGCTCAATTGTTTGAAGGTTTTTCCAATTTTGAAGAATACGTCCAAGCTCATTTGGAACTGCATGCATCGGAATACAAAATGGATGCGCAGGAATATTTCGATGTTTTTCCAATCGAAGAGGAAGCACCGATGAGTTGGAACCATGAGAAGTACCAATACTTCTCACCCTACCTTGAAAACTCAAAATACTTGACCTTTAGTTTGTCAGGTTACCAATACACCGGTGGCGCACATGGCATATCGTATGAGCATTTCATGACCTATGACAAAAAGCAAAAGAAATTTTTATTGTTATCCGATGTGTTGAATATGGAATTATCCAAACAAATTGAAAATACCATCAATGCCGCCATTCGAGCAAAACACCACATTCCAGAAAACCAAGCGTTGAATGCGTCGGAAGATTCAATTTTCTTGGTGGAAAAAGCGGAAATCTCTGAGAACTTCACTTTGTCCAAAAAAGGAATTACTTTCCATTATGGTTTGTATGATTTGACGCCTTATGTGTATGGCTATTATGACCTCTTCATTCCTTATGCGGATTTGACTTCTTATTTAAAATCAGGTTTTAAATATTGATTGAACTTATCCCTTTATTATAAACAAAAACATCGTCTTGAATTGATCGAGACGATGTTTTTGTTTATTTGGGACTATTTCACAAAGTGTGTAAGTTAAATAAATAGCTGGGGCGCGCCCCAGCTATTTATTATTATGTTTAATTTTAAATTTTATACACTTATGAAAAAAGATGATTTAATTTCAGATGATTTTCTGAAGCAGTTCAA
>DATJBZ010000024.1:0-78885 GCA_035515075.1 Moheibacter sp. | reverse complement strand
ATTAAAAATCGTGTTGCGATTGGTGTTGATTTGTGGCAGTTCTGTTGCGGCGATTTTCATTTATCTCAACGGTTTTCCGATCACTTCTTTCTTCGTTTTTTTCTTGGTCATCGTTTTTTTTGTTGAACTGTATTTTGCGTTCTATCGACCTTTTCAAGACATTCAAAAAACCTTGCGTTCGATGCTTTCAGAGGATTTCTCTATGCAAACCTCTTCATCAAGAAAAGGAGAAATTTTTGGCGTTTTGTCTCAAGTCTATGAGAAGCAACGGCATGCTTTTTTTGAACAAGAATCAGTCAAACTCATTTACGACAATTTATTCAACGGCATTTCGACAGGGGTTTTGATTTTACGAAAATCAGACGAAAATGATTGGGAAATCTTTTTGATGAATTTAGGCTTCGCTGAAATTTTCCAAATTCCAAAATTTGCTTCCTGGCACAATTTACAACGGAATTTGCCTCAATTTACTCAGAAATTAGAATCCATCGATTTTTCAACCGTGCAACAAACATTGTACATCGCAGTGGATCACAAAGAAAAACAAGCTTTCTCATTGAAAACTTCAACCATTCAAACCTACAATTACACCTATTTCACGGTTTTGTTGGATTCGGTACAATCCATCGTTGAGAAAAAAGAAAAACAAGCTTGGTATGATTTGATGAAAGTCATCGCGCATGAAATCATGAATACCTTGACACCGATCAACTCATTGGTGGGGAGTTTGCAATATTATGCGGACAAAGAGCAATGGAACCAAGAAGACGAAAATGATTTCAAAGAAAGTTTGAAAACCATTCAGAAAAAAACGGTGCAAATGTTGGCTTTCGTGGACAATTACCGACAATTGAGTCAATTTCCACAAGCACAAAAAAGCCATACGAATTTGGTGAAATTGGTGGAAGGTGTCATAGAAATGATGCAATCTTTAGCCAATGAAAAAGGAATTAAGCTAAAATTAATTGCTGAATTCCCAGAGATTTACCATACAATCGATCCGAATTTGACTGAACATGTTTTGGTGAATTTGATCACCAACAGCTTGCATGCTTTGGAAAAAAGTCAGAAAAAAGAAAAGGAAATTACGATGCGCCTCCGCCAAGAAACTTCCCGAACTTTTATTGAAGTCATAGACAATGGCATTGGCATTGATCCGATGATTCGAGAAAAGATTTTCATTCCGTTTTTTACGACCCGAGAAAAAGGTGCGGGCATAGGTTTGAGTTTGTCCAAAAACTGTATGGAAGCCCAAGACGGTTATTTGAATTTCCAATCCAACGAATCGGAAACCGTATTTTTGATGACTTTTGTGTGAATGAAAAATCAATTTGGTTTTAGCATTATTCAAAGTAAAACAAAAATCAGCCAAGAAATCTTTTGCTTTTTATATCTTTGCCGTTCAATTGGTGCTTCGTTTTAAATATCGAAGTGAAAAGGGAATTCGGTTCAAGTCCGAAGCTGTCCCCGCAACTGTACGTTCGACACCATGCTTTTCTACAAACCACTGAGCAATCGGGAAGGGAAAAAAGCAGAACAAGCCAGGAGACCTGCCATTGACTGAACAATTAAAGTTTTTTGTTTTCGGAGGAAAAACAAATCCATGCAATGAGGTTTTTATATTTTTTTTGGCTATTTATTTTGAGCGCGCAAATCCTTTGGTCGCAAAATGACACCGTTGTTTTGGAAGAGGCCAATTTGTCTTCAAATCTCGCAATCAAGGAATTGAAAACGCAACATACTTGGTTGATTTCAGATTCGATTTTAAAGAAAAACAGCGCTTCTTTGACGCAATTATTGAACTACAACACGCCAATTTATTTCAAAGAAAATGGTGCAGGCATGGTTGCTTCGCCCTCATTTCGCGGAACGACCGCTTCGCAAACGGTGGTGTTATGGAACGGCATCAACATCAATTCGCAAACCACGGGACAAACGGATTTCAATACGGTGAATGTACAAGGCTTTGACCAAATCAAAGTCAAAGCAGGCGGTGGAAATGTGGCAGAAAATAACAACGCGATTGGCGGAAGTATCGAGCTAATCAACGACTTGCCTTTCAAGCGAGGATTCAGCAATGAAATTCAATTAAAATACGGGAGTTTTGAAACTTTTACCGGCAATTTAAAAAGCAGTTATTCCAATGAAAATCTCAGTTTTAATTTGGGTTATTCACGGCACCAATCAGCGAATGATTTCGATTTTCCGAAAGGTTATTTGAACCAAAAAAACACCAATGGACAGTTTTACAACAACAACATTAATTTAGGTGCTGCGTATAAAATTAACCCAAAAAACACCTTGAAATTTTACGGCAATCTCTTTCAAGCCAAAAGACATTTGTCGGTAATCTCGCCTTATGCGACTCGTCAAAAATATGAGGATTACAATTCGAGAAGTTTGGTGGAATGGCAAAGTCGTTTTGGTCGATTGGAAAGTCAATTAAAACTGGCTTATTTGAATGAAGAATATCGTTTTTTCGCCAATATCAATAAGGAATATTTCGACAAAGGAACTGTGAATTCTTGGATTGCCAAATATGATTTGAACTATACAATCAATGAAAAACTACGAACAAAAATTTTCTTTGAATTCACACAAAATCATGGTCAATTGGCCAATGAAGCTTCTTCTAAAACCAGAAATTTAGGTGCTTTAGGTTTCAATTTACAACATCAAATTTTGGAACGTTTCAGCTATCAATGGAGCGTACGTCAAGAATTTAACCAAGAAAATGGACAGCCACTGCTCTATTCTTTGGGCGGAATTTTCGATGTCAATTCATTTTATCGATTGCGTTTCAATGCAGCCAAAAATTTCAGAATTCCGACTTACAATGACTTGTATTGGCCAGGCGTAGGCAATCGAAATTTGAAACCTGAAACTTCTTATCAAATCGAATTGGGCCAAGAACTCCATCATCCGACAATGAATTTTTCTGTGACTGCTTTTTACAACAAAGTCAATGATTTGATCCGTTGGGCACCCAATATCAATCCCCTTGGAGGTGTTTTGTGGCAACCTGAAAACATCCATGATGTCAAGATTTATGGCATTGAATCGATGTTGACAGCGAAGAAAAAAATCGGTCAGCACGATTGGGCATTGAGCGCAACTTATGCTTATACGATTTCTGAAGACCAAACCAATCAAAAACAGTTGATTTATGTACCTTACCACAAAGCAACTACCTCATTGGCATATTATTGGAAAAACTTTTCAGCTTATACACAATGGTTGTTGAACGGAAAAGTATTTACCACAACCAACAATGAACCATCCAAAGAATTGAACAGCTTTCTTTTGGGCAACTTCGGTTTGGGTTATGATTTCGGAAAAGAAAATACTTATCAAATCGGTTTTGAAATCATGAATCTCATGGACCATGCATACGAAAGTGTGGAAAACCGGCCGATGCCTGGACGGAGTTTCCATCTCAATATTAACTTCAAAATTTAACAAATGAAAAAAATCAATTTTTATCTATTGGGCTTGTTTTTATTGCTCATTGCAGCGTGCAACAGTGACGACAACGGCAACGAAACCACTGCCCCACCCAAAGGAGAATTTACTCAAGGTGTCTTTGTGCTGAACGAAGGTGGCTTCATGCATGGAAATGCCTCTATTAGCTTCATTGCACAATCAGGGGAAATCCAAAACAACATTTTCTCAACAGTCAACAACCGACCTTTGGGCGATGTAGCCAACAGCATTTCATTTCATGGGGAATTTGCATTCATCGTGGTCAACAATTCCAATACAGTAGAAGTGGTCAACCGCTATACCTTTGAAAGTGTTGCGACCATCGCTGGCAATTTGTCCAATCCTAGGTACATCGAAGCCAACCAAGGAAAAGCTTACATTTCCAATTGGGGGGATGGAAACGATTCCGAAGATGACTTTATTGCTGTCGTAGATTTAAATTCTTTTCAAATTACTTCCACCATTTCAGTGCCACAAGGGCCAGAAAAATTAGCGATTCACAACAACAAACTGTACATCGCACAGCGTGGAGATTATGCTTATGGCAATTCAATTTCTGTGATGGATTTGTCTTCAAATACGATCGTTCAAAGCATTGAAGTCGCCGATGTGCCCAATGGAATGGAAATAGACAACGGACACTTGTATGTATTGAGCTCAGGAAAAGCTGCTTGGACCGGCAATGAAAGTTTAGGCGCCATGCAAAAGATCAATTTAGCCAACCACCAAACGGTCGACGAATTTTCATTTCCTTTAGGCGTACACCCTGAATATTTACAAATTGAACAAGGCAACATCTATTACATCATCGGAAATGACATTTACAAAACAACGACTACTAACATGCAAGCCACGGATGTGCCGTTCATTTCAACCACAACTGATGGTTTGGGCATTTTATATGGCTTCAATGTCGTGAACGGATGGATTTACGTTTGTGATGCAGTAGATTATGTAAATAACGGACAACTTTTTGTGTACTCGTTGACAGGGAATTTAGACAGTCATTTTCCGATTGGCGGCGTAATTCCCAATGGTGTGTATTTCAATTATTAAACAATTATACAAACAACAATGAAAAAAATTTTATTAGCCAATGCTTTCTTGATCTCCCAATTTTTGATGGCTCAATTTAGCGCACAAGATGTCCAATTTTTTGTTGGAGAAGGAACTCAAACCGCCTACATGGTTGTCGATTTCAAAGACGGAACAGACGACCGCTCCTATGCTTGGGGTTTTCGTTTCAATGAAGGTGAAACCTTAAGAGTTTCAGATATGTTAATGGCAATCGAATCGGCAGAACCTAATTTTTCACATGAGACAGGATTCAATGGTGCATTTTTAAATGATATTGTTTTCAATGCACATAACGGATTGGCAGGCGAACCAGATTGGTGGAGCACTTGGTCAGGTAACAGCAGCGACGGCATGAACATGAATGGAGGGACTTCTGAAGTGTTGACCAACGAAAAATGGTATGGCGCTTCCTATGGCTTTAGCAATCCTACACCAGAACATCCTGCTCAACCCATTCCAGCTTATCACTCACTTTGGTTTACTTCGGATGACATCATCAATTGGTTTGGTGATGGGAACAACCAAAGCATAGTTGTCGTGGATTTCGGGACCGAAAATGAGGAAGGATTTGATTCTTTTGCTTTTGGCGTTCAATACGAAAACGAAACCATTTCAGCGGCAGACCTATTGGAAACTTTGCAAACACAATTGTCAGGTTTCTTTTATGAAATCAACGAAGGTAAAATAACTGAATTGAGTTGGGCTGGTTTTCAAGGTCTTTCTAGTGAAACCAATCCTTGGAAAACCTATACTGGAACAGATTTGTCGAATTGGACAACTGCTTCCGACCTAACATCAATCGAATTGAGCGACCATGAATGGTTGGGCTTGAGTTTTGGTAAAAGACGCCCAATCACACCAACAGACGAAACTGAAAAGTTAAACAACCCCGAAGTTTTGTCTCCCAAAACATTCCTTTATCCCAATCCAACTTCTGAACAATTTTTCCTTTCTTCAAACAAAGTCTTGAAAGTAGAAATTTTTGATGTAAACGGAAGAATAGTCAAATCAATTGAACAACCCAAAGGAGGAATCAACGTACAAGATTTGGCAAAAGGGATCTACATCGTGCGCATCCAAGAAACCGATCGCATGGAAACCAGAAAATTGATCATCCAATAACATTGTCTTTTATCGGATTTAACCCTCAAAAAAGCCGTCTCAACATTTCTATGAGACGGCTTTTTGTATTTTATTTTTAAATCAATCAAACAAACTGCTGGATGAATTGGGTTTAATTTTCCCCAAATGACGGTACGCCTTTTCAGTCGCTTCACGGCCTCTTGGCGTTCGCATCAAATAGCCTTCTTGGATCAAATAAGGTTCATAGACTTCCTCCAAAGTACCTGTATTTTCACCTACGGCGGTAGCAATGGTTGAAATTCCTACTGGACCACCTTTGAACTTCTCAATGATGGTCGATAAAATTTTATTGTCCATTTCATCCAAGCCATTTTCATCGACTTTCAAAGCCTTCAAACTAAATTTCGCAATGGCTGGATCAATTTTTCCGCTGCCTTTGATTTGGGCAAAGTCTCGGGTCCTGCGCAGGAGCGCATTCGCAATTCTGGGTGTTCCACGGCTTCTTCCAGCAATTTCAATGGCCGCATCTTCGACGATTGCTGTACCTAAAATGCGTGAACTTCGTTGGACAATCGTGCTCAACAATTCCTGGCCATAATATTCAAATCGAAAATTGATGCCAAATCTTGCGCGCAAAGGCGCAGTCAACAAACCTGAACGGGTCGTAGCGCCAATCAACGTAAACGGATTCAATCCAATTTGAACTGAACGGGCATTTGGCCCCGATTCGATCATGATGTCGATTTTGTAATCTTCCATCGCCGAATACAAATATTCTTCAATGACGGGTGACATTCGGTGAATTTCATCGATGAACAACACGTCATTTTCCTCTAAATTGGTCAGCAAACCTGCTAAATCTCCGGGTTTGTCCAAAACGGGACCAGAAGTTATTTTAATGCCAACACCCAACTCATTGGCGATAATGTGCGCCAAAGTGGTTTTCCCCAATCCCGGAGGTCCGTGTAAAAGCACATGGTCCAACGCTTCTCCCCGCAATTTTGCGGCTTGAACAAAAACACCTAAGTTCTCAAGAATGTGTGCCTGACCAGTAAAATCATCGAAACTTTGGGGACGAAATTGCTCCTCAATATTCAATTCCTCTTCAGGGAAATGCTCTCGGTCTGGATTTAAAAAATTGGACATGGTCAAAATAATTAGGACAAAGATACACTTCTGAACGTACAATTCACCCAAACAAAACCGTCAATTTCGGAAAATACAAACGAAGCATCAAGACATTTTTGAAACTTCATCGAGCTTTGAGAAGATATCCTTATTTTTGCCAAGAATTTACTTTCCCAACATGAAAAAAGGCGTTTTATTGCTTAATTTAGGCGGCCCCAATGACCAAAGCTCTGATGAGATCAAAGCTTTTTGGCAAGAATACTTGATGGATCCCATGGTCACAGATGCGCCCTTTCTGATGAGAAAATGGAAAGTGAAACGCCAACTGACCCCTGATTTTTTGGCGAAAATGACAGCAATGTATGCGACGAATGCAAAAAAAGAAGCTTCAGCATTGGTGTGGAATTCAACAAAAATTCAACAAAAACTGACTGCACAATTGACCGTTCCAGTGGCTTTGGGCATGCGCTACAAAAGGCCTTCGATCCATCGTGCTTTGCAGCTTTTGTCAGATGAAGGCGTCAAGGAAGTCCTCGTGGTGCCTTTGCACCCACAATATACCATGGGCACAACTTGGTCCGCAGTAGAGAAAGTCAAGGAGATTCAATTTCGAAGCCATAAAAAAATGGATTTGACTTTTTTGAATTCGTTCTATAAGCATCCAGATTTCATTCAAACTTTGGCGGATCACATTCTGCAAAGTGCGCCTGAAACCTATGATCGAGTCTTGTTGTCCTTTCCAAATATTAACAAATCACACGATCAATTGGTCAAAAAAAGGGCAAAAACACAAAAAGACTTGCAGCTAAAGACTTACGAAGAACAATGTTTGGAAACAACGGACTTGTTGCGAGAAAAATTGAATTTGAGTACACCGATGGATTACAGTTTTCTCACAATGGGCCATGAAAAAGTGGGTTTAAAGCCTGATACATTGGATTATTTGCGTCAATTGCCCCAAGAAAATGCCAAAAAAGTATTGGTGATCTGTGCGGGGGCTGTGACCGATTCTGCGGCTACTTTGGTTAAAATCAACCAACAAGGGAAAGCTTTGTTTTTGGAAAACGGCGGAGAAAAATTCACCTATGTCAAATGTTTCAATGATGCAGATGCTTGGATCGAAATTTTGGTCAAATGGATACAAGGTTGGACATCGATAAAAAATGAATTATGAAAAAAATACTGATAGCGAGCATGGCTTTGTTGGTCATTTCTTGTGGTAAGGAAATCAAAAGTTTGTCGGATTTGCAATCCAATTTTTATGCATTTCAACAAAAACCATTGCACATGGAAGATGCGTTGAACATAACTTTTTTGGAAAATGAAGACAAGATTGATTCAATTTCGATTTTGATCAACGGAAATAGGATTCAAAACAATGAGAAAATCACTGCACCGACCACCCATTTGGGCTCAAATTTATTGGAGCTGAATGTGTACATCGATGGAAAAAGCATTTATGGAAAAACGACTTTGGCGGTTTTGAATCCTGTGCCAGAAACACCGGTTGAATTTGAAATCCTGAACCAATATCCGCACGCGACTTCATTGTTTACCCAAGGTTTTTTCTACCATGACCAAATGATTTATGAAAGTTCTGGTCAATATGGAAAATCAAAATTGGTGACCTATGATTTAGGCGCTTTGAATTTCAAAAAAGAAATAAATTTAGATCCGAAACTATTTGCAGAAGGCGCTGAAATCATCGATGGGAAAGTTTATCAATTGACTTTTCGCGAAAGAAAAATTTTGGTGTATGATGCCAAAACATTGGATTTGATCGACACCTTGGAGATGCCAGCGGAAGTAAAAGAAGGTTGGGGATTGACGTCCAATGGCGAAGAATTGATCATTTCTGATGGCACACAAAACATTTATTTCTTTGATAAAAACTTGACTTTCAACCGAAAAATCCAAGTTACGGGCAATGTTTCGATTTATACGCACATCAATGAAATGGAATTCATCGATGGGAAAATTTTCGCCAATGTTTGGTTGACGCCTTATATTTTGGTGATCGATCCAGCGACAGGCGCGGTTGAGAAATACTATGATTTCAAAGAAATCGATGAATCGGTAGGAGACGATGATGTGCTGAACGGCATTGCGTTGTACGGAAAAAACATCTTGGTGACAGGGAAAAACTGGAAGAACATTTACGAAGTCAATTTACCATAAAAATGGATTACGCAACAGCTGTCGATTGGTTGATGCATCAACTGCCGATGTTTCAGAAAAGTGGTGCTTCGGCTTATCGAGCAGATTTGGGCAACATTGTCCAACTTTGCAATCAATTAAATCAACCGCAGCAGCAATTTCCTTCGATTCACATTGCTGGAACCAATGGCAAGGGAAGCACTTCGCATATGTTGGCGTCGATTTTACAGACTGCGGGTTACAAAACGGGTTTGACGACTTCGCCCCATTTGAAAGATTTCAGAGAGCGCATACGAATTGATGGCGCACTTTGCAACAAAGCATTTGTGGCAAGTTTTACCGAACAGCATTTCGAGTTGATCCAAACATTGGAAGCTTCATTTTTTGAAGTCGCCATTGCGATGGCTTTTGCTTATTTCGCACAAGAAAAAGTGGACATTGCCGTAGTAGAAACAGGTTTGGGCGGACGTTTGGATTCGACCAACATTCTCCAACCAAAATTATCCATCATTACCAACATTGGTTTGGACCATCAAGCCATTTTGGGCGATACTTTGGAACAAATTGCCCAAGAAAAAGCAGGCATCATCAAAGAAAACACCCCCATCATCATTGGTGAAACAACGAAAGAAACCCAGTCGATTTTTGTAAACAAAGCCAAAGAAAAACACGCACCACTGATTTTTGCAGAAGAGTTGGCCGTTGCTGATTATGCCTCTGACCTCAAAGGTATTTACCAAATCAAAAACCGAAAAACCGTTTTGGCAGCGGTGAATGAATTGAGAAAACAAGGTTTTGAGATTTCAGAAAAAGCTGTCGAAGAAGGATTGAAAAACGTCGTCAAAAACACAGGATTGAGAGGGCGTTGGGAAGTTTTGAGTGAAAAACCTTTGGTCGTTGCAGATACTGCACACAACGCCCATGGTTTGGTTGAAATTCAAAAACAAATTCAACAAGCCAATTACCGAAACTTGCATTTGGTTTTGGGATTTGTGAACGACAAAGACGTGGAAAGCATCCTTCGTTTTTTTCCGAAAAATGCAACATATTATTTCTGTGCGCCAGAAGTAGAACGGAAATTGCCCATGGATGAATTGAAAAAAATCATCGGACTCGATTTGTGTGCGAGTTACCACAACTCAGTCGCAAAAGCTTTGTCAGCAGCTCAATCCAGAGCAGATTTAGATGATTTGGTCTATGTGGGTGGAAGTACTTTTGTCGTAGCGGAAGTGATTTAATCATTGAAATCGAATTGAAGCCAATAAAAAAACGGTGACTGAAATCAGCCACCGTAGTAATATTTATTTTCTGTTCGATTACAATTTCAATTCAGCATTCACTGCGCGTACTGCTTCAGCTGCTGCTGCAAATTTCTCTTTTTCTGCATCGGTCAATGAAATGTCTACAATTTTTTCTACTCCATTTTTACCAATGATGGCTGGAACACCCAAGCAAATGTCTGATTGTCCATATTCTCCTTCTAACAACAAAGAACATGGAAACATTTTCCTTTGGTCACAAACAATGGATTGAACCATGCTTGAAACCGCTGCGCCAGGCGCATACCAAGCTGAAGTCCCCAATAATTTGGTCAAAGTCGCCCCACCCACTTTGGTTTCTTCCGATACATAATTTTGTTGTTCTTCCGATAAAAACTCCGTCACAGGTACACCATTTCTGGTCGCTTTGGTCATCAAAGGCAACATGCCTGTATCAGAATGCGCAGCAATCACCATTCCGTCTACATCAGAAATTGGACAATCCAAAGCTTCTGCCAAACGGTATTTGAAACGTGCTGAGTCCAAAGCGCCACCCATTCCAATGATCCTTTCTTTGGGCAAACCAGAAGTTTTGTGTACCAAATAAGCCATGGTATCCATCGGGTTAGAAACCACGATGATGATGACTTCTGGAGAGTGTTTGATCAAATTTTCGGTAACTTCTTTGACAATTCCAGCATTGATGCCAATCAATTCTTCTCTGGTCATCCCGGGCTTTCTTGGAATTCCAGAAGTGATGACTGCAACACTTGACCCTGCTGTCTTCGCATAATCAGAAGTACTTCCCGTAATTTTGGTATCAAAACCATTCAACGAAGCAGTTTGCATCAAGTCCATGGCTTTTCCTTCTGCAAAACCTTCTTTGATGTCGACTAAAACGACCTCAGCCGCAAAGTTCTTCATCGCAATATATTCAGCACAACTTGCGCCTACTGCGCCTGCGCCAACAACTGTAACTTTCATATAGATTTTTATATTTGAATTAAAATAATGAGAACAAAGATAAAGGTTCATGGTAAAATACTCAAATCCAATGAGCAATATCTGTGAAATTTCAACATTTAATCTTTGAATCAAATCAGAAGTGAATTGATTTAAACGAATTCTTTTATATTTGTGCTGTTTATGAAATCAGTCGTTATCATAGGAGCAGGAAATGTGGCCTTTCACTTGACGCGGGCTTTGGTCCAAAACACCGTCAATGTTCGGCAAATTTTCAACCGTACTTTGGCCAAAGCGGAAGCATTGGGCAATGATTACAATATCCAATTTACCAATAAAATCTCTGAATTGGAAAAAGCTGATTTGTACATCATCGCTGCTTCAGATGCTGCTGTCGAAGAGTTGTCTCATTACATTCCTTACCAAGACACCTTGGTTGTACATACTTCGGGCTCTTTGGACACCAAAGTATTGAAAGGAAATTACAGAAAAGGCGTGTTTTACCCTTTGCAAACTTTCACCCAAAAAAAAATGTTGCGCTATGAAGAAATTCCTTTTTTCATTGAAGCGGAAAACAAGGAAGACGAAGATGCTTTGGTGCAATTGGCCAAAAGGATTTCGAATGAAGTACATCGAGTTGATAGTGCGAAACGCCTAAAAATTCACATGGCAGGCGTTTGGACGTCAAATTTCGTGAATCATTTGTACCAAATCGGCCAAAACATTTGTGAGGAAAATAACATTCCATTTGATGTGTTGCGACCGTTGATCAAGGAAACTGCCACCAAAATTCAAAATATGGAACCCTACGATGCACAAACTGGACCTGCACGCAGAAACGATGATTTGGTGATTCAAAAACATTTGGACGCCTTAGAAAACAATTCCCATTGGCAACAATTGTATCAATTGTTGACCAATTCGATCAAAAGAACCTACAAAAATGATTAGCTACAAACAGAAATTGAACCATATCACTACTTTTATTTTGGATGTGGATGGCGTATTGACCGATGGCAAATTGATTTTGATGCCCAGTGGCGAAATGGTCAGAACCATGCATACCAAAGATGGCTATGCGATGCAGTTGGCAATCAAAAGAGGATTCAAAATCGTCATCATCACCGGCGGTAGAGACGCCATGGTAGTGGAGCGTTTGAAATATTTGGGCATTTATGACATTTATACTGGCGTACACAACAAGATGGAGGCCTACCAAGATTTGTTGGATAGTTATGATTTAAAAACAGAAGAAATCCTGTACATGGGCGATGATGTTCCAGACATTGAATTGCTCCAAACGGTCGGTTTGTCTTGCTGTCCAAATGATGCGGTGGCAGATGTTCGCGCAGTGAGCGAATACATTTCTCCGTTCAAAGGTGGCGAAGGTTGTGTCCGTGACATCATCGAACAAACCCTAAAAGTTCAAGAAAAATGGTTCGATAAAAACGACCATACCGCTTCCATTTAATTCAAAAAAATGCTGAACAATTTAGCCAACAAAAAAATCTTATTGGGTTCGAAATCTCCGAGAAGACAAGAGCTACTGCGTGGTTTGGGCATTTCATTTGAAGTGGTTTCCATTGACTGCGATGAAACCTATCCTTCCGAATTGAAAAAGGAGGCGATCACAAATTTCATTTCTGAAGCCAAAGCGAAAGCTTATCCAAATTTACAGAAGAATGAAGTGCTGATTACCGCAGATACCTTGGTCGGTTTGGACGGATTGATCTTGGGCAAACCTCAAGACGAACAAGCGGCATTTGACATGCTTCAAAGTCTGGCAGGAAAAGCGCACCAAGTGTACACATCGGTGAGTTTAAGGACGACTGAAAAATTGGTGACTTTCTCGGATCGGACTGACGTCTTTTTTGATGAAATGAGTGAAGAAGAAATTAACTTCTACGTGAAAAATTTCCATCCAATGGACAAAGCAGGCGCTTACGGCATCCAAGATTGGTTGGGCTACACCAAAGTCACTAAAATCGATGGTTGCTATTACAACGTAATGGGTTTGCCACTCCAGAAATTGTACCGCACTTTACAAAAGTTATAAAAAAAAGCCTGAGAAAAATCTCAGGCTTTTTGTTCTTATGATGCAATGACAATTAAACGTCAATTTTGGCATAAATCGCATTTTTCTCGATGAATTCTCTTCTTGGTGGCACATCGTCGCCCATCAACATAGAGAACACACGATCAGCTTCAGCAGCGTTGTCAATGGTGACTTGACGGAAAGTACGGTGCTCAGGGTTCAAAGTGGTTTCCCAAAGTTGCTCCGCATTCATTTCTCCCAAACCTTTGTAACGTTGAACATTGATTCCTTTCGCTGTACCATCTGTTGACCATTCTGCGATGATTTTCTCGCGTTCTGCTTCGTCCCAAGCATATTGTTGTCTTGCTCCTTTTTTCAATAAATACAAAGGAGGCGCGGCAATGAAGATGTAACCGTTTTCGATCAACTCTTTCATGTAACGGAAAAAGAAGGTCAAAATCAAAGTGGCAATGTGGCTACCATCGACATCAGCATCCGTCATGATCACGATTTTGTGGTAACGCAACTTTTCAATGTTCAATGCTTTGCTGTCTTCTTCAGTTCCGATGGTCACACCCAAAGCGGTATAAATGTTTCGAATTTCTTCGTTTTCAAACACTTTATGCGCCATGGCTTTTTCCACATTCAGAATTTTTCCTCTCAATGGCAAAATGGCTTGAAAATGTCGGTCACGACCTTGTTTGGCCGTTCCACCTGCCGAATCACCCTCCACCAAGTAGATTTCACTTTCTGCTGGATCTTTGGAAGAGCAATCCGCCAATTTCCCTGGCAATCCGCTTCCACCCATCGGGTTTTTGCGTTGTACCATTTCACGGGCCTTCTTGGCTGCTTGACGGGCTTTGGCGGCTAAAATTACTTTTTCAACAATAACTTTTGCCTCATTGGGATGTTCTTCCAAATAATTGGACAACATTTCTCCAACAATTTTGTCCACTGCACCACTCACTTCTGAGTTGCCTAATTTGGTTTTGGTCTGGCCCTCAAATTGAGGTTCCATCACCTTCACAGAAATAATCGCTGTCATTCCTTCACGGAAGTCATCTCCAACGATTTCTACTTTTTCTTTGGCCAAATTGAAATTCTCATCGGCATACTTTTTCAAAGTACGCGTCAACGCTCTTCTGAATCCCGCCAAATGAGTTCCTCCCTCATGGGTGTTAATATTGTTTACGTACGAATGTAAATTTTCTGTATAAGAAGTGTTGTAACGCATGGCAACTTCTACGGGAATGTTGTCACGCTCACCTTCCATATGGATAACGTCGGCCATCAATGCTTCACGGTTTCCATCGATGAACTCTACAAACTCCTTCAATCCTCCTTCGGATTTGAAAGTTTCAGTCAACGGATTTTCATTTTCGTCCAATTCTCTTTCATCGGCGATATGAATGGTCAAACCTTTGTTCAAGAAAGAAAGTTCACGCAAGCGCGAAGCCAAGGTGTTGTAATTGTACACCACATCGTCAAAAATAGTTTTGTCTGGTCGAAAAGTCACGTAGGTTCCTTTTTCGCTGGTGGCACCAATTTCTTTCACTTCACTGATGCTGTGCCCTTTTTCATATTCTTGGACATACATTTTCCCATCTTTGTGCACTTCCGCTTTCAAATGTTCTGAAAGCGCGTTCACACACGAAACACCTACACCGTGTAAACCACCAGAAACCTTGTAACTGTCTTTGTCAAATTTACCTCCAGCCCCAATTTTGGTCATCACCACTTCCAAAGCAGATTTGCCTTCTTTTTTGTGAATGTCTACTGGAATCCCTCGACCGTTGTCCTTAACTGTTACTGAATTGTCTGGATGAATGATCACAGAAATCTCGTCACAATGCCCTGCCATGGCTTCGTCAATAGAGTTATCGACGACTTCATACACCAAATGGTGCAAACCTCTTACCCCAACGTCACCAATGTACATCGATGGACGCATTCTTACGTGCTCAATTCCTTCTAACGCCTGAATACTGTCAGCCGTGTATGTGTTTTTACTCATAGTCTTTCTTACTAATTCAATCTAACAAAGATAAGGAATTTTAACCAATTTTGGACTATATGCTCCATTTGCATGGCATAGTTTTCAACAAAATGAGTGTTTATAAACCGAGATAAACCACTTTTTTGGTTTCAAAAAAATCTTCTTCAAAAAAATCCACCAATTCATATTGAATCGCTGCGGGAAATTCTTTCAATTCTTCTGTCAAATCGCCGCCTTTCAAATACAAGATCCCGTTGGGCAAAGGGTTGATATGTTTCTTTTTGATTTTATTTTGGATCCAACTGACAAATTTTGGCATTTGGGTCACTGCACGGCTGACGATAAAATCGTATTGACTTTTCAACTGCTCCACCCGATTGACTTCCGCTTTGACATTGGTCAAACCCAGCGCTTGTGCGACTTCATTCACCACCAAAATTTTCTTCTGTATCGAATCCACCAAATGGAATTGTACTTCTGGAAATAAAATGGCCAAAGGAATGCCTGGAAATCCACCGCCTGTGCCTACATCCAACACCGTCGATCCTTCTTTGAAAGCCATGACTTTGGCAATGCCCAAAGAATGCAAAACGTGTTTGACATACAATTCGTCGATGTCTTTTCTGGAAATCACATTGATTTTCTCATTCCACGTTTCATACAACTCTTTCAACTGAGCAAATTGTTCCAATTGTTTTTCCGTCAAGTCCGGAAAATAACGCACTAGTTCATTCATTGAATGTGTATTTTGAATCAATAGATAGTCGCAACTTTTTCACAAATATAAACCAAAAGCTTTTCATCCTTTTCAGAGAAAGGGTTGAGTTGATGGCTGTCGATATCGATTTGACCGATGTTTGCGCCATTTACAAAAATAGGCACAACGATTTCGGCTTTCGTTTCGGTACTGCAAGAAAGGTAATTGTCTTCCAAATGAACATCGGGCACCACAAAAATTTCATTCGAAACCGCCACTTGTCCACAAATCCCTCTGCCAAACGGAATGATGGTGTGGTCCGTTGCTGCACCTGCATAAGGTCCCAACTTCAGTTCTTCTTTTTCACCATTTCTAAAGTAAAATCCGACCCAATCATAATGATCGACTTCTTGTTGCAACAATTGACAAATTTTATGCAATTTCTCCTCCAACATTTCAGTTGAATGGATGATGCTGTCAATTCTTAATTTTAAATTCTCCATTTCTCAACGCTTTTAGGTGGACAAATTTAGGATTTTTAATCCGCTATTTTGTATAACTTTGTTCCTTCTAAAATAAAAACCAACCCATGAAGGAATTCAAACCTGTCTTAATCTTCATTCTCAAGTTTGTCTTGGTGGGAGGTATTTTGGTGTTTTTGTACAATTTGTATTTGGGACAGTTTCACCAATACAATTTGCCTGATCCTTACAGCATTTTCATCGGCGACTGCACCGTTTCTAGTTTGAACGCGATCGGTTATGATTCGACATCGCACATCGACAACAAAAATCCTTGGGTGTGGGTGAGTTTGAATGGGCAATGGCATACTTATATCAACGAAGGTTGCAACGCCATTTCCATCATGATCATCTTCGTTTCCTTCATCGTCGCCTTTTCAACCACTTGGAAACAAACTTCTCTTTTCATTGTGGGTGGATTGCTCGCGATACAAATCATGAATGTGTTGAGAATTGTTTTGTTGAACTACATTTTGGCCTATCATCCAAACTATGGGAAGTTTTCGCACGATTACTTATTTCCGGCGATCATTTATGGCACCATCGTATTGCTTTGGATCATTTGGGTGAAATATTTCGCACTAAAAACCCCGAAAAATGAACAAAAAGAACTGGAATAAATCCCTGCGTTATTTATTGGTCTTGCCATTGATTTTCGGCTTGGTACTTGTGCGCTTTTTTGAAGAGCAATTGTTCTACGATCCTTTTTTGGCCTATTTCAAAGGAGAATTTTTGGGCAAAGTTTTTCCCGATTTTCAACTTGGCAAAGTCATTTTTCATGTTATTTTCAGGTATGCACTGAACGGCATCCTGAGTTTGGGCATCATCGGCTTGTTGTTTTGGGATCTTCGAAAAGTCCAATTCACTGCATTGATTTTGTTGGGTTTCTTGGTCATTTTGTTGCCATTGTACATTTACATGATCCAAAACCATTTTTCCTTGGGCGAAAACATAGGGTTTTATATCCGAAGATTTTTGATACAACCCATGTTGGTATTGATATTAATTCCCGCTTTTTATTACCAACACTTTCTTCAACTGCAGCAAAAAGATTGATTATTCCACTGTTTTTTCAACTGTCGGCTTGGATGCAGCATTCGCTGAAGTGGGCGCATAAGGCTTTTTGTATAGCCAACCCAAAAGTCCACCCAAAAACAAGCCCAAACCACCGCCAAACAATATGCCTAATGCAAAGTCTGGCTCAGTAATTAAGTTGTTAAAATCTGTTTTGGCGACAAATGAAGCGACCAAGCCAATCGCAATCAATAATAATCCGATGATTGTTGTGTATTTCATTGCTATGCAATTTGAATTTGAATCAAAGGTACAATAAAGGTTTTTAAACGAAAAAGACAAGAAATTTTTGTTGCGCCGTGCAGTCTTATTTTTTTGGTTTAAATTTATACCGACTGATCGATCCACTATGCGTTCCAACAAAGAAATTCAACTGAGAAACCACAAAAGAATTGCCAGCGGCTTGTTTGTCCTGATGGCCATCATTTATGCTTTGATGGTTTATTTACAACAAAATCAAGCCGCACAATGGATGCGCTATGTCGAGGCTTTTTCTGAAGCCGCCATGGTCGGCGCTTTGGCGGATTGGTTTGCGGTGACGGCCTTGTTCAAACATCCTTTGGGTTTAAAAATCCCACACACCAATTTGATCGAAAGAAAACAAAAAGATTTGGGCGACAATTTGGGCAAATTTGTCAAAGACAACTTTCTCACTCCGGCCAACATCCGGCCTTACATTGAACAATTGGAAGTAATACAATGGATTTCCAATTGGTTGAACAAACCCAACAATAAAGCGGTCTTGGCCGATGAATTGTTGCATTTATTCAAAAAAATCATCCAAGATTTGGAAGACGAAGAAGTGAAACATTTTTTAGCCAACAAGGGCGCTGCGATTTTAAAAACCATCGATTACCCGAAAATCGCCTCTTCTGGCATTAAATATTGGGTAGATAAAAAAGAACATCTGCAATTGTTGGATAGCATTTTACCTGAGTTGAGGCAATATGTGGAAGACAATCAGCAATTGATCCGCGACCGAATCAGTGACAATCGCCCGTTCATTTCTTTTTTGATCGGCAAAAAAATCTCACGAGAAATGACCGATGGCATTGTGCAATTTATCGAAGAAATTGAAACCGATAAAAACCATTATTTCCGCCAAAAACTCACAGAATATTTGACCCATTTCTCAGAAGAGATCTTGGTTTCTACCCATTGGAAAGAAAAGTTCGATGCATTGACCACCACTTTTATTTCTCCAGAAAACTTGGAAGAATATGCAGCAGACGCTTGGTTGTCCATCAAAAACATGTTGGAACAAAGCATCGAAAATCCTTCTTCAGGATTGCACACTTATTTGCATAAAAACATTCAGAAGTTAGCGGACACTTTACAACATGACGAAGCGCTAAAACTGCGGATCAATCAATGGATCCGTCATTTTTTGTACCGTATGGTTTTGAAAAACAGCAAAGAAGTCGAAGTGCTGATCAGCCAAACGGTGGCGGGTTGGCAAGGCAAGGAATTGAGTCAAAAGCTAGAATTGGAAGTCGGAAAAGACTTGCAATTCATTCGCATCAATGGGACTTTGGTGGGTGGTTTGGTTGGATTGGTTATTTATGCCCTCACCCAATTGTTTGTTTGAAATACTGAAAGAAAATCAAAAAATCTTGACAATTTTATAAGCGGGCGTTTGTCGTTCGAAATAATAAATTGAACAATTCTCAAACCCAAAAACATATTCGGTAATGACCATATCAATTACTTTATTTTCAAAAAAGACAAATGCAATTTTATCTTTTAAAATGCCGAATCTGTATTGATGGTATTTGTTTTAGACAATTTTTGATTGGTGTTTTTTATAAACCGAGGCATTAAATCATTTAATCCGTTAATGCCTCCTGTTTAAAAACCTAACTACTAATTATTTTCATTGACTATTCATCCTTTTTGGGGTATTTTTTTATCCATTTATACAGTGTAGTCTTTGGAATGCCATATTCTTCCATGACTTGTTTTTTGGTCATGCTTTGGCCGTTAATTTGTTCCAAAATAAAATCAATGATTTCTTGGGTATAAATGTTTTTTCTAAATTGTGGCAAACTGCTTGTTTCCGGTTCTTTAATTTTTTTATCGGCTGCAGAAGGCGGAGAAAACATAATCAAATGTTGGGAATAAATTCTAAAAAAATCATATTCCAAGAGTTTGCACCATCTCAATAAAATTTTCGCATCCATGCTTTTGGATTGAAGCATTTCCTCAATTCCTTCTTCATCCGTTTTTAAGAACTTACAGATGCGGGACATTTCTATCCCGCATTCTGCAATTCTCATTTCAATCATTTTTCCAATGTGGATTTCTTTGAAATTCATGATCTATTCTTAATTATCTCCAATAATTCCAAAATCTCCCATCAAATAGTGCCACTGATTGGGTCTCTGTGTCATAACACATCATGCCAGGATAAGGACTTTTCACATTGAGATGAGGGGCTTTGATTCGAGGTAAAATCATCGCTTTGTCTGTTGATTCCAACACCAAAACTCCTTGAGCATTGGTCGTTTCGCTTCCAATGATCGCTCCTTTTCCAACATCATCTGTGGTATTGGAAACAATTGCGCTGCCATCACCTGCTTCTTTGGACAAATTCACCCACTGGTTATTTTCGTACATTTTCAAGGTAGAAGAACTTTTATCAAACAAAAAAGTTCCGTTGTTTGCAGTTGTGAAATCCGATGGCATGACGTCAACTGCTGGTAAAATAATCCCCAATGTATTGTTTGTTGTATTATTAAAATCCAACAAAGTGCTATTGCCTTCTATATTCTCTTTACCGATCGCTACTTGACCAAATGCTAAAGCTGATAAACTAATGGCCAATAAACTATATATACTCTGTTTTTTCATTTTTATTTGTTTTTAATCCACTGCTTCACTGAAGCAGTGGATTGGGTTATTTTTTTTATTAATCACAAGTATTTTTGATACAGTTCCAAACCGTTCCATTGTATAATTTTACACATTGGGCAGCAATATCATAAATCAACATGCCTTCTTTTGGATCTGTGATTTTATCTGAGTTTTCTACACGAGAAATAACCATTCCTTTGTCTTTCGATTCCAAAGCGATGAAACCATTGGGAATGCTTTCTGGCCACGTAGCTTGTTGACTCTGTGTAGTAATCCCAACTTTTGTGAACCCATTGGGAGTTCCTGTAGCAGGAGTTTTATTGTTACAGATACAGGCATTGTATTCTGAATCTATTACTGTATAATATGATACCACAACTTTTTCTCCTTCTAAATTCACACAATCATCAATATCATCTGCCCAATAAAAAGCATAATAGATACCTGGGCCTACTGATTCAGGATTAGCTACTTGAGTACCTGACATTCTATTTGGAGTTGTCCACCACTCCAAAACATATCCTGATGATGGAGTATTTAGAACTGCATCCATTAAATCAACGGTATTTCCTGGACACACTTTCAAATCTTTAACAATAGGTAATGGAGGGAGAGGCAAAGCGCAGAGATTAGAAAATTTAGCACCATCGAACCTATATGTAGAACTTGTAGATGTACTGCTTATACCATAAGATCCATTTGCGTTATGTCCAATATATCCTAATTTATAATCGCAATCTTTAAAAATGGTAGAAACATGCCCACCAGTTTCTACCGCTAAAATTTTAAAAGAAGGATCTAATCCACCCGTCATATACCTTGGATTAATTCCCTTAATAAAAGAATACGCAGGCTGAGCACTTCCCATAGTACCATCGTCTTGTAAACCCAATGTGTAATTATTACTCACTCCCCACGACCACATTTTACCATCGGCTGTTAATACTTGTACCGCTGCCAAACCTTGATCATCATGCTCGTTCGGACTTATCCAAACAACATTGGTCATATTGGTAGAAGAATTCGTAGATTTTACATGTTCCCATGATTTACTTTCATCGGTATTAGCACCGCCAGAAAATGTACCTAATTGTTTTCTGTCATTGGCTCCTAAACTATACATATTGCCATTAACACCTAATAAATAATGTGAATTATTACGAATCGTTGCATTTGGTTTAGTAATGGTCATTCCTATCATTTTAGGAACAACCCCAGAAGGTAAGGTCATTTTAGTTGCATAAGTTTGGCTGGCTTTGTTGGTGCCATCTCCTAAATAAACATCAGTTCCCCAAGTGTAAATTTCGCCCAAATCGGTTAGTGCCATTAAAGCTGAGGCCTGCCCTCTTACCGCTACTACTCTTGTCAATGGAGTGGTGGCATTTTTCATTACTTTGTGCCAAGTTTTATTATTTGTATCATTCTGTAATGTTCCATCACCATTTTTATTGCCCACGCTGGATAGAACGTAAGCATCACCTGTACAGGTAACAATAGCTAAGGTCAAATAAGAGCCAAACATCATTTTAATATCTTGGGGATTTACACCATTTGGCAAACCATAAGTATTAGCTCCCATAATAGTGGTATTATCTACTTTACCAAAAGTTGAAGTAGATTTCACTCCCGTATTTACCAAATAACCTGCAGTTCCCCACACATACAATCCATCGGTAGTAAGAAGCGCAAACTGTGCATTACCACTGGAGTTTCCTGCTGTTCCCATTGCTGCTTTAAGAGTTTGTCCAGTATAATTATAACCATTGGCTGGTATAATTTCGGTCGGCGTAAATAAATTGTCTATACCATTTGATGCAGTAGCTTGCCCCCATATTTTATAACCTCCACCTGATTCTTTGATTATGGTACCATGAAAACCTGAGATAATATTGTCGTACTCAATTGTATTGGGATTTGATGTATTGAGAAAAGTATTGTTATTACATCCATCCACGCAATTATCACTAGAGGGGCATGGTGCAATATTTACAGTAACGGCATCAGAAGGAAGGCTATAACAATTCTTTTCGGAATCATAATAAAACGCATAATAAGTACCCGCAACTGCCTCCGATATTTCTGAAGCCGATAAAGCAGAACCTGTATGTGTATTGTTAGTAAACCACACTAAACTTGTTCCTAATGGTGTTATTCCTTTATGTGCATCATTTAAATTTACCGTGTTAGAAGGGCATTCATTTGTTAAGTCCTCAACGACTGGAGCTATATCTTTGAATACAGACATTCTAACTTCTGTATTATACAATTCCTCCTCAACAACTAAAATCGCCATTGTATCTCCAACAATTAAATCAACTGTAGCAAAATTATCAATGGAAGCTATATTAAAAGCGTTTTGTTGCTGATTAAGCTTCACTCCATTCTTGTAAATAAAAATATGATCATCACCATATTCTAAAGCAAACCTATATCTCCCTTCTTCTCCATTAACAATGACCTTACTAAAGAGAACTGCGTAATCTTCATTTGAGGCATACGGAATCGAAAGTCCTACATAATTCTGTACTTTAGGATTGGCAGCTGTTAAGCCAACATAATCAGTGCTAAAAAAAATATCGAAAGCTTTATTTGTATTAGCATTTTCATTATAATCAAAAGTTGCTATTTGAGTATAGCTTTGGGTAGGAAAACTATTAGAAGCAGAGATTTGCATCCAACCATTAACTCCAGCAGGGGCATCATATACTTTTGCTTTCCACCCTGTTATACTATGAGCTACAGAAACAGAACAAGCAGTATCGTTTATAGACGCATTAACAGCTGGTATCTCAGCAAACTCACCACTACTTACCTGATGTGCACTATCAATAAAGAGCATTGAGATTTGAGAAAAAAGTGTTCCCAAGAAAAAAGTACACAACATCAATGTTAAAATATGTTTTTTCATTTTATTCGTTTTTAAATTTTTAAATGGTTTTTAAATAATATTTGGTCGTATTTCATAGCCTCTTATTGTCTTCAGAGGTTTCTCTATGGAATCTCACTATATAAAACACTAATAAATGAAGGTCCTTGTTTCCATTTAACCATATTTGACTGTCCTCCTATTTGTATTCTATCACCGTCATTTAAAATCAGACTTTGGGTTATATATCCAGAGTATTTACTATTATATTCGATCGTTGCTGGAATGTTAGCTGCTACAGGGTTCCCATTGATCATAAGATAAATCCCTACGGAATACAACTCCCAATCTCCACTGGGTCCTACTCCACCAAGATCATATTGTATATCATAAGAAGTAAATCCTGCTGTAATTGTATAAATTCCCTTTTTAGCTACGGTAAAAGCGTTGTTAACACCATTCCAGCTACCATAATTAGCATCAGTACTTGAGTTAATAATGTTAAAAGTGATTATAGTATAATTGCCACCTGGTAAATTAGTTGTAGTCATATTGGTATCTCTTTGGGCATTGAAAATCTGTATCGTAGCTCCTTTGGGCAAATCTCTCCAAACAGGAGGGGCATCTGCTCCTTGAGAAATCAAATAAGTTCCTACTGTTCCAGGATCACCAGCAGGCATTAATGCTTTGGAAATCTTAAGATCACCTGAGGTGCTAACTTCAGCCATCGATAAATTATTTTCATTCGTAGCTTTCAAAAGCTTTCCAGTTTTATTTATCTTTTCGGAAACAACTTCCAAAGCTGCTGAGGGAGTTTGGGTATTGATACCAACTTGTCCATAACTTAGTTTACTACAAATAAGGACAATCAAACAGATTATATGTATGTATATCTTCATTTCAATTGGTTTTAGGTGAATAGTTAATATTTAATATGGCGTTATTTTGGCTCCATGTAGTTCCACTCCCTGAAAGATTGCTTACCCTAACAGTGACTGAAATTTCCGTACCTGCGGTTAAGTATCGGCTAACTTTACCAGTTGTCATAAAATCACTGCTACTTCCTTGGGAATTAGTTCCTTTATAGACTTGACTATAGCCACCAAGATGAATCATCATCACTGCTTTCCTATTTGCAGACGCCAGACTAGACTGCCCTGTAACAGATGCTGTTATATCATAAATTCCAGATTCCAATAGTCTATATTTTTTAGTTGTTTCATTCCAACTCCCAATCACAGCACTATTGATCACTGCCGAATTACCGAAATCTATAATTACATTAGAATTGGCAGGCAAACCATTTATTTTATTAGAATTACGAACATGGTAAGCGATCGCAACATAACGGTACAAAGGAGAGTTTAACACTTCTTTCCAAACAGGTGTATTATTGCTTCCCTCCGAACCCAAAACATAACCTGCAACTCCAGCTGACGCTCCAGCGATCAAACTTCTTTTAAAATAGAGATTGCCATTATCCGCTATTGACATCATAGTATTGCTGTCTCTATCATTGACTTTCAGCCCATAAGTTTCATTGGTGCTTCCCAAAGACACTACATCTAAAGTAGCAGATGGATTTTGAGTTCCAATTCCCACCTGACTATAGATAATTTGACCAATAACTGCACAAAATATCGTAATGTATTTTTTCATGATTTTGAGTTTTATAGTTCAACATATTTAATTTGTAATGACACAGCCTCCAGAGACCATTTGACCGAATTATATGCTGAAATAAATATTTTATCTCCAACATCTAATTGCCCTACAATCTCTCCGGCTCCAGCATTCCAATAGACATTACCATCACCTTCAAAACCATCTGTTGGAAATTGATAGGCATTGCTCCCCATCGTTATTCTTGCAAATGAAGTATAATCATTAGCTGAAGTTGTCCCTGTGTACATATCCAAATTAAATGACACGATATAAACTCCTGTCTTTTTTACAATAAATTCGTTAGCCAACCAAGCCCCCACAGAAGATTCGTTGATATTGACATTGGAAATATTGGGGCGTATCCAGGTATTCGCTGAGTTATTCAGTATTGGATATGACTCCGATTGCACTTGATTCCCTTGGAATACATCAAAGATTTGCTTTGTTTGTAAGGGAATTATCGCCTTCCACTCTGGCGCGGCCTCAGCTCCTTGAGAGATTAAATATTCACCCTTTTCTCCAGGATTGTTGTTTGGCATTAAAGCTCCTCTAAACTCCAGATTTCCGTTGTCATAAACCGCCAAATTCTGGACATTATCGTTGTCATTTATCTCAATTATTTTATTAGTTGCTGTATTATTTTTCGCTACAATTTCCAAAGTCGCATCCGGAGTTTCAGAATTTATTCCGACTTGACCATAAGAAACAGCTCCAGCACATAGCATGAGCAAGCATGTTTTTTTCATCATAAGTATAGGCTATTTCGCTAACCCTTTGAAGGTCAGCTGTTGTTTTCAATTAGTAAGGCATTGATTAATTTAAATACAAAATATTTTTTGTATCCTTAGGTTTTATTTAATAATCATCAAAAAAGAGGAGGAGGTCGTGAAAAAAGGGAAGTAAGTTGGGGATTCTCTTTGTTAAAAGTCTTTTTATCAAACACTTTAGAAGTTTCTATAAAAGCAATCAAACCATAATTATAGCGAATAGCCGTACTGAATGTTTTGGATTTTGATTCTGAATTAACTTGTAAAACACCAACAGCATAATCCAAGCTTGCATTAAAAATAGAACGATCTGCTGATTTCTCAAGCCTGACAAAGCTTTCGACCTTGACTTTAGGCTTTATAATTTGAATCTTCTCAACAGTAGGCGCTGCATTGGATTGAGAAGTAAGTACTTTTTCTGCTTTGAGCTGTTGGGATGATCTTTCATCAGCAATTACAAATTGACCTTCTACTGGGAAATTAACCGTTTCCGTTCCTTCTACGATATAAACAATTGTTTTATCCTCAACATTTATTTCCCCACTAATAAAAGCGGTTCCTTCAATCTGTAATACCGTCGAATCTGAAACATAAAATTGCCCAAAGGAAACATTCATCCACAAAAGAGTCACCCAAAACACGACCTTATACATGGCGTATAAGATGATGGTTTTAGATAGTTTGTATGGTTGGTTATAGGTCATTTGTCTCGTTAATTAACAAATCGTCAACAAGTGTATGACTATTGTTAAAGCCTCCAAAAAAAATAGCTATCACATAGCTATCACTTTTTAAAAAACCTCCCTATAACCTATTATAACAATTAAATGATGTAAAATGATGGGCAAGAAACCTCCTATAACGCTTCTATAGATGTCATAATTTACGTATCCACTCAGCCAAATCAACAGAAGAATCAATTTGATGCTTTTTCCGAAATCTATTTTTTCTAATCTGAACTGCGCGTACCGTAACGAAAGTATATTCAGCAATTTCTTTGGTTGAAAAATTCAAATAAATCATCGCACAAAAAGTCAATTCCGATGTTTTAATGCCTTCATCATTTTTCTTTAATTTGGCCACGATCTCTGGATACAATTCTTCAAACAATACTATGAATTGTGGGTCATTCCTTCTACCAGACTCTATTAGTTCATTGAATTTATTCTCACTACTTTCTTTCACCAAAGTTTCTACCAAGTCCTCTTTTTCGGTTAATTCCTCTTCGATGTGAGATAATTTTATTTTTTTCTGATAATTCTTTCGAAATAAGAACAAAACAACACCAATCACTCCTATGATAATAATAGCAAAAACTACCCCATTGTTCTTTGTCTTTTTCTTAAATTGTGTATCCTGCTTATTCAGAAACTGATGAATAATCAACTCAACCGCTTGACTATTGACCAAACGCAACGAATCGCTAAGCGCCTGATAACGACTTAGGTACTTGTTCGTTTGATCCGTATCCATGTTATTATTGAAATAATAATCCGACAAAACTTTAATCCTATTTTTCTCTGCTTTTTTATTTTTGTTCAAAATGCTGTTCTGCAGAGCCATCTGATAGTACTCGACTGCCTTGTCTTGATTCCCTAGCGCATCTTCTAAATCACCATAAGCCGCAAAGACATCGTACAAATAAGCGCTTTCGTTCTCTCTTAATATTTTCTGGGCATTATCCAAATATTCTCTTGCTACTGAAAATTCTTTTTTCCCAATGTACTCTTTTCCAATCGCCGTGTAAGTTGTACTAAAATCATAAAAAGAACCTTCTTCTCTATTTTTAGCCAACAAGTCTTCTTGTATCATCAAATGCGTCCATACAGAATCAGGCTGATCCATCATCGAAAAAGTATGCGCTAAATTTTGGTGTGCCCAAAACAACGCTCTATTTCTTTCGTTTTCAGAGCTCTTAATTTGTTTTGAAGAGTGAAGTTGTTTATAAAATTCACGAATCCCCAGTTCATACATACCCAAACTCGAATAAGCCCGCCCCTTCAATCTACTGATCTCAACCTGCGCATTGATTGCCTGAGACAAATAAGGTTCTTGCTCTGCCGCATCCAAATATTCCAATGCCTTTTTAAAAACACCCGTTTCTGACAAAACCTTTGCAATGTAAACATTCGATGCCACAACCCCTCGAGAATAGTTTGCTGCTTTGGACAATGCCAAAGCTTCACTTGCCGTTTCAATTGACTCAACCATCTTTAATTCAAAAAATTGAACTTCAGACAAGCTCAATAAATCTTCAATCTTTTGATGATTCTGCCCACTAACACCACAAGAAATTGCGATAAAAATGAGGCTGAAAATGAAGCGCTTCTGCATGTACATTCTACTTTAAGGATTCTTCAAAAAGCAATCTTACAAAAAAACAGTTGTTGCCAACTGTTTTTTTTCTTTTAATCCAATTCTATATCGAAATTTGTCAAGGTTTTGAACACTTCCAAACGTTCTGACAATTCATCCGGACTCAGCTTTGACAAACGATCCACGCCAAATTCCTCTACCGTGAATGACGCTAAAGCGCTTCCATAAATAATGGCTCTTTTCATGTTGTCAAATGAATAATTTTGGGTTTTCGCCAAAAATCCTGCAAAACCACCCGCAAAGGTGTCGCCTGCTCCCGTTGGATCAAACACATCTTCCAATGGCAAAGCGGGTGCGAAGAACACATTGTTCTCATTGAACAACAAAGCGCCATGCTCTCCTTTTTTGATGACCAAAGTTTTTGGGCCCATCGTCAAAATTTTCTTGGCAGCTTTTACCAAACTGTATTCTTGGCTCATTTGTCTGGCTTCCTCATCGTTAATGGTCAACACATCGACCTCTTTGATGACGTCCATCAACTCATCCCAAGTTTGGTCCATCCAAAAATTCATGGTATCCAACACCACCAATTTCGGTCTTTTGGCCAATTGATTCAACACTGATTTTTGAACGCTGGGATGCAAATTCCCCAACATCAATACCTCTGGATTTTTCCATTGCGCAGGAACTTTCGGTTCGAAATTCTCCAAGACATTTAGCTCAGTTGCCAAAGTATCCCGCGAGTTCATGTCATTTTTGTAACGACCCGACCAATAAAAAGTTTTGCCTTCTTCAATCTTTTCTACACCTTCCAGATCCAACTGATGTTGCTCCATCAAATCGATGTATGCTTGTGGAAAATCTCCGCCAATCACAGAAACCAAACCTGATTTCACCCCCAATTTTGAAGCAGCCATCCCTATAAAAGTTGCTGCACCGCCCAAAATTTTATCGGTTTTTCCAAAAGGCGTTTCAATTTGGTCAAAAGCGACCGTTCCTACGATTAATAAACTCATATTTTTCTTTATTTTTTTAATCAATGGCTTTCACCACTGCTTTTTCAGCTTCTTTTCTCGTTCCATCAAATCCATCGATGCCTGAAACGGTGGTATATTTTAAAATGTATTTTTTGCCCGGATTCAATCTTTGGTAAATGCTTTGACAAGCCATCGTTGCTTCATGGAATCCACAAAGAATCAATTTCAATTTTCCAGGATAAATATTGATATCGCCCACCGCGTAAATTCCTTCTCGATTGGTTTGGTAATCCAACGCATTGTTCACCTTGATGGCATTTTTCTCAATGTCCAATCCCCAATCTGCCAAAGGCCCTAATTTCGGAGAAAGTCCAAAAAGCGGAATGAAATAATCGGTTTCCAATTGGAAAGTTTCACCTTCTTTTTCCACGCTAATCGCTGTCAAATGATCTTCGCCATGCAAAGCTTTGATTTCAGCTGGGGTGATCAAATTCAATTTGCCCAACAATTTCAATTCTTGTACTTTTTCTACCGAATCCAAAGCGCCACGGAATTCATTTCTTCTATGGATTAAAGTTACTTCAGAAGCTACATCTGACAAGAAAATGCTCCAATCCAATGCCGAATCTCCCCCACCCGCAATGACTACTTTTTTGTCGCGAAACAATTCGGGATTTCTCACAAAATATTCCACGCCATTTTCTTCATATTGTGCCAAGTTTTCCAATTCAGGTTTTCTGGGCTCGAAACTTCCCAAACCTCCAGCAATTGCAATCGCTTTGGCTTGGTGCTTTGTCCCACGATTGGTCGTGACAATGAAAGTTCCATCTTCTAATTCCTCCACTGTCTCTGCGACTTCATTCAAGGTAAATCCCGGTTGAAACTGCTTGATTTGCTCCATTAAATTATCGACCAAAACGCCCGCATCCACGGAAGGATATCCTGGAATATCGAAAATGGGTTTTTTCGGATACAACTCTGCCAACTGCCCACCTGGTTGAGGCAAAGCATCGATGATGTGACAACGCATTTTCAACAAACCCGCTTCAAAGACCATGAACAATCCCGTTGGACCCGCGCCAATTATTAATATATCTGTTTGAATCATTTTAATTTATTTTTTGAAAAATGCTATTGAAACAACAAAATTACGACCAAAACATCAACTTATCAGTGATTTGTGTCAGTCCAACAATGTCTAATCCAATAATTCTTTGATTCTTCGCATCGCTTCGTTCAATGTATTCTCTGAAGCAGCAAAAGAAATGCGCAAACAATTGTTGTCGCCAAAAGCACTGCCCGAAACCGTAGAAACATGGGCTTCATCTAAAATTAACAAAGCCAAATCATCTGCATTTTCAATCAAATGTCCATGATAGGTTTTACCAAAAGTTGCACTCACATCTGGAAATATATAAAACGCTCCTTCAGGCTCCGTCATTTTGAACACTTCAATTTCTTTGACCCAATTCAGCATCAAAGCCCTTCTTTTTTCAAATGCTTGAATCATGTATTGAATTTCAGCCGTATCTGCATCCAAAGCAGTAATCGCTGCCCGTTGCGCAATAGAATTGGGACCTGAAGTCACTTGACTTTGCAAAGTATCACAAGCTTTCGCAATCCATTCCGGCGCACCGATATAACCAATTCTCCAACCTGTCATTGCAAAGGCTTTGGACAATCCATTGATGGTCACCGTTCGGTCATAAGCTTCTTCAAAAGTGGCGATGCTGACTGGTTTTTCGGCATACACAATGTGTTCATAAATTTCATCGGAAAGAATGATCAAATCATACTTTTTAGCAAATTTCGCGATTTCATGCAATTCTTCACTGCTGTACACACAACCGCTGGGATTGTTGGGTGAACTAAAAATCAACGCTTTACTATTTGAGGTCACTGCTTTTTCCAGCATTTCAACCGTTGCTTTAAAACCCGAATCAATCGAAGTTTGCACGAAAACAGGCGTTCCACCCGACAACTGAACAATGTCCGCATAAGTCACCCAATAAGGTGTAGGAATAATTACTTCATCGCCTGGCCCAATAATCGATTGAAACACATTGTAAATCGATTGTTTCGCACCTGTTGACACCACAATTTGAGAAGGTGTATACGTCAAATTATTGTCTCTTTTGAACTTTCTACTGATCGCCGCTTTGACTTCTGGATAACCGCTCACTGGTGTATAATGCGAATAATTCTCATCAATGGCGCGTTTGGCTGCTTCTTTGATAAAATCCGGTGTGTCAAAATCTGGCTCGCCAATGCTCAAACTGATGACATCATGTCCTTCAGCATTGAGTTCTCTTGCTTTTTGGGTCATCACAATGGTGGCGGACGGACTCAATTCTTTTAATCTGGAAGAAAGTTGCATAGTTTATGTTGATAAAATCGCCGCAAATATAAAGATTTAGGATGAAGCAATTAAGGTATTTCCATAAGAGTTTTTGATCGCTTGGCCGCTTTTTTTCATGAAACAATGAATTAGAATTGAAAAACAAGCCAACTTTTCCTTTCCCAATAAATTTATTCTTTAACTTGGCAATGAAATTCACACACAGATGAGAGCTATATTTTTTACTTTATTATTGTTTATTTTTGGATTTGGCTTGGGCCAAGATTTGGTGTTTGTACAATTCAAAGACAAACCTTCTGCCCAACAATATTTTGACAATCCACAATTGATGTTGACCCAAAAAGCATTGGATCGCCGTGCCAAATATGGCATTGAACTCAATCTACAAGATGTTCCCGTAGAAACCAATTACATCACACAAATAGAAAACTTATCGATTGAACCCGTTCAAATTTCAAAATGGTTCAATGGTATTTTTGCTTGGTGTACCGATGCGCAAGTTGCGCAATTGGAAAATTTAAGCTTTGTATTGGACGTAAAATCTTTGGTGCAAAATGAAAATGCCACCATTCAACAATCCAAAACAGATAAATTCGTTGAGGATTTTGAGTCAGTTTCTGACACAGATGGAACGATGGATTACACTTATGGTTATACCCACAATCAAGTGACTCAGTTGAATTTGGATTATTTGCATAATTTAGGTTTTACAGGCGAAGGCATTTCGATTGCCATTTTGGACAATGGTTTTCCAGGCGTCAACACTGCTGCTGGATTTCAGTATATGCGAGACAATGGACAAATCAAAGATGTGTATAATTTCTTACATCAGGATGAAAATGTTTATGCACATGGAACGCATGGTACAGTGGTTTTGTCGACCATTGGCGGATACATTGCCAATCAATTTGTCGGCACAGCCATTGACGCTGACTTTTATTTATACGTTACTGAAAATCCAGCACATGAACTGCCTGACGAAGAAGCCAATTGGATTGCAGCCGCTGAATTGGCGGATTATCATGGCGTAGATGTGATCAATACCTCTTTGGGGTACAATGATTTTGACGATCCAAGATATGATTATAGCTATTCGGACATGAATGGTGAAACCACTTACATCAGTCGTGGTGCACAAATCGCAGCAGAAAAAGGAATTATGGTGGTCGTTTCTGCAGGAAATTCAGGCAATGGCGATTGGCATTACATCACCGCACCTGCAGATGCCAAGGACGTTTTAACAATTGGCGCTGTGGATGAAAATGGAAATCCCGCTTGGTTTTCCTCTTTTGGTCCTTCGGCAGATGGACGAATCAAACCTGATGTGGATGCCAAAGGTGTTTCCGCAGCGGTGATTCGGCCTAATGGCGATATTGAATATTCAAATGGCACTTCATTTTCTTCTCCCATCATGGCGGGGGCTATGGCTTGTTTGATTCAAGCTTTCCCCAATTTGGCACCTGATTATTTACGAGAAAAAGTAAGACAATCCGCCAGTTTGTATGATTTCCCAACCGATCAAATGGGCTATGGCATTCCCAATTTTGAAAATGTGCATGAAGCTTGTTTGGGTGTATTGGATTTTGACAAAACCTATGTGCGCATTGTTCCTAATCCGACTCCCGGCTTTTTGAACATTCTTTCAGACATGCCGATTGAGAAAATGGAATTGATGAATGTGACCGGACAAATCGTTCAAACTTTTGGTGCAACAAAAAGCATCGATATCTCTGTTTTTCCCAAAGGACTTTATTTATTGAAAGTTCAATTAGAAAATGGACAAGTTGAAATTAAAAAAGTGATCAAGAAGTAAAATCAAAAGCCATCGCAAAAGCCTTGTCGCGGTTCATTTGCTCGACCAACAATTCCAACGAATCAAATTTTTGGTCGTCACGGATTTTGTGCAAACATGCTATGGAAAGCGTTTTTCCATAAATTTCTCGGTCAAAATCCAACAAATATACTTCGACTCTTTTCTCATTCGAATTGGTCACTGTGGGACGCGTTCCTATGCTCAATAAGCCTTTGAAAATTTCTTTTCCTAAATGCGCTTTGACCACATATACTCCATTTTGCGGAATGAGTTTGTATTTTTCAATGGCCAAATTCGCGGTTGGGAACCCCAAAGTTCTGCCCAATTGATCGCCATGAATAACTTCTCCACTCAATGCATAATTTCTCCCCAAAGCTTGGTTGGCAAAATCCAAATCGCCGTTGAGCAATGCTTTTCTAATTTTGGTTGAACTCGTTTGTTGGCCATTGGACTGAATTTCTTCAATTTTCACACAATTGAAATTCAAATCTTGCGCCCATTGGTTCAATTGTTCAAAATTCCCCGAACGATTTTTCCCAAACTGATGGTCATAACCGATGACAATGCTATGAATCCCGATTTCGTCCACCAATAAATTGCGCACAAAATCATAAGCACTTAATTCTGAGAAATCATAGGTAAAAGGATGCAATATCAAATTTTGCAAACCTGCTTTTTCCAACAATTCAATCTTTTCATCCAAGGTCGTCAACAATTGCAACTCATCCGCGCCCTTGTTCAAAGCAATTCTTGGATGCGGTTCAAATGTCAGCAAAACACTTTCGCCACCAACTTCTTCCGCAATTTGATTGAGTTTATGGATAATTTCTTGATGACCAACATGGACACCATCATACATCCCCAAAGACAAAACTGGATTTTGTAGGTTTTGACAAGCTGAAATTTGATTGAAAATTTTCATGGGACAAATGTAAGATTTATCCGTCAAAAGAATTCCAATCAGTACCCATTGATTTTCAAGCTAAAGAATTCAGCATTAAAAAAAACATGAAAGCATAAAAACAAATTCGAAATTCATTAAAAGAGATTTGACAATTCAATATAATGAAGAGTATTCTAATTTTATATTATTTGGTTTTATTGATGTTTTTCTTTAAATTCGACGAAATCTTTAATCTAAAATTTAAGTAATTATGAAAATGTTTAATTTTCTCTATGGAATTTTAATATTTATTTTTATTCTTTCTTGCAATGAAGACGACTCTTTTTTCAACTCAAACAACTCTTCATCATCTAGTTACACTTTAAAAAATGGCGACACCTCTCGACTTAGCAATCCTAATGAGTTTACAGGAAGTTTTAAAATATGGAGTAATGATTCCGGTGAAATAGTATTTTATACAGAATCTGAAAAATCTATCAATGTCATTACTTGTCAAAACTGTAGTAATATAGACAATTTGGCATTAAACGGAAATGGAACCTTAACTTTTTTAGACCATTCTTTTGTGTTTAATGATGGTGAAAACTCGTATTATTTTGCTGTAAACAAACCTGAAGAAAAAGAAATTAAATCATTATTTGATTTAAATTTCCTTAAGCAAAATGAACATTATGGAACAGGGATTACTTATCATTGGTTCGATAAAGAATTAATAAAAGACACACCTAGCTTTCTCTCAGGAATATCAAAAGCATCTAAAGCTGTTGATTTTATTATTTCATCAAATAACTCAGATATAGCTGGAAAAATATCATGTTCAAGTGGTGGAGAAGGATCTTCAAGTTGTAGTATGGGAGGTAACGGCTGTAGCGTATCTTGTGCTTCTGGATTTTGGGCATGTTGTAATTCTAGCGGTTGTAACTGCATTGAAAGTACATTAGGCTTGAAACCATTAGAATAATAGTTCTCATGCGAAAACGATTATTTATTTATTTTTTCTTATACTTTTCTTACATCCTATCTGCGCAACAATTAGAGATAAATTACACTGCATATATTCGACAAAATTATACAGAGGAGGAAAAAAAGATGTGGTTTGATGATAGCGAAATGGGAAGAGCACAATTAAAGGCCAATGAAGAACCACCAGAAGAATTGTACAGAATGATCATTTCAAACAAAGAGTCTTCTTTCACTTATCAAGATAGAATTAACAATAGCCAAGAACAACGTTTTGATGTGAGATATGCTCCAGCAGGTTTTGGAACAATTTATAGAAGTCTAAAAGATTCCGTTCAAAAGAAAAATTTTGACGTTTACGGTAAAAAGTATCATTCAGTAGATTCATTGAAAATCCTGAATTGGAAAATCGAAAGAGAAACTAAAACGCTATTGGGCTATAAAGTTCGCAAAGCAACTCTGGAAGACTCATTGAGCATAACGACTGTGTGGTTTACGCCTAAAATTGCTATTTCCACTGGACCAGCGGATTTTTGGGGACTTCCTGGTCTAATTTTAGAAGTGGAAAAAAGCTCAAAAGAGAGAACTCACACAATCAACTACATCGCTAAATCGATCAAAGAAATTAAGAATCCTAAAATTATCATTCCCGATAAGGGAACACAAATCAAAGAATCAGAAATTGATTTGATTTATGATGAAGCCAACAAAAAGCAACAAGAAATGTATAAAAACTCACAAGGTGTTGATAAAGACTAATTGACACTAAATTACCGCGATAGAAAGTACTGATAAAAATCTTATTATTCATTCGGTTTGAATCAGTTGATTGGCTTATATTTGCACAGAATTTAAAAAAACACTTAATCTATAATAGAATGGCAAACCATAAAGGAAAAATTGCACAGGTAATCGGACCGGTCATTGACGTTGTTTTTGAGAACGCAGAGAGTCTTCCACAAATTTTTGATGCATTGGAAATTCCAAGAGAAGGAAAAGAGGCATTAATTCTTGAAGTAGAGCAACACATCGGACAAGATACCGTTCGTTGTATTGCGATGGACTCAACCGATGGTTTACAACGCGGTCAAGAGGTATTGGAATTGGGTGTTCCGATCACCATGCCGATTGGAGAAGCAGTAAACGGTCGTGTATTCAACGTAGTTGGAGATGCCATTGATGGATTAGGAAACATTGATAAAAAAGATGGTTTACCGATTCACCGACCTGCCCCTAAATTTGAGGACTTGTCGACTTCTTCTGAAGTTTTGTATACAGGAATCAAAGTAATCGACTTGATTGAGCCTTATGTAAAAGGAGGTAAAATTGGATTGTTTGGTGGTGCTGGAGTAGGAAAAACCGTATTGATTCAGGAATTGATTAACAACATTGCCAAAGGACACGGCGGTTTGTCGGTATTTGCTGGAGTGGGTGAAAGAACCCGTGAAGGAAACGACTTATTGCGTGAGATGTTGGAAGCAGGAATTATCCGCTATGGTGATGATTTCATGGAATCCATGGAAGCTGGCGGATGGGATTTGTCAAAAGTGGACAGAGAGGTGATGAAAGAATCAAAAGCAGCCTTTGTTTTTGGTCAGATGAATGAGCCTCCAGGTGCACGTGCACGTGTTGCCTTGTCAGGTTTGACTTTGGCAGAATATTACCGTGATGGAGATGGTTCTGGTCAAGGACGTGACGTTTTGTTCTTTATTGACAACATTTTCCGTTTTACACAAGCAGGTTCTGAAGTATCGGCCCTTTTGGGACGTATGCCTTCAGCAGTAGGTTACCAACCGACTTTGGCAACAGAGATGGGTGCGATGCAAGAACGAATTACTTCGACAAAAACAGGATCTATTACATCAGTTCAGGCGGTTTACGTTCCTGCGGATGACTTGACGGACCCTGCACCGGCAACGACTTTTGCACACTTGGATGCGACAACCGTATTATCAAGAAAAATTGCTTCTTTGGGAATTTATCCAGCGGTTGACCCATTGGATTCTACCTCAAGAATTTTGACACCAGAAATCGTTGGAGAGGAGCACTACAATTGTGCACAAAACGTAAAAGAGATCTTACAAAGATATACTGCATTGCAAGACATCATCGCTATTTTGGGGATGGAGGAATTGTCTGAAGAAGACAAATTGGTGGTACACCGCGCAAGACGTGTTCAACGTTTCTTGTCTCAACCTTTCCACGTTGCAGAGCAATTTACAGGAAACCCAGGAGTTTTGGTAGACATCAAAGACACCATCAAAGGGTTCAACATGATTTTGAATGGTGAAGTAGATCAATATCCAGAAGCGGCGTTCAACTTGAAAGGAACGATCGAAGGAGTGATCGAGCATGGAGAGAGAATGTTGGCAGAGGTAAATGCTTAATTCGTACCAAGTTGAAAGCATTAAGCAGTCAAATTTCTTGATACTTGATACCAAAAATTATAAAAATGAAATTACATATTATCACACCACAACAAGTGATTTTTGAAGGAGAAGTAGACTCGGTTAGCGTTCCAGGTAAAAATGGTGAATTTCAAATGCTGAATGACCACGCACCCATCGTTTCTTCTTTGGACAAAGGAACCATCAAGATCAAAATTCATTCAAAAACTAATTTTGACTTTGAAAATGTTTCAGGACAACTGAAAAAATCACCCGCCAATGAATTGGTTTACTTATTTGACACGACAGGTGGCGTGATCGAAATGAGCAACAACGTGGTGACGATTTTAGCCAATTAAGCTGACAAATATTTACAAAAAAATCCCGGAAGATAACTTTCGGGATTTTTTTATGGGAACAATTCAACTGAAGTCCTTGATGCTTCTGCGAAGTAATTTTAATCTTAAAATCATCTGATCATACATTAACCCCATCAGCAATAATACCGCAGGAAAAAACAAAATACGCAAATGACAGCTTCCATAAAAGAGCCCGCTGACGACACCTCCAAAAAGGAAAAACACAATGATCGAAAACCGCAATTGAATCGATGAACGCAAGCCTTTTTTGCGATTGGACGATTTATAAAAAAACAATTGAGCTATCTCTATGCCCAAATCAGTAAACAATCCTGTCAAATGCGTCGTTCGAACGACTGCTTTTGAAATCATGGTCACCAAAGCATTTTGTAATCCCATGGAAAAAAGCAATGCATAAGCAATTAAACTCGGGTTTTGAATGATTAATTCTTCGCCATACACACCAATAAAAATCAAAATAATGGCTTCAATAATGACGGGAATTACAAAAACATAGCGCTCATTCACTCTTGTCATCCATTCGATCAAGATGCCCGATGTAAAAGACCCCAGAAAAAAGAAGAATACAAATAGGAAATAAACCAAACCGCGCCATGCGTCCAACAAATAAATTTCTTCAACAAAAAATGCGAAATGCCCTGTGACATTGGTCGTCAATTGTTTCACTGCCAAAAAACCAGCCACATTGACCATTCCCGCAACAAAGGACAAAAGTACGGCAATCCGAAGATTGTCCTTGTGCGTGCGGTTTTTGATTTTGTATCTGAACATGATTGGTTTGGGAAATTGAATTGAAGTTTGAATATAATGAAATAATGGCAAAATAAAAATCCTTGCCTAGATTCTAAACCTTAACAAAAATCAAAAAAGTCGGAAATAAACTTTCCGACTTTATCTATTGATTGAATTTTCAATTATTTTTTGGATTCCTTTGCCCAAGTATCGCGCAAACCAACGGTTCGGTTAAACACATATTTCTCAGTTGTTGTATCTCTGTCCAAGGTAAAATACCCCAAACGTTGGAACTGGAATTTGTCTTCTGGTTGGGCTTCTTTCAAAGCAGGTTCTGCAAATCCATGCACAATTTCCATGGAGTGAGGATTGACGAATTGTAAGAAATCGCCATCGCCTGCTTCATCCGGAGATTCTTCCGTAAATAGACGATCGTACAAACGCACTTCAATCGGTAAATTCTCCGTCGCAGAAACCCAATGCAAAGTACCTTTTACTTTTCGTTTGCTCGCTTCTGTATTGGAACCTGATTTGGTTTCAGGATCATAGGTTGCAAAAATCGTAGTGATTTTTCCTGCTGCATCTTTTTCTACGCGGGTTGCCTTGACAAAATAAGCCCCTTTCAAACGCACTTCATTGCCAATCGACAATCGAAAGAATTTCTTCGGTGCTTCTTCCATGAAATCCTCTCTTTCGATGTACAATTCCCGTGTAAATGGGATCTCTCTTTCGCCTGCATTCGGATCTTCTGGATTGTTTTCGATCGGCAACATTTCCACTTGTCCTTCGGGATAATTTTCAATCACCAATTTCACAGGATCGATGACCGCCATGACTCTGGGCGCAATTTTGTTCAAATGATCACGCACCGAAAATTCCAACAAAGAAATATCAATCAAGTTGTCGCGCTTGGCTACGCCCGCTTTTTCCCAGAAATTCTTGATGGATTCTGGCGTATAACCTCTTCTTCTCAAACCAGAAATCGTCGGCATTCTTGGGTCATCCCAACCTTCGACTACGCCTTCGTCCACCAAGGTTTTCAACTTTCTTTTGCTGGTGATCATATAACTCACATTTCCTCGGGCAAATTCTCTTTGTTTGGGTTTGAAAGGATGTTCAGGAATTTCGACTTGGTTCAAATACCATTCGTACAAAGGTCGGTGGTTTTCAAATTCCAACGAACAAAGCGAATGCGAAATTCCTTCGATGTAATCAGATTCACCGTGCGCCCAATCGTACATGGGATAAATTTTCCAAGTATCGCCTGTTCTGTGGTGCTCTCTCAACAAAACACGGTACATCACTGGATCACGCATGTTCATATTGGGAGAAGTCATGTCGCCTTTGGCACGAAGCACGTGACTTCCTTCTGGAAATTCTCCGTTTTTCATTTGTTCAAAAAGCGCTAAATTTTCTTCTACAGAACGGTTTCGACAAGGACTTTCAATCCCAGGTTCGCCTGGATTTTTACGCTGCTCATTGATCACTTCCGAAGGTTGATCATCGACATAAGCAATGCCATCTTTGATCAATTGAACCGCCCAATCGTACAATTGTTGGAAATAATCGGAAGCAAACCGTTCTTCTGCCCATTCAAATCCCAACCATTTGACGTCTTCACGAATCGAATCCACATATTCCTGCTCTTCTTTCTCAGGATTGGTGTCATCAAAACGAAGATTGACTGGCGCATTGTACTTTTCTCCTAAACCAAAATTGATACAAATGGCTTTGGCGTGACCAATGTGCAAATAACCGTTGGGTTCTGGCGGAAAACGAAAACGCAATTGTTCTTTTGAATAACCGTTTGCCAAATCATCCTCAACGATTTGTTCTATAAAATTCAGTGATTTTTTTTCTTCTTCCATAAGTCTGCTGTGATAAGTTGCAAATTTAAGTTTTTCAATAGAATTCAAGCGATGATTCCCAACAAAAGTGCATCGACGATCGTCGCACAATCATCAAATGCTAGATTTCATCAAACGTACACCAATTGGTTTGGATCCAAATCTTTTTCTCCGTTCAGTCGATAAGCGACCAACTTCCCATGATTTGCGACGCTATAATCCAAACAACAAATGTTGTTTCTGTACAAAGAAGGATTGCCTTTTAACCAATAATGGCCAAAAAACACTTTTTTCTCATTTTCACCATAAAAATCGGTATTGTCAATCGCCGCTACATCAATCGGTTCATTGGGTAAATTCTCCATGAATTCCACACTGATTGATTGATACGTCATTTTCGAAGGATCTTCCCACCATTTGATTCTCAATTCGGTGCGGTCATTCCCATCTTTGTCTTGGAAAGAAAGTCCATCAGGCATTTTCATTTCTTTGCCTTTCAAAGTTTGTTCAATCGCCTCGTACAAAGCCGATCCCTTTTGAACCGATTCGGCAATTAATTCATCGGTCAAACAATCGTTGACCAAAGTTTTTCTTAGATAATCAATTTTCTTGTCGTCCCAACACGCATGTACCGCTCTAAAATCATCGGTTTCATAATACAATGGCAAAGTTTTGAACCAATCCAAATAGTCATCGTATGCTTTTTGATCGTTTTGAAATTGGCGCAAAGTATCATAATGTTGACCAATGTTTTTGATCGTATGCGGTCGAAGATGCCCACCATTTGGGTTTTCTAAATGAAAGCACAATGCATTGTATTCGTGGTTGCCCATCAAAGCGATCGCATGTCCATTGTCCGCCATTGCTTTGACGATCTCAAGGGTTTGCTTGATTTGTGGACCGCGATCGATGTAATCGCCTACGAAGAGTACCTTTCTTTCAGGATGGGAATACACACCGTTCTTTTTTGTGTAATCCATTTTCAAAAGCAATTCCTCCAATTTATCGGCATAGCCGTGGATGTCGCCAATTAAGTCTATCATGTGGTTGTGTTTATTTTATAAATCTAATTTGTAGATTCAGTTTAAAATACAAGCAGCCATCCTCTTCATAAATCTCTCCAAATCCATGTCGAGAAGAACTTGCTGTATCAAGTTTAGTATTATTTAATAAATAATCTTCAAATTCATTTCTGTTGTAAATATGATAACATAACACATCTCCATTTTCCTTTACAATTAAATATCCACCTGTTGCATCATATTGTCCTGTCCAAACTTTAGATGGCATCATTCCAAGTGCAACATCAGTTAAGAATCTTTTGATTTTGTATTCATAAAATTTATGTTCGTTTTCAATATCAAAGTTCAATGGATTTTCACCAGCTATTTTGTTCACTAAATCAGTCAAATATGAAAACTCACTTGAATAAAAATCAAAAACTATTTGAGATAAAATTTCTGGAAGTAAACTATCTATTAAGACAAGATTGTTTGAGAACATTTGTCGTTCGGTTTTCATAAATACAAATCCCCCTCCTTTATTCTGAATTTGCGCGATTCTATCCATTATTTTACTTCTAGAATCTATTGCATTGATTTGTTCAATGTCACTTTTCGATAAGTTTACTCCAATAATTTTAAAGATAAAATTAGTTGTCTTTCCTGCATTAAGTAGAGTAGAAGGACTTCCAAGTTGAGATTTTATACTAAATCCAAGTGTAGGTTGCTGACTTGTTCTTTGGTCGTGGACTACAATTGTAATATCCGTTTTTGCAGATGAGCCTGCTTTTAGAGAAATACAATTAATAGATTGCATAAATTCCTCTATTTCAGGAATATAAAACGTTCTCTCTTTACTTTCCTTAATGGCATTTAAAAGAAAGATTGCTTTGCTCTTAAAGTCTGAAATCGGGATTTTCAATACTTTTTCACTTCCTGAAATTATAATTATTTCATCTTGGATTGAGTACTCAAAATTTCCATTATTTTCTGTACGAAGGATTTTAATTATTGGATAGACTAAACCTTCTAATTTTTCAATAGCTTTGTTTCCAAGAAATAACTGTTTATCTCCCAATAATTTGAATAAGGCATATATTTCGCTCCATTCTCCTTTATTTCCTGTAATCATATACCGTTAAGTTTTTCTATAATTTTTTTTGCTGTAGCCTGAATTGCTGGAACTGCGACTGAATTCCCGAACTGTTTATAGGCTTGTGCATCTGAAACTACAATTTTGAATTCATCAGGAAAACCTTGAAGTCTCGCCCATTCACGTGGTGTCATTTTTCTTATTCCCTCACGATTAACTTCGCCTTTAATGTGTGTTATAGGAATGAAATTGGTTAATCTATCATCCAAGACTAAATTTCTTTCTCTACCCATTCCTCCACAGACTACTGCGTTTGCTATACCATCATTTGGAATAATTTCATAGCCAAAGCCATTTCCTTTACTTTCGTGTCTTGCCCTATGGTCTTTTAATGTTTGCACGTAAGTTGTAGATAAATAATATTTTACAGAAACTTCTTCTTTCTCTAAAATGTCTTCTAAAACAGCATTTTTATTTGTTGGTTTAGGATACTTAAAGTCAGTAATTCCTAAATCTTTTCTGAAACCAACAATGAAAATTCGTTCTCTGTTTTGAGGAACTCCGAAGTCTTTAGCATTTAGAACTTGAGGTTCAGGAACAAAATAGTTTAAATCTTCTCGCAACACATTCAGAATAGTAGTTAAGGTCTTTCCTTTGTCGTGACTTCGAAGTCCTTTAACATTTTCAAGAAAAATGGCTTTTGGTTGCTTGTTTTTTATAATCTCTGCTACATCGAAAAACAAGGTTCCCCTTGTGTCTTCAAATCCGCCACGTCTTCCGGCTATCGAAAATGCTTGACAAGGAAACCCTGCGCACAAAATATCAAAGTCATTTGGAATGTAATTTTTTATTTCTGGTTTTGTTATATCTCCAAACGGAACTTCTCCAAAATTGGCTTCATAAGTAAGTTTGGAATATTTGTCCCACTCGCTAGTGTAAACACATTTACCTTGTAGATTTTGAAGTGCTAAACGAAAACCGCCAATACCTGCAAAAAGGTCAATAAATTTAAATTTCGGATTTTTTGGTTTTGGAAATGGAATATCATCTTTAAAATCAAAGAGCATATATTGTAAGGCTTCTTCTGCAACTTGTGAAGTAATACTTTCTTCAGGAAACTTATATTCTAATGCTGATTTTACGTGTAAAACGGCTTCTTTTTTATAAAATTTTGAAACTCCATTTTGATGGTTATGCAAATAATGAGTGAATACAGCTTTACCATGTTCAGAAACTTGTTCCAATTTAGAATTAAGAACTTGGTCACAAACTTCTTCTACCGATACTTTATCTTTCATCTTCATTATTCCTTTTGTTTGCAATATAATCAATTATTGAATTTTGATAAGATTTACTCACTGACAAAAACCTAATTCGTATTTAACTAATTTACTCTAAAATCTACATAAATTTCAATTGATTAAAAAATTAAACTTAGTTTTGAATTCAAACAAAATAAAAAACATGAGAAACCACAAACTATTGGCTGTCATCCTCTCCTTGATTTACAGCTTTTCAAATGCACAAGAGCGATTGAAAGTCGAATATGAAGTTCTGCCTTATTATGAATCCAACGAAAAAAGTCCATTTGAAGTGACCGCTTTGTCTTCTATTTATGAATTGCTCGTTGACCAAGAGGAATCACAATACAATTTCATTGAAAAAATCGACAATACCCAAAAAGAACCTGGGCAAGGGATGTCTGCAACCATGCAAGTTCGATCAACAGGAACCTTGTATAAAAATACAAAAAATGGGACTTGGACAGAAGATGTGTTATTTGAGAACAAAACTTATTTGATCAAGGATTCTTTGAAGAATTTGGATTGGACAATCACCAAAGAAAAAAGAAATATCGCAGGTTTCGATGTTCTCAAAGCGACGACAACGATGGATGACAAATACAAAACTGAAGTAACGGCTTGGTATGCTCCCAAATTGAACTTCAAAAATGGGCCCGATGAATTTTGGGGATTGCCTGGTTTAATTTTAGAAATTGAAACCGAAATAAAGCATGAAAATGGCGGAAGAGAAGGCAAAAAAATCGTTGCACAAAAGGTGGCAGTCGTACCATCCAAAATCAAAGCGCCAAGTAAAGGAGAAGTGATTTCGAAAAAAGATTTTGGCGACATGCAAAAAGCCCATTACAAACAAATGATGGAAATGTTCCAAAGTTCAGGCGTGGACAAAGATTAATGGAGAAACATTTCGTCTACGAACAAAAAAAGCGACCGAAATTCGGTCGCTTTTATATTTTGTGATGAAAGTGGAATTATTTCAATTCTACTTCTGCACCAGCGTCTTCTAATTGTTTTTTCAAAGCTTCTGCTTCGTCTTTAGAAATTGCTTCTTTGATTGGCTGAGGAGCGCTATCTACTAAATCTTTCGCTTCTTTCAATCCTACACCAGTCAATTCTTTAACCAATTTAACTACTGCCAATTTACTTGCACCAGCAGCGGTAAGGATTACGTCAAATTCTGTTTTTTCTTCAGCAGCATCTTCCCCACCAGCAGCAGGTCCAGCAGCAACTGCAACAGCAGCAGCAGCAGGTTCGATACCATACTCTTCTTTAAGGATGGTTGCTAATTCGTTTACATCTTTAACGGTTAAGTTTACTAAATCTTCAGCTAATTGTTTTAAATCTGCCATTTTAATTAATTTTTTGTGTTGAACAACTTTTTTGTTTTGAAGTTTAATTCCAATGAATCAACCTCGTTTTATAATAATATGAGTGCGTACTACTCTGGTTTTTCAGAAAGCGTTTTAACGATTCCTGCAATTTTCTGACCACCTGATTGCAATTGTGAAACAACTGTTTTAAGCGGCGATTGCAACAATCCAACGATTTCTCCGATCAATTCTTCTTTTGACTTCAAATTTGCCAAAGCTTTCAATTGATCATCTCCTACGAATACTGCTTCGTCAATCCAAGCAGCTTTCAAAATAGGTTTGTCTGATTTCTTTCTGAAAGTTTCAATTATTTTAGCCGGTGCATTTCCAGTCGTGGAAATCATGATGGCTGTATTTCCTTTCAAAGAATCATAAAGTCCGTCGAATTCTTTCGCTTCAACGCGCTCCATGGCTTTCTTCAATAAGGTGTTCTTTACAACGCGAAGTGAAATGTCATTTCTGAAACATTGTCTTCTCAACTCGCTTGTATTCACTGAGTTCAAACCTGCAATATCTGTAAGATAAATGATGTTTGACTCTTCCAATAAAGTGGTTAGATCATCGATCATTTGCCCTTTTTCTTCTCTTGTCATGCTCATATCAACTTACTTTTATGCGTTTAAACTTTTTGGATCAATCGAAATACCTGGGCTCATGGTGCTTGAAAGTGTGATACTTCTGACATAAGTTCCTTTGGCTGCAGTTGGTTTTAATTTCAACAAGGTTGAAACCAATTCTTCTGCATTTTCAGAAATTTTGTCCGCCGTAAAAGATACTTTCCCGATGGCCGCATGGATGATTCCATAACGATCTACTCTAAAATCAATTTTACCAGCCTTTACGTCAGCAACAGCTTTGCCCACTTCCATGGTCACTGTTCCTGCCTTAGGGTTAGGCATCAAACCTCTTGGTCCTAAAACACGTCCCAATGGTCCTAATTTACCCATTACCGCTGGCATGGTTACGATCACATCAATATCGGTCCAACCGTTTTTGATTTTCTCTAAATATTCGTCCAATCCAACATAATCTGCTCCTGCCTCTTTGGCTTCTGCCTCTTTATCTGGAGTAACCAAAGCCAAAACTTTTACGTCTTTTCCTGTTCCGTGTGGTAGAGAAACTACACCACGAACCATTTGGTTGGCTTTCTTTGGATCTACACCCAAGCGTACAGCGATATCAATCGAAGCGTCAAATTTGGTGGTACTGATGTCCTTTACCAAAGCCGAAGCTTCTTCTATGCTGTACAATTTGGTTTTATCTACTTTTGCTTGTGCTTCCTTTTGCTTTTTTGTCAACTGCGCCATTTTCTTAATTTTAAAATGTTTTACTCGGGAGCTTGTCCTCCTTTTACGGTTATACCCATAGAACGCGCTGTACCCGCTACCATTTTCATCGCAGCATCAAGCGTAAAGCAGTTCATGTCCTGCATTTTATCTTCAGCAATCGCTTTCACTTGGTCCCAGCTCACATTCCCGATTTTCACACGGTTAGGCTCACCTGAACCTTTTTTCACTTTTGCTAGATCCATCAATTGGATTGCAGCTGGAGGTGTTTTGATGACGAAATCAAATGATTTGTCTTGGAAAACGGTGATCACCACTGGCAATACTTGCCCTTGTTTTTCTTGTGTACGTCCGTTAAACTGTTTACAAAACTCCATGATGTTCACCCCGGCAGCACCTAATGCTGGCCCTACGGGTGGCGATGGATTCGCTTGGCCTCCTTTAACTTGAAGTTTTACAACTTTCTCAACTTTTTTTGCCATTGTTTGTTATTAAATGTTTGAATATAAATGAATTTGGAAGCATTTATTATTCAGTAAATCTCCGCTCACATTTCTTCGATTTACTTTTCGGACTGCAAAACTATGAAATATTTTTCAACCTACAACACTAATGAGTTGATTTTTAGAAAGATTTTGTGGATTCCGCTGAATTCATAAAAAAAACATTTATTTTTATTGGATACGAAATCAATCATTCAATAAACTATTGCCCATATCAACTAAAAACATTTCACTTCATGAAAAAACTCAAATTAATTTTTATTTCTTTTCTATATGTTTTGCTATGGGGAATTTGTTTCTTGGATGTGGAAGCTGATCGTTTCAGTTGCATGGCAGGCTTGCTTATTACCTTTATTTCCACTGTTTATCTAAAGAAAGAAGCTGTTTACCTTACAATATCGGACAAATTCGTTGTGTTGAGCTTGCCTATTTTGTACTTGGTCGTTTTGGTCTTTTTGAGGTTGAGCGAGGATTTAAACAAAATCATTTTCAATCCACTCAATCTTGCTTTGTTACTTTTGATCTGGACTTTATTTGGAAGTCCAATGAAAAATAAAAGTAGGAATCTTCTAATTTTAAGCATTGCCATCTTGGGGTATTCTTATACTTTCTTTCCGAAATTTCATTCGAAAGCAATTGAAAAGGAACTGACTTCCATTCATTTCAACGCTCCTTTAGAAACAATCGATCTCAGTGATTTCAATTTTTTAAATCCCAATGGCAGCGTTCATGATTTCAATTCTACCCAAAAGAAAGCGTTTTTCACTTGGAACGAGGATTGTGCTCCCTGTAAAAGATTAATCAAAGACCTCAGCCCTTCATTTGACCGTGCGGACATCGATTACTATTTGATCTATATTCCGTTTAGAAATTCACATTTTGACACAAATGATTTAAACGATTTCTTACCGCCAAAAAACAAAGCTATTTTTCTAAAAGATGCAGCCCAAGAAATTAAAAATAAACTCAATGTTGGTAGTACTCCTTTGGTTTTGCTCTTGAATGGAAATGAAATTCATTATTCAACCATTGGTTACAATTCCAAAAAGAAAACAGAAATTCTGCAAAATTTAAATCGGTTGTAAGGTCAATTACTGCTCCTCGCCTGCTTCATCATAGTAGGTGAACAAGAAATCATTGTACGGAAAACGGGTGATGTGGATTTTCTTCACTTCCTCGTAAATCGTTTTTCGCAAAGCTTCGAAGTTTTCTTTCTCTGTGGCTGAAATGAACAAAGTCGGCTGTCCTGATTTTGCCATCCAAGTGCGTTTCCATTCCTCCAACGACAAATTCTCTCGTTTGATTTCAGTCAAATCATCGGCTTCTTTCTCCACATAAGAAAATTGATCGATTTTATTGAAAACCAAAATCATCGGTTTGTCCGCGCATTGAATTTCGCTCAAAGTTTCTTGCACCGCATGGTAATGGTCTTCAAAACTTTCATGTGCAATGTCCACCACGTGTACCAACAAATCAGCTTCACGGACTTCATCCAACGTGGATTTGAAAGATTCAACCAATTGTGTGGGCAATTTTCGAATGAAACCAACGGTGTCCGTCAACAAAAATGGCAAATTTCCAATCACCACTTTGCGAACGGTCGTGTCCAAAGTTGCAAACAATTTGTCTTCTGCAAACACTTCCGATTTGCTCAAGGCATTCATCAAAGTCGATTTCCCCACATTGGTATAACCGACCAAAGCCACTCTGACCATCGCACCCCGATTGGTACGCTGTATGGCCATTTGCTTATCGATGGTTTTCAATTTTCCTTTCAATAAAGTGATGCGGTCACGAATGATCCTTCTATCGGTCTCGATTTCCGTTTCTCCAGGCCCTCTCATGCCAATGCCTCCCCTTTGCCTTTCCAAATGCGTCCACATTCGGGTCAAGCGTGGCAACAAATATTCGTACTGCGCCAATTCCACTTGGGTTCTTGCATAAGAAGTTTGGGCACGTTGGGCGAAAATATCCAAAATCAATTGGGTACGGTCGATGATTTTGACTTTTTCCATTTCATTTTCGATGTTCTTCAATTGAGAAGGTGTCAACTCATCGTCAAAAATAATGGTATCAATTTCATTTTCCTCAACATACGCGAGAATTTCTTGCAATTTCCCACTGCCCACAAAAAATTTGGGATCGGGCTTGTCCAATCTTTGGGTGAAATGTTTGTCCACTTCTGCTCCAGCAGTAAATGCCAGAAAAGCCAATTCTTCCATGTACTCTTCCAACTTTTCCTCTGTTTGCTCTCGGTTAATCAAACCCACCAAGACTACTTTTTCGTAAACTGCTTCTTTTTTCTCTATCATATTCTATGCAAAGATAAGATTTCAATGGTTTTTGTAAGAATTTCCGCTAAATTTGATCAAAATAATTTAAAATGAAAAAAATCTTCACAATCTTGGCGGCAAGTAGTTTGATCGCTTTTGCCGACGCACAAGTCAAAACGCCACAATCTAGCGCACCTGCAGAAGTGGAAGTCATCGTTGGTTTGACCAAAATTGAGATCGAATATGCACGCCCCAACAAAAGCGGCAGAACCATTTTTGGCGACCTCGTTCCTTATGGAAAATTATGGAGAACGGGGGCCAATAAAAACACCACCATCGAGTTCAAAGATGATGTTTTGGTCAATGGACAGGCTTTGAAAGCAGGAAAATATGCCATTTATACCAAACCAGAAAAAAACAATTGGGACATTTATTTCTACACAGACACCGACAATTGGGGATTGCCACAAAATTGGGATGACGCCAAAGTCGCTGCAAAAATCAATGTGAAAGCACACAAAATTCCAATGACAGTGGAAACCTTCTCCATTCATTTGGATGATTTGACCTACAATTCTGCGAAATTAAATTTCCTTTGGGACAATGTGTATGTAGAAGCGAAAATCGAAGTACCGACGGATCAAAAAGTATTGAGTTCCATCGAAAAAACCATGAAAGAAAATCCTACAGCCCAGGATTTCATGAGTGCTGCGAACTATTACTACACCACTGGAAAAGACATCCAACAAGCCAAAAAATGGATGGATGAAGGCATGCAAATGATTGAAAAACCTGCCTTTTATCAATTGCACCAACAGGCATTGATCCATGCAAAAGCAGGAGACAAAAAGAGCGCGGCGCAATTGGCCAACCAATCGATGAGTGCTTCCAAAGCGGCAGGAAGTGACGATTATGTGAAATTGAACGAGAATTTATTGAAATCTTTGAAATAAATCAACTGATTTTAATTTCTAATTCATCCAATTTAAAATGCAGTTGACCATTTTGTCAGCTGCATTTTTTATCGTACACATTTAACAACTCACAACGACAAAATTCAAGCTACAATTATCAAACAGGCTCTAAACTATTCATTAGCTTTGCAAAAAAATAATTTTGATTAAAATCGGTCACATAGAATTGCCTGAATTTCCACTGCTACTTGCTCCAATGGAAGATGTGAGTGATCCGCCTTTTCGCAGATTGTGTAAAATGCACGGTGCGGATTTGATGTATTCTGAATTCATTTCATCTGAAGGTTTGATTCGTGATGCCATCAAAAGTCGAAAAAAATTAGACATTTTTGATTATGAACGTCCCGTTGGCATTCAGATTTTTGGTGGAGATGAAGAAGCGATGGCTTTATCGGCCAAAATTGTAGAAACGGTACAACCCGATTTGGTGGACATCAATTTCGGTTGTCCTGTCAAGAAAGTCGTTTGCAAAGGCGCTGGAGCAGGCGTTTTGAAAGACATTGACTTGATGGTTCGTTTGACCAAAGCGGTGGTTGATAGCACCCATTTGCCCGTGACTGTGAAAACACGTTTGGGCTGGGACCACGACAGCATCAACATCCAAGAAGTCGCTGAACGATTGCAAGCAACTGGCATCAAAGCCTTATCCATTCACGGACGAACGAGAGCGCAAATGTACAAAGGAGAAGCAGATTGGACAGAAATCGCCCAAGTCAAAGCCAATCCCAACATTGAAATTCCTATTTTTGGCAATGGCGACATCGATTCGGCTGAGAAAGCGGTAGAATATTACCAAAAATATGGCGTGGACGGAATTATGATAGGACGCGCGGCGATTGGAAATCCTTGGATTTTTGACCAAATCAAACACTTTGTCCAAACAGGTCAACAGCTTGCTGAGCCGAGCTTGATGGAAAGAACGACCGCTGCCAAACAACATCTGGAATGGGCGTGTGAATGGAAGGGAGAACGCGTTGGTATATTGGAAACGCGGATGCATTATGGGAATTATTTCAAAGGCATTCCCAACATCAAAACCTATAGAAAAACTTTGGTCACTTCAGAAAACATCAATGAATTGAACGACATATTGGATGAAATTGCCAATCATCCTTCAGAATGAGAACCTTAAAAACAAAACAATTGCTGGAATACCAAAAAGAAATTCAGATCACTGCAACGCATTTGGATCATTTTCATCACGTCAACAACGTACAATATGTCCACTGGGTCGAGATGATCGCTTCAGAACACTGGAATTTGATCAAAGAAAAATCAAAGTACGCCGAGCACCATTGGTTCTTAATCGAACACCAAATTCGTTACAAACAACAAGTTTTTTTAGGTGATGTTTTGACCGTTAAAACTTATCCAGAAAAACCAGAAGGCATTCGCCAACCGCGAAAAGTTGAATTTTATAAAAATGGACAATTGGTCGTCGATTCCCGAACGATATGGATATTGACCCATCCTACCACCCAAAAAATCACCAAATTGTCTGCTGATTGGTTGGATGAATTGGTTTAGGTAAACAAATACCATTTCACACCAAACTGAAGTTTGAAATCACGAAAAGGCGTTGATGGTGCACTGAAGTAGTTGTTCTCTCCCCAAAGCGAATTGAAATGATCGGCACGGATATAAATGCGCATGCGATCCACTTTTAAATTGATGAAAAAATCCAAAATAGGAAAGTTTCCAATTTTCTGAATGCTTTGCTCATTTTGTGCATCTTGCAACATGAATTCATTGATCACAGGAAAAAAAGTTCTCGATTCAAATTCCGTAAAGTAATTCCCATTGAACCCAACTTGCAATTCCGCCTTGTTGTCAAACACTTTGCCTTGCCAATACAATGAAGCACGCGCAATGATTTCTGGCAAAGGCAAATAAGCCGCATTCTTGGTAATTTTTTGGTACTGTGCCGTGGTTTTTAAATGAAACTTTCGGTAACGCAACAAATTTTCTGCTTGAATTTGAAACAAAGTGATGTTGTCATCCAATTGTTTGGGCCTGAAATCAGCGTCCACATAAACATATTGATCGATGTTGTAGAAATTCGCATGCACTTTGAAGTTCAACTTTTCTAAATTCAACTGGCCATACAATTTCTGGGTTTGGGTATTTTTGAAACTGTAATTGTGGTAATTGAAATCCTTGTAAAAACTTTGATGGTAAAATAAGTTCAAAGAAGGAAAAGTGGATTCCATCAAAACACCGCCCAACACATGATAGCCATCCAGCGGTTGAATGTCCAATTCCGCATTCAAATGGTACATGTTTTTGAATTGTTTTCCAGATTTGAATTCTGCTTGGGCATTCAATTGAATTTTATCATTCCAATCGAAGTGCAGACGACCAATTCCACCCAATAAATTGTCTTCGATTTGTTCAGGGATCACAATCAAACCATGGTTCATCTCTTCATCTCCATACAATTTCAATTGCTCAAAACGAATCCCTGCCTCAACCAAAAGCCGTTCGCCCCATTTCGATTCAATCGTAGAAGTATTTTGTAAACTTTCCAAATTCTTAAGGTTTCTTCGGGAAGCACCAGGAATGAGTACGCTTGTAAAGTAACTTTCTGCTTTGGGTTCGTGGTAAAAGTATTTTTGTTTTTCGTACGAAAATACATTTTTCAAAACCAAAGGCGAATTTTCTTTCTCTTCGTTTGAATTTTTAAAAATTGCGTATTGGGTTCCCAAATGAAAACGTCTGGAATCAAATTCTGTATAAGCCGTTTGCATATTGACCGCAATGTTCTGTCGGTTGGTCGTACGCAAGCTGTAATCATGAACAAATTCATTCAAATCTTTGATGCCTGCATTCTCATCGTTGTCGATTTGTTGGGTAGCGAAATGCGACCACATTTTGAATCGTTCATTTTTTGTTTGGTAATTGATGGCAGCAATCAAAGCGTTGTTGGCGGCAATGTTGTTTTGGTATCTTCCGATCGAACGCAAACCACGGTAACGCACCGAATAATTGAACCTTGGTGTCAGATTGTGTGCAAAAGTCGTAGAAAGATATTGTCCTTCCCGCAAACCGTTTTCAAAAACAAATTCAGTCATTGGCGTTTTCACGTCGTAGTATTTGACGTCTTCTGCATCGATGTAGTTAAATGATTTCCCTTGAGGCAAAAGTCGCATTTTGAACTTGTTTTGCTCATAGCTCAGAGGGTTGAAGGTTTGACCAAAGTTGGGAAAATACATCTTTCCAAAAAGATCTTGTTGTGCAAAGTTTTGTTCATAAAAACTCTGGATTGTCAAAGCGGTATCAAAAATTGATTTCTCCAAATCTTTTTCCTTCCAATAACGGTAATCCGCAATCGTCGGATGGTGCACAGCCAAACTGTCATTGGCGGCTTCTCTTTTGCCAAATTCTTGTAGAGAATCTCTGATGGACTCCTCTGAATCGATGATCTGAGCAGAAAGCCAACTGTTTAAGCCAAATAATAACACAAGCGCAAGGAATTGCTTCATACGTTCAAAATAATGCGCTAAGTTAAATCAAAAAATCAAAGCATAAAAAAACCCACTCAAAAGAGTGGGTTTAAAGTTATAATCTAAAATGAATTAATATCCAGGATATTGTTCAATTTCAGGGTTCTTTTGTCTTTCACCAAATGGAATTGGGAAAACAAATAACTTATCTGTTGCTTCAATATTACAATTGGCTGTACAGTTAGTTTCTTTAACAATTGCAAGCGCATTACGTTTCAAATCATGGTATCTGTGTCCTTCTCCAAAAAACTCTCTTCGTTTTTCTTCTAATACAGCAGTTAACGCATCACCTGAATAAGTATTGCTATTTCTTGTCATAGCAAATTCATTTAACTCAGTCAAAACTGTACTACCCTGACCCATTTTCGCCATCGCTTCCCATTTGATGAATTTAGCTTCTGTCATACGGAATACTTTGATGTTTTGAGTAAAAGGTCCTTCAGAATTTGCTCTTTGCCATTTTCTGATAAACAAACCTCTTGGAATATCCATTTCAGAACCCAAAACTCCAAAAATAGGGAAACGAATGTCTCCTACAAAAGTATCTTTGAAAGAAGGTCTGTACATAATACTTCTGTGCTGTCCGTTGTTTGCAAAGAATACACCTGGATGCCCGTTTACTTGTAAGTTATGAACATCTGTTTGAGGAATTTCCCAAATTGTTTCAGGTTTACCTTCTTGGAATTCAACGTTTTTACTGGCTGTGAAATAATCTACTAAATCAGCTGGATCAATGAAATCATATTCCGCAGGTGAATTATTGATTACTTCATTTGCAAACGCAATTGCTTTTTCATTGTTACCAAAGTGCAAGTGTACTTTAGCCAACAAGAATTTAGCAACAGTTTTTGTCAAACGAATTTTCTGCTCAGAATTGTCAGGTGCATTTGCTAATCCTAATTCCAATTCTTTTACAATCTCAGCATAAGTATCTTTCAAAGATGATCTTTGAGCTAGGTCTTCTGGATCCCAAGCGTTTGGTTTCAATACAATTCCATAAGGAGAATCCATTCCTAAAGCTGGAGATGGTGAAAAATACTGAGCCAATGTAAAGTAAGCCAATCCTTTCATCATATGTGCTTGTGCTCTGATCTCCATAATAGCGGGATCTGTCGCCAATAGTTCAGTATCTGAATGAATGATTAAATTCGCATCTCTAATGATTCTGTAGTTCTGTGACCAAGCTGTTCCTGCATCTGAAGACGCATCAGTAAAGTTCATTTGATTCACAGATACATAGTATCCGTCATGCTGAATACTTAAAAAAGCATTGTCAGACATTAGTTCACCAAAAACAATCGCATCAGCACCATAGGCACTTCCAGAGCTAATACTTCCATAAGAATTATTTAGCATTTGCTGAAGTTCATCTAAAGAGAATACCTTGCCCTCGTATACTTCATCAATTTTAGGAAGTAAATCTAAGTTGTCTTCGGTACATGACCCTACAGAAGCCAACACTCCAAAGGCCAACACGTATTTATATATATTTTTAAATCTCATAATCTAATTTATTAAAAGTCAATAGAAACACCAAATGACCAGCTCTTCATGATAAATGATGTGTTATCATATACACCTTTACCAGCCCAACCGGCTCCACCCATTGCAGACTCTGGATCAAAGTTCAAGTTTTTGTCTTTCACCCAAGTCCAAATGTTGTTCCCTCTAACATAAACGGTAAAACCATCCATGCCCAATTGTTTTTTGAACATATCGCCAAAGCTATATGCCAATTTCACTTCTTTCAAACGAATGTGGTCTCCTTTGTACAACCATCTTGTTGACAAACCTTCAGTTCCTGAACCGTTTCCAGCTGCTTGAATTGGATGCAAAGCGTTTGGATTGTTTGGTGACCAAGAATCATACAACATATCTCTTGTTTGATTGGTTTCCAAGTGCGTTCCATCACTGTGTTTATAGTTCCACCATCTGTCTTGAACTACATAATCAAATTGTCCTGTAAAGTAAGCTGACAAGCTCAATCCTTTATAGCTAAAAGTATTTTTAATACCTCCCATCATTGTAGGAAAAGCACTCTTTCCTTGGAAATATCTGGTTGCTTCTGCTCTATCTTCAACTACTTCTGTTTGTGTTTCGTCTTTCCACCATTGTCCAGCTCCTGTTTCAGGATTTACACCAGCCCAACCATAAGTATACACCTCACCAAATAATTGTCCTTCACTTAAACCCCAAAATTGTCCAGAACCCTCAATTACACCTTCACCCAAAAGTTTGGTGATTTTTCCTTTGTTGTAAGAGAAGTTTGCGTCGATGTCCCATCTGAAATCTTTACGAACAGGAGACAATCCTAAGGTAACTTCAACTCCCTTGTTAGAGATGTTTCCAAAGTTTTGGTAAGAATTTCCAGATCCATTAGAGTTAACAATAGAATTAGGATAAATTGCATCAATTGTTTTTCTGTCGTAAACATCTACTGATCCACGGATCACATTGTCCATCAACCCGAAATCCAATCCTACGTTCAACTGTTGTACAGTTTCCCATTTTAAAATACGGTTACCTATTCTAGTCAATCCAAGCGTTGGTCCGTAAGCATTTGCTCCACTTCCTAACAATGACATCGCATTGTACTGAGGTCCCCAAGAATCAGCATAAGGAATGTTACCAATTTCCCCATAGTTTGCTCTCAAGATCAACTCGCTGAAAAACTCAGGCATAAAGCTTTCGTTTGAAATCGTCCAGCTACCTCCTGCTGACCAGAAAACTCCTGATTTCTCTTCAAAACCTAAAGTTGAGTTTGAATCTTTTCTCAAGTTACCTGAAATCGTATACTTTCTATCGAAAGTATAATTCAACTTACCATAGTAAGAAATTTGCTTCCATTGGTAGTAACCTTCACCCAATCCAAACTTTTCAGAAGTATTTGCGAAATCAAAATAAGGCTTTGCTTTTCTAAAGTCGATTCCACTTGCATACAATCCATTGTATGTATGCTCAGAATAATCCATACCTGCCATTACTTCTAAATCATGTTTTTCATTGAAAACATTTCTATAGCTTACTGAGTTCGCCCAGTTCCAATCAAATACGTCTGTTTTTGTTTTTTGCAAAACTCCATTGCTTGTAACACCGTCACCAATGGTTGGATCCCACCAATCCATTTCAGACAACACTTGGTATTGCCCACCAAATAAAGAGTTAATATAAACATTTTTCCATGCTTGGTATTCAGCGTTTACTGATCCTAACCAAGTTTGAATAGATCCTCTGTAGATGTTATTTTGTACAATTCCAATTGGGTTAAAGTTACGTTCGTCGTTCAAACCTAATTGAGTTCCTTGGCTCAAAGAACCGTCTGGTTGATAAACAGTAAAGAAAGGTTGAATCATCCAAGTACTCAACCAAGGGTTTGCATAAGCCCCTCCACTAGTTACACCATTTCTCTCAACGTCTGAGAAGTTTAAGTTTACGCCCAAAGTCAATTTATCATCCACCTTGTGGTCCACTGCTGTATTGATACTGTATCTATTAAAATAACTATCTAACAACAAGGGTTTGTTTTCATAGAATGATCCTCCTAAACGGAAAGAAGTACTTTCACCACCTCCACTGATTGCGAAGTTATAAGTTTTCACTGAAGCTTGAGATCTTTGAATGGCATTTAACCAATCTTCATTGGTCACACCATCCCATCCTCTTGAATTAGCGTAGTGTTCAACTGCCTCATCCAATGAAGAATAGTTAGGATTGATTTGCCAACCATTTTGTCCATTATGACTGTTGTACATCGCCATACCTCCCCATTGTGCCAATTCTTGTGAGTTCATCCACTGTTGCTTATCATAAGCAATGCTTTGAATGGCCATATCAGTTGAAAGGTTAATTCTCGTTTTTTGCTTGTATTTTCCTTTTTTCGTAGTCACTACAATTACTCCATTCGCTCCACGAGCTCCATAAAGTGCTGTAGTTGAAGCATCTTTCAATACGGTAACAGACTCAATAGCGTTCGGGTCAATTGATGCCAATGGATTCCAAGAGTCCATCAAACCAGCATTGTCCTGACCTTTACCTACTACTACTCCGTCAATTACATACAAAGGATTCGGAGTTCCAATCAAAGAACCTACCCCACGTATAGCAATAATATTCACAGCTCCTGGATCACCACTTGCTGTACTAAAGCTTAAACCAGCTACTCGACCGTTCAAAACTTCGTCAATTGAAGCCACAGGCGTCAATTCAAAGTCTTCTCTTCTCACAACATCATAAGCTCCAATCCTTTGTGAAGGATCCAACTTGGTTCCACCTGTCAACACAATGTCTGACAATACTTCAACGGCTCCAAATCTCAAGACACCCATACTGTTTTTGGTGACTTTGAAATCTTGAACACTTCCCATCGCATCAGCAATGGTCAATACATCTCCTACTTTAGCGTCAATGGTAAATGAACCATTGTCACCTGTAATAGCAGAAGCACTTCCTCCTCTCACCGTTACTTCAGCATCGCTCACTGGACCAAATTCGTCCTGAACAATACCTGTAACCTGAGCAAAAACTACCTGCCCAACAAAGAGCAGGAAAAGTGCACTTAAAAATGCAAATTTTGTCCTCATACTTAATTTTTTATAACATTATCGGGGCAAAATTGTAACATTTTATTAAGAAATCCAAATTTATTTTGACTTCAGTCCACTTTAAACTGCTTTAAAAACAATTATCTTAAGAGTTTTTAACAAAAAAGCCACCCAATGAATTGGGTGGCTTTTAACATTTGATCAAAATGTTCTTTATTTTAGTTTTTTTCTCACTTCAACTGTTTCATACGCTTCGATGATGTCGCCTACTTCAATGTCATTGAAGTTTTTGATGTTCAATCCACATTCATATCCTTTGTTCACTTCACGAACATCGTCTTTGAATCGTTTCAAACTGGCTAGTTCACCATCATGGATCACTACGCCATCTCGAATGATTCGAACACTTGCGTTTCGGTTGACTTTTCCATCCAACACCATACATCCTGCGATGGTACCGATTTTGGAGACTTTGAAAGTTTCTCTTACTTCGATCTCACCCGTCACTTGTTCCTTCAACTCAGGAGACAACATGCCTTCCATCGCTTCTTTCACATCGTTGATCGCATCATAAATGATGGAATAGTTCCGAATTTCGATTTCTTCTTTCTCTGCAATTTCCTTGGCTGAAGCACCTGGTCTTACGTTGAATCCAATGATAATTGCATCTGACGCGCTGGCCAAAAGAACATCTGACTCTGTAATTTGCCCCACGCCTTTGTGGAGAATGTTGATATGAATTTCTTCGGTAGTCAGTCTTTGCAATGAATCTGTTAAGGCTTCTACTGAACCGTCCACGTCTCCTTTCAAAATGATGTTCAATTCCTTGAAATCTCCCAAAGCAATTCTTCGCCCAATTTCATCCAAAGTGATGTGTTTCTGGGTACGAATGGTTTGCTCTCTTTGTAACTGCTCACGCTTGGTAGCCAATTGTTTGGCTTCTTGCTCATCTTCGAACACACGGAATTTATCTCCAGCGGCTGGCGCACCATTCAATCCTAAGATAGTGACTGGTGTTGATGGTCCGGCTACTTCCACAGGTCTTCCTCGCTCGTCTAACAACGCACGAACTTTACCGTGGTTGCTTCCTGCAACCAAATAATCTCCAACACGCAAACTTCCGTTTTGCACCAAAATGGTTGCGACATATCCTCTTCCTTTGTCCAAAGCTGCTTCTACAACTGTTCCTGTTGCACTACGTTTTGGATTGGCTTTCAATTCTAAAATTTCAGCCTCTAACAATACTTTTTCCAACAACTCATTGATGTTCAAACCTTGTTTTGCAGAAACTTCTTGGGACTGAATGCTTCCTCCCCAATCTTCTACCAACAAGTTCATCGCTGACAATTGTTCTTTTACTTTGTCGACATTGGCCGTTGGTTTGTCTATTTTATTGATGGCAAAGATGATCGGTACTTCAGCTGCTTGCGCATGGCTAATGGCTTCACGGGTTTGAGGCATCACTTGGTCATCCGCAGCAATCACAATGATCGCAACGTCAGTCACCTGTGCCCCTCTCGCACGCATCGCTGTAAACGCTTCGTGCCCCGGAGTATCCAAGAAAGTAATTCTTTGTCCGTTTTCTAATTTCACGTTGTAAGCACCGATGTGTTGGGTAATTCCTCCTGATTCACCCGCAATCACATTGGCCTTTCTAATGTAATCCAACAATGAAGTTTTTCCGTGGTCAACGTGTCCCATCACGGTGACGATTGGCGCACGACCAATTAAATCTTCTGGTTTGTCATCAAAAACTTCCTCAATGTCTAACTCTTCCTCAACATTGCTGAATTCCACTTCGAATCCAAAATCATCGGCTACCAATTGAATGGTATCTGCCTCCAAACGTTGGTTCATGGTTACCATGATGCCCAAAGACATACAAGCTGAAATCACATCCGTTACTGCAACATCCATCAAACTCGCCAATTCATTGACCGTTACAAATTCTGTTACATGAAGAGATCTGTCTCTTTCCATCGCTTCCATTTCCATGGCCTCGACTTCTCTTCTTTCTTTTCGCTTGTCCCGTCTGTGTCTACTGGCTGATCTGGAGCGAACGCTTTTGTTGGTCAACTTCTCAAGCGTTTCTTTGATTTGTTTTGAAACCTCTTCTTCCGTTAACTCAGCTTGTGGCTTTCGAACTGGCTGTTGTCCTCTTCTTCCTGGACCCGTACCTGTTCTTGGCGTATTTCTTCTAGGAGCACCCGCTTGATTGGTGTTAGGTGTTGCTGTTTTGTCATCCACCTTCACATCTTTGCGAATTCGCTTGCGTTTCTTTTTGTTCTCCCTTTCTTTCTTTTGTTTTTCTTTGCGACTTTCAGCGAGTTTTTTGTCTTTCTCAAATTCTGACAAGTCTAGTTTTTTCCCTGTAAAGTTCGGCCCTTCCAATTTGGTATAAACCGTTTTGATTTTTTCAGGCTCGGTGGACTCAACAACCTCTTTCGGTTTTTCTTCAGCCACTTTGGGTTGAGCGGTTTCTTTTTTCACTTCTACAACCTTTTTCGCTTCTACTTTTTGCGCTTCTTCCTTCTTCACTTCTACAGGGGCTTCAACCTTTTCCTTTGGCTTTTCCTCCTTAGGCAAATCTACTTTCGGTTGTACAACCTCCGGCTTTTCTACCTTGGTTTCTTCCTTAGGCGTTTCCGCAGGCTTGACTTCTTCCTTTTTAACGGGTTCATCTTTTCGTGCTACCACTTCTTTGGGTTCGTCTACTTTAGCCTTGGATGGGTTGAATTGATCCAAATCAATTTTCCCTACTTGCTTCGGTCCTTCCAATTCAACTCTTGTGGTTTGAATTTTCTGAACAGGCGCTGGTTCAGGAGTAGGTTCCGGAAGTTGAACCACAGGTTCTTCTTTTTTAGGAGGCTCCGGTTTTCTGTCAGGAATTTTATTGATTACTACCTCTTCTGACGCTGCTTTCTGCGCAGCATCCGATTGGAACTCCTTTACTAAAACAGCATAGGTTGCCTGATCGATTTTTGTATTAGGCGTACGCTCAATTTGAACCCCACTGTCGGCCAAAAAGTCGACGGCTCGATCAATCGAGATGTTCAATTCCTTTAATACTTTATTTAATCTTATCGTTTCCGACATATATTGATTGGGATTTTCAGTTTGCAAATGTACAAATTCTAAATTTAGTACACTCTATATTTATTTTATTGGCTTAATCCTCCAATTCTTCTTTCAAAATTCTCAGAACATCATGGATGGTTTCTTCTTCTAAATCGGTTCTTGAAATCAAATCATTGATGTCCTGCTCCAACACGCTGCGTGCAGTATCCAATCCGATTTTTTGGAAAGCTTCGATTACCCACTCATCGATTTCATCACTGAACTCAGACAACTCAACGTCTTCATCTTGAGGGATGTCTCTAAAGACATCGATTTCCATCCCCAACAATCTTCCTGCCAAACGCACATTGTGTCCACCTTTTCCAATGGCTTTCGACACTTCGTCTGGTTTAACGTACACAGCAATTTTCCCATCTTCTTCGTCGATGTCCATGCGGGTAATTTTGGCAGGACTCAAAGCTCTGGAAATATACAAATGCAAATTGTTGGTATAATTGATTACATCAATGTTTTCGTTTTTTAATTCACGGACAATGGTATGAATTCTTGCGCCTTTCATTCCGACACAAGCGCCGACTGGATCAATTCGATCATCGTAGGATTCTACCGCTACTTTTGCTTTTTCACCTGGAATTCTTACCACGCCTTTGATGGTAATGATGCCATCAAAAATTTCTGGAATTTCTTGTTCAAACAATTTCTCCAAAAACTTAGGCGAGGTACGCGACAAGATGATTTGTGGCTTGATGCCTTTCAATCGTACTTCATCTACCACCGCACGCACCGACTCTCCCTTTCGAAAAAAATCAGAAGGAATTTGGTTTTCTCTTGGCAAAATCATTTCATTTTGGTCATCGTCCATGATGATCACATGGTTTTGACGGATGTGATGCACTTCACCAGAAACGATTTCTCCTTCCATGTCTTTGAAGCGCTCGTACAAATTCGCATTGTCGTGCTCCATCACTTTGGCAACCAAATTTTGACGCAAAGCCAAAATCGCTCTTCTCCCCAAATCTTCAATTCGGACAGACTCCGATACTTCTTCCCCTACTTCAAAATCTGGCTCAATTTTACGGGCAGCACTCAATTCAATTTCCGCACTGTCGTCTTCCACCATTCCATCTTCCACCACAATTCGGTTGTGCCAAATTTCCAAATCTCCTTTGTCCGGATTGACGATAATGTCAAAGTTATCGTCCGATCCATATTTTCTTCTCAAAACACCTTGGAGTGACTCTTCTAAAATCGCCATCAAGGTAATTCGATCGATATTTTTTTCGTCTTTAAAATCACCAAATGATTCTATCAGTGCTATATTGTCCATTGCTATATGGTTTATTTTATATTTTCTTTTAAAAAGTAACTTTCACGATGGCTTTCTTGATTGCTTCGTATGCAATCCTTTCTTCCTTATCCACCGTGTGCTTTCCTTTGCCTACTGGTTTAGGTTCTCTGGCTTTCCAGCTCAACACGATGCCTTCTTCATCCGCCGAAATCAAATCTCCCTCAATATCCTTACCACTTTCACTCAAAGTCACTTTCAACTTTCGATTCAAGTTCTTCTTATACTGTCTGGGCATTTGCAAAGGCGTCCCCACACCAGGTGAAGAGACTTTCAACGAAAAATCATCCACTTCTCGGTCTAAATTGTGCTCTACGTGACGGCTGATCCTTACAATTTCGTCGATAGACAATCCTTCATCTCCATCAACCAAAACCTCTATGGCATTGTCCAATGAGATGCTCCAATCCACCAAAAATAATGCTGGATTTTCAGCCACTGCCTCGTCTATCAATTGTTTTACTACTTCGTGATTCATATCGAACAAAAAAGAGAGCCTCCGCTCTCTTTTAATGGTTTTTTCCCTTAAATTCGTGGCAAAGATAAAACAATAATTTGAATTGATGAACTTTAAGTCGATTTTTTTCAGTAACATCGGTTGGCTAAAAATCGAAGGGACTGAAGATTACATCACCTCACTCTCTTTCCAAAAAGATGAACCTGAGCCTTCAACAGCCCATGGCAACTGGCACAATCCTTTGATTGAACAACTCAATGCCTACTTTGATGCACAGTGCTATGTTTTTGATTTACCCTTGCAACCCAAAGGCACAGCATTCCAACAAAAAGTATGGAGGGAATTATTGAAAATCCCTTATGGACAAACGATTTCCTATTGGGAACTCAGCCAAAGATTGGGCGACGTCAAAGCCATTCGCGCCGCAGCCAGCGCCAACGGGAAAAACCCAATTCCACTGCTTATCCCTTGCCATCGCGTCATCGGAAAGGATGGTAGTTTGACTGGATTCAGCGCAGGTTTGGACAGAAAAAAATATTTATTGGAACTCGAAAAAGGCATACAATCATTGACACTCTTTTAAATTATTTCAACTTAAAATAAATCTTTCAACACAAAGCTCATCAACATCGACAGACACAACAACAACCCATAACCTGTAGTCAATACAAACCCTAACAATGAAGCGAAAGCCGATTTCCACGCACGGCGATGACTGGACCGATCATACAGCAACTCACCAAGAAAAGCCCCCAAAAGAGGACCTAAAATAATGGAGAAAAAACCAAATGGTGAAAAAATTACACCGATGATGAGTCCAACAAACAACCCCACAACGCCCCATTTTGAACCACCCATTTTTTTGACTGTCAACAAAGGAATCAAATAATCCAACAATATGCCCATCGCTGTAAACACCGCGAACAATGCCATCACCCACCAACTCAATTCGGTCAGCCCAAATAGTTTCGCCAACAATAAAACGGCCAATGACAAAGGCGCACCGGGAAAAACTGGCAAAATAGCACCAACCAAGCCTACCAATAAAATGACAACAATGATGATTTTAAAAATAAGGATTTCCATCGGGTAAAGATAATTTCTTTTCAATTTCTTTCCGTTGATAATGCATGGGAATGTTTAACTTTGGTGAAAATTTTGAAGCCAATTGAATACCAATAAATATTTAGCTGAATTTACCGATTTGACCCGAAGCCAAATCAAAGAATTGTTCGGCGGATTGCTGAACAAGGCCTTCTTACCCATTATAGAGGTGACTTTTTGGGGAATTGCACTTTTGTTGTTTGACTTTTTGATGCAAAAAATCTTTGGAAAAATTTTTGGCTGGATTTTTAACCGTCCAAAATTCACTTGGACCAAACAATTTTATGCCCACAAGGTTTTCCGAACCTTGATCCATTTTTTCACCGTTTATCTATTGGTTTCCATCAATCCATACGTTGCGCAACGCTACCACGGCATTGATAAATTCACGGACAAATTCATTGGTCTATTGATCATTGTTTTGTTTATCCTCTTTATTTTTCGCGTGATTGACGCCATCATTGACATCAACGAAAACAAAGACAGCCACACGACAGTTGGTGTGCGAACCTTTGGACAATTGATCAAAATATTCGTTGCATTTTTTGGTTTTCTGACCTTCATTGCTACTTTGATTGATGTCGCACTTTCACAGATTTTCACTGTTTTAGGGGCATTGACCGCGGTGGTCTTGTTGATTTTCAGGGATTCAATCCTGGGCTTTATTTCTGGTTTACAAATTTCGACTTCCAAAAGCATCAAAATTGGCGATTGGATTTCGGTGTCCAAATATGAAGTAGAAGGTGTCGTGAAAGAAATCAATTTGGCGGTGACCAAAATTGAGAAATTTGACAAAACCATCTCTACAGTTCCCACCTACGATTTGATTGCTTCTGAAGTCACCAACCACTCTTGGATGTCACTGACCAATACACGGAGAATCAAGCGATCAATTGTTTTCAATGTCAATTCATTTCAATTTTGCAATGAGTCTTTCATCCAAGAATTGGAAAAAATCGATTTGATTTCAACTTATATTCAAACCAAAAGAAAAGAAATTTCAACCGCCAATCAACACCTCAAACATCCAGAAAAAATCATCAATGGCCGACAACTGACCAACATCGGTTTGTTTAGAATCTACGCCATCAATTATTTAAAAAGCCGTTCGGACATTTCGCAAGAAGACAAAATGGTCGTTCGACAATTGGAACCCAATTCATTTGGCATGCCGTTGGAAATTTATTGTTTTACCACAGACGCACAATTCGATGTGTACGAACAAATTCAGGCCGATGTATTTGACCATTTGATCACGGCAAGCAAAACATTTCAATTAGAAGTTTCACAACCCTTTGTAATTCAACAAAACAATGACTAAATTAAGTGTAAATATCAATAAAATCGCGACGATTCGCAATGCACGTGGCGGAAATACGCCCAATGTGGTGGAAGCTGCTGTAAAAGCTGAACAATTTGGCGCACAAGGCATTACCGTACATCCACGTCCAGACGAAAGACACATTCGCTACCAAGATGTGTATGATCTAAAAAAAGTCGTACAAACAGAATTCAACATCGAAGGAAATCCTGTACAAAGTTTCATGGATCTGGTTTTGGAAGTAAAACCTGAACAAGTGACTTTGGTACCTGATGCAGAAGACGCAATCACCTCCAATGCTGGCTGGGACACGGTACAACACCAAGCCTTTTTGACAGAAATCATTGCTGAATTCAAAAACAATGGCATTCGGACCTCCATCTTTTTGGATCCCAATCCGAAATTGGTCGAAGCGGCTGCTAAAACTGGCACTGACCGCATTGAATTGTACACAGAAGCTTTTGCAGTCGATTTTGAAAAAGGCAATTTGAACGGCATTGACATTTATAAGACTACGGCTGAAGAAGCTTTGAAAAATGGCTTGACGCTAAATGCTGGCCATGATTTGAGTTTGGAGAACTTACAATATTTCATCCAAGAAATTCCTGAAATTGCCGAAGTTTCCATTGGACATGCTTTGATTTCAGAAGCCATTTATATGGGACTGGAAAACACCATTCAAGCGTATTTACGCAAAATTGAATTGGCGAATCTTGCATAAAAGCAGAAAAAAATTAGCACAAAAAAAGCATTCGTTTTCACGAATGCTTTTTTATTGATTTCCTATTTCATTTAATCATTGAAATTCACATCGTCTTTCTCAGTATGGACTTCGTTGATTTTCTGCAGCGGATCTTCATAATTGTCCGTGCCAGAATAATCATAATCAAAAGTTCCACCCATGCTACCATAGCTGTGGATGCCCGTCAAGGAAGAACAATCCCATTTTTGGTCGATGTCATCGGGTTTGTCAAACTTATCCTCCACAGTCACGCCCAAAGTTTTTCCATTTTTGTACACTTCCTGCATATAATAAGCCCAGATTGGCAAAGCTGTCGCCGCACCTTGACCTTGCGCCGTACTTCTAAAATGCGCAAAACGGTCTTCATTGCCCACCCAAACTCCAGTCACCAAATTCGGCGTGATCCCAATGAACCAGCCATCGGAGTTGTCGTTGGTCGTACCTGTTTTGGAAGCTACTTCACTGTTGATGCCGTGGCGCGATCGGATTCGGCTTCCCGTACCACGATCGGTCACCCCTTTCATCAAGTCAATCATCGTATAAGCAACATATTCGTTGACTACTTCGCGGGTTTCGGGTTGATAATCTTTGATGATTCTTCCCGTTTTGTCTTCAATTCTTACAATCAATTCAGGTTTGATGTAAATTCCGCCATTGGCAAAAGCACTCATGGCGCCCACCATTTCATAAACAGTCAAGTCTGCTGAACCTAATGCAATGGTATAATCGTGTGGAATTTCGCTTTCAACTCCCAAATCTCGTGCAGTTTGGATCACGGGTTCAATACCTGTTTGCGCAATCAATCGCGCCGTCACCACGTTGGTCGAAAAAGCCAATGCAGTCCGCAAATCTTGGCTTCCACCGTATTTTCGGTTGGCGTTTCTTGGTTTCCATTTCCCAATGGAGAAAGGCTCGTTTGAAATCCTATTGCAAGGGGTATAATTCATTTGGTTGATGGCCGTTACATATACAAAAGGTTTGAATGTGGAACCTACTTGTCGTTTGGCTTGTTTCACGTGGTCAAATTTGAAATAATCCCAGTTGATCCCACCGACCCAAGCTTTGATCGTTCCATCTTTGGGATCCATTGACATCATTCCTGCTTGTAAAATGTGTTTGTGGTATTTGATCGAATCCATCAACGACATGTTTTTGACATATTCTACGCCATCCCAAGTGAACACTTTCACTGAATCGCGTTTTCGTTCAAATTCCGCCAAAATTTCGTCATCCGTTTTGTCCAACTTTTTCATGTGACGGTACAAATCGGTATTGCGCATCGCCCGTTGAAAGATCCGCTGTCTTCTTTCTTCAGACAAACCGTAAAAAGGCGCTCTTGGATTGTTTTTATGTTCTGCAAAAAATGTTTTTTGAATCCCTTTCAAATGCTTGGCTACGGCTTGTTCGGCCATTTTTTGCATGCGCGAGTCCAAGGTTACATAGACCTTCAAACCATCTTTGTACAAATTGTATTTTTTACCAGTTTCCGCTTCTAAATTTTTCAAATACGCTTGAATTTCTCTGCGCAATTCATTTTTGTAATAGGCTGAATAAGATTCACTGATCGTATTGATTTCTTGGTGATCTACTTTCAAAGGCTGCGCTTTGGCTGTTGCCAATTCGGCGTCGGTCAAAAATCCATATTTGGCCATTTGGTTGAGCACCACATTTCGTTCATTCGTCGCCCTTTCTGGTGCACGAATCGGATTGTAAATCACAGGATTTTTCAACATCGCAATCAACATCGCTGATTCTTCCAAAGTCAATTTGCTCGCCGTCGTATTGAAATATACTTTTGAGGCCAATTCAATCCCATTGGCATTGTAAATGAAATCGAATTTGTTCAAATACATTGAAATAATTTCCTCTTTGGTGTACCTTTTTTCCAATTCTGCAGCCACGACCCATTCTTTGATTTTTTGTCTGACCGCTTCAAACTTATTTTTGGAACGTTTTTCAGTGAACAACAATTTCGCCAATTGCTGTGTAATCGTACTCGCTCCCCCCGAACTTCCACCCGAAGTCAACGCCCTTGCAGTCGCTCTTGGGTCTATGCCTGAATGTTCGTGAAAACGAATGTCCTCACGGGCCAACAAGGCATCGATCAAGTGTTGTGGCAGTTCAGCATAAGTAACTGGAATTCTTTTTTCGGTTTCAAATCGATCGATAAGCACACCATCAGCTGAATAAATTTCTGAGGACACATAAATGTCTGGATTTTCCAAAGCTTGTACATCGGGCATTTCCCCCAACAATCCATTGGCTGTGCCCCAAAAAAGACCAGCAATGCCAAGAATTCCCAAGAAGAAAATTCCCCAAATCAACAACAACATCCTTTTGATCGAAAAAGGTTTTTTTGTTTTCTGACTATTTTTAGTCGTTTTACTCTGTTTTTTCATGGGCCTCTTTTTTGTCAATAATTAGGCTGATGTCTTCTATTCCTACCAAATTTTGTTCACGCATTCCATGGCGAACCGAAAGGGTGTAGGTTCCCGTATCCTTCAACGCGATACCTTCTCTGTACAACAGATACAGCTCTTTCAAACTATTTCCTGTGCCGATCCATTCACCATCTTGGTACGCCAAATAATATTGCAAGGTATCGGCAAATACCGTTCCGACAGGTGTTTTCATTTCGGTCAACAAATATAAATTGCTGTACTGAAAATCATTGTTGTTCCGGCTCAATAGATAAAAATCATAGACTGACAAAGTATCCTTGACTTCAAATTCAAAAGTCAATGCCGTGTTTTCATTCCAATCATTGTTGGTACTTCGCTGTTCTTGGTAAAAATGCGGCGAATCACATTGTATAAAAAACACAAATGCGCTGAGCAATAAGATCCATTTATTGATTTTCATCTTTTTTGGGTGGATTGGGTTTCTTTTTTTGGTTAAAATTTCTCAGTTTTTTCTCCTTCTGGTTCGGATTGCCCTTCGCTACTGGCGTTGCTTGATTGGGCGCCTGTGGCTTGGGTTTGGGATTGGGTTTTGTTTTGGGCTTGTTGGCCACTGGCTTATTTCCTCTTGCGGTGTTCACAGCATCTGGCTTGGCTTGCGCTTCCCCACTTCTTGCCTTTTTTGCTGGTGCTGGCGAACGCCTTTTATTGGATTGATTTTTCGGTTTTTCTCCCGCGGGATGATCAGTCCTTTTTCTCTTTTTCCGGTTTTTTCTTTCAAATCTTTCCAAAGAGTTTTCTTGGATCACATCCACCGATTCCTTTTTCACTTCAGAACTTTCTTTCGCCAAATCTTCCAACGAAGCGGTCTTTCCTCCATCGCTTCCTTTGGTCATGAAATCTTTGATCTGATTGACGGTGAATTTGTACCAACTCACACCCCCTTTGACATAGGCAAACCACATTTCTTTTTTAAACACATCAATTTTCATACAAGCAGCTGTACCCTTTTCTGTCTCAAAAGTACTTTCTATCGAAGGAAAATCGGTCAATGCATCCAAATAAGAATCCAATTCAAAATTCAAACAACATTTCAATTTCCCGCAATTGCCCGCCAATTTTTGGGGATTGATCGACAACTGTTGGTAACGCGCTGCCGTGGTATTCACCGAGCGAAAATCCGTCAACCAAGTTGAACAACACAATTCTCGACCACATGATCCAATGCCACCAATTTTGGCAGCTTCTTGTCGGTAACCGATTTGACGCATTTCAATGCGGATGCTAAATGCAGCAGCAAATTGTTTGATCAATTCTCGGAAGTCAATTCTTCCTTCAGCTGTATAATAAAAGATCGCTTTGGTGCCATCACCTTGAAATTCCACATCAGAAATTTTCATTTCCAAGCCCAGATTTCTGGCGATTTTTCTGGCTTCCACTTTGACTTGATCTTCTTTTTCTCGACAAGCTTGCCAAGTTTCAATGTCTTTCTCATTGGCTTTTCGGTACACCTTCCGAACTTCTTCAGCATCCTCATGAACTTTTTTATTTTTCATTTGGATCCTGACCAATTCTCCTGTCAAAGTAACTACGCCGATGTCATGCCCACTTTGGGCCTCAACAGCGATGATGTCGCCAATGTACAAAGGCAACTGGTTTTTATTTTTAAAAAATAATTTTCTATCGTTTTTAAAGCGGACTTCAACGCATTCAAAAGGTGCTTGTCCGTTGGGCAATCTCATGTTGGATAGCCAATCAAAGACATCCAATTTCCCACATCCTGAAGCAGGCCCGCAAGCTCCATTGCTCCCGCACCCCTTCACACCATTACTCGTTGTCCCGCAACCTGCACATCCCATATTCTATTTTATTTCCAACGTACAAAGATAGAAATTTTTTTACCGTTTTATTTCAAAAGGATCATTGGCCAAAAACTTCGGCGAACGAATAAGTCGCATCCAAACGGACGCCCTTTTCTGTTTCAATGACCGTGGCCAACTCATGGTAAGGATCATGCTCAAAGAAAAACAAATATTCTTCCTCCACCGCTTGTTTCAAAAAACTCGACTTTTCGTCCAAAGTCAACAAAGGTCGAGTGTCATAGCCCATCACATAAGGCAATGGAATATGTCCTACTGTCGCAATCAAATCCGCCACATAAACAATGGTTTTTCCTTTGTAATGAATCACTGGAAGCATTTGCTTGTCCGTATGTCCATCGACAAAAATCACATCGAATCCCAAGGGGGATTTTTTCAAATAATTTCCTGCTGTGGGCAAAATCACCTCATTCAAATGCCCCGACTCTTTGATCAAAATAAAGTTTTCTGGTAAAAAAGAAGCTTTTTCTCTCGCATTTGGTTGCGTGGCCCATTGCCAATGCGCTGCATTGCTCCAATATTTTGCGTTTTTGAAAGTCAATTCATAGCCATCATTCCACGAAATGGCACCACCACAATGGTCAAAATGCAAATGGGTCAAAAAGACATCAGTAATGTCTTCTTTCACAAAACCCAATTGCGCCAACGAAGTCGTGATGTCATCTTCTCCCCATAAATTATAATGTCCGAAAAACTTGTCAGACTGCTTGTTGCCAATGCCACAATCGATCAAAATCAAACGATCGCCATCCTCTATGAGCAAAGCACGCATCGATAATTCTATTTTATTTTGATGGTCTGCTGGATTGGTTTTTTGCCATATGCTCTTAGGAACGACGCCAAACATGGCGCCACCATCCAGTTTAAAATTACCGGTTTCTATCGGGTATAATTTCATCTTTTTACTGTCTTGTTACACTTGTTCCAAAACTACAAAAAACCATTGAATTTTACATTTAGATTTCCATGCACTGCTATAATTCTTACTTCTCACCCAAAATTCTTCTGTCCAACTCCTGATGTTTCTAAATGACTTTAAAAATCGCCAAACTTTTATCAGCTTGGACTCTTCTGAAATCTAACGAAAATTCCCTACTTTTGGGCAACAAAAAATTCGTAAAATGGCACAAGATATTATTTTCGATTTGATCGAAGACGAAAGAGAAAGACAAACGGTGGGTTTGGAATTGATTGCTTCTGAGAATTATGTGAGCGATCATGTAATGAAAGCAATGGGCTCAATTCTGACCAATAAATATGCGGAAGGCTATCCTGGAAAACGCTATTATGGCGGTTGTGAAGTCGTTGACCAAATTGAAACTTTGGCTATCGACCGCTTGAAACATTTGTTCAATGCAGCATACGCCAACGTCCAACCACACAGTGGTTCGCAAGCCAACCAAGCCGTTTATTTAGCGGTTTTGAAACCTGGCGATAAAATCATGGGATTGGATTTGTCACATGGTGGACATTTGACCCACGGATCACCCGTAAGTTCTTCAGGACAATTGTACCAAACTTGTTTTTATGGTGTGGACAAAGAAACTGGTCAAATTGATTATGATGCCATGCGAGAAACGGCTCTAAAAGAAAAGCCAAAATTAATTATTTGTGGCGCTTCAGCTTATTCGCGCGACATGGATTTCAAAAAATTCAGAGAAGTAGCTGATGAAGTCGGGGCATTGTTGATGGCAGACATCGCGCATCCAGCGGGATTGATTGCCAGAGGCATTTTGAACGATCCAATTCCACATTGTCATTTTGTGACTTCTACAACACACAAAACCTTGAGAGGACCAAGAGGTGGGATCATCATGATGGGCGAAGATTTTGAAAATCCTTGGGGCGAAAAAACACCCAAAGGAGAAATCAAAATGATGTCCAACTTATTGAACATGGCGGTTTTCCCTGGCATCCAAGGTGGGCCTTTGGAGCATGTGATCGCTGGAAAAGCAGTAGCCTTTGAAGAAGCACTTTCTGACAATTATTTCCAATACATTTTACAGGTGACCAAAAACGCCCAAGCTTTGAGCAAAGCAATGGTCGGATTGGGCTACGACATTGTTTCTGGTGGTACAGACAACCATTTGATTTTGGTGGACCTAAGAAATAAAAACATCAACGGACGTGAAGCAGAAAACTGTTTGGTAAAAGCAGAAATCACTTGTAACAAAAATATGGTGCCTTTTGACGACAAATCTCCGTTCACTACCTCGGGCATTCGCTTAGGAACCGCTGCAATTACCACTCGTGGTTTAATGGAAAACGACATGGAAGTGATTGCTAGTTTGATTGATGAAGCTTTGATGAACAAAGACAATGACACTATTTTAGAAGGTGTAGGCGACAAAGTTACCGAAATGATGGGCGATCGTCCTTTGTTTCAATGGTAATTGACCACGCTGTATGACTATCATAGAAAAAGGGTTTCGTTTGACACGAAACCCTTTTTTATTCAAGGTAATTTACTTAATGCATTAATCTTTGATGCAACGAATCGCGAATCCCATCCCACGACGGTCTGCACCGACGTAAGTATTGCTGCTACTGCTACCAAAACCAGCTGAACGCGCTTGATCACCAAACGCCTCTTGCGCCCAGTAAAAGCCCATTTCACCTGCAAGAATCACATTTCCATCATCGTGAAATCGAAATCCTGTGGCTGGAAATTTCAACACCGAACCAAATGCGCCATCGTTGTCCTGTGTATCCCAACTGGCTATTTCAGCTTCCCATTCTGGTACGGTTGGCAATCTAAATCCACTTGGACATGGATTGTTGACACCATTGACTCCTTGCCATAAATTGTCATTTTGAGGAGAGCGCCAATCCGTTGGATAAACCGTATTCGTGATGTAATTCCCATGACCTGGTACATCGCTGTTGCTCAAAGTCGAAGTCGTTCCTGAAGTTCTTACTTCATGCCCATCGGTCAATCTTCCCCATTGGTACAAACCACCATAAGAAGCTTCATCCGTACTTGAAGTGGCCACTTGTGTAGCGCCTAAATTTCTGTCCATCCACACTCTTCCGGTTACCGGATTGGTCACTACACCAAAAGTTGCTGTAGGATCCATCCAAGTAGGTGTGTTGTTGACAAAAGTCAAAACATTCCCTTCGTTTCCTGCTGCAACAATCGTCCATTCTGAACCATTCCAATATTGCATTTCTCCAGGTGCATTCCCAGGAGCCATGCCTCCTGCCGTTTTTGCATGCAAAGCATAAGGAACGCTCAACAATTGGCTTGTTCCTGAAATGCTGTAGTTTGTTCCACCCGTTGGATCTGTTTCTGTTTTGATGAAATACGTACTGCTTCCCCAATCAATTGTGCTGAATCCGCTTCCTCCTCCTATTGCTACGCTAAACAAGCCATTCTCATTGGTCGTTGGCGTTTGGGTTTCTGTGTATACCACACTTCCGTTGGCTGCGCCTTTTAGAATGCTCATTTTTAAACCGACTTGTTGGTTGACCAGCAAATCGCCGTTTGCATCACGCACCACCGCTTGGTAACTCATTTTCTCGGGGGTTTGCGCCCACAATGTGGCATTGACAATGAATGCGAATAAAAGCGTTGCAGTAAATTTCAATTTGTAAAATCTCATGTGTTTTGTTTTTTTTTGTTAATTCCTTATTTTTTAATGATTTTGAATGATTGAATCGTGGTTTTTCCCTGACTCATTTTGATGAAATACGTAGCAGAAGGTAAAGTTCTCATGTCCACCTTGGTCTTTTGATCTGTCATCGGTTCTGATTTCAATAACCTTCCTTGCAAATCATACAATTGATAACCAAGGGTTGAATGATCCAAATCCTTCACTTCTAAAGTCAAGAATTCTGCCGTTGGGTTGGGATAAACCAAAACCGAAACATTCGAACTCTCCACCTCTTCCAGGTCCAAATTAAAAATCTCAAAAGCATGTTGCACACCTTGTGCTACCGAACCTGTAGTTCCTGCGTGGGTCATATAAGCTACCTGTCCAACAGAATAGCTGACCGTACCACTGCTGCCCGTCGCATTTCCACCCGAAGTGTTGATGCTTTGTTGCGCTTGCATTTCCGTTAGCCCAAAGGCCAACAGCAATGCCGCGCCTAACTTTAATCGTTTGTAACGCATAGTGTTCTCATTTTAACGTGTTATTTTTATTGCAAATATTTGCTTAACAAAAATATCATAAAATATCAATTTTCAAAATTTTAATGCTGATTATGCGCATCAAACACCAAGAAAATCTGCTAAATCCAGCAAGCCCAAACGCCCTATTTTCTGCTATTTTTGAACTTTAACCAACAATTCAAGATCAAATTACACCACAGTGTAGAAATTTCCGTTATTTGTACCATAGAATTTCAATTTGCTCCAAAGATTTAAAATAACGCTATTCCTTTGTTTCGTGGTTTGCACTGCCATGCAAGCGCAGGTTTTGGATTGGACCAATGAGCACTTCAAGCAAGACACCTTGGTCGTTGTAAGCAACCAACTGACCTTGACTGCCCCATTCATTTTGCCCGAAAAATTCAGCATTCAAGACCAAAATGGACAATTCATTTCTGAACTGCTGTACCAAATTGACTACAGCACTGGCACTTTATCTTTGGACAATTCGCTGATTGGGAAAAAGCTGATTGCACGTTATTATGTGCATCCTGAACTGCAACAATCGTCTTATTTTTCCAAGGACACTTCACTCATCCGAACGCCTTTGGAGGAACACCGTTACTACGCTTATAGCACAAAGAGCAGGACGCTCAAAAAGCCTTTCGATGGACTCAACAGCCGTGGATCTTTGGTGCGCGGCATTCGTTTTGGCAACAACCAAAGCGCTTCGGTTCAATCCTCTTTGGATTTGCAATTGACGGGACAACTCAGCGAATCCATTGGCATCAATGCGGTGATTTCTGATAACAATGTACCGATACAAGCCGATGGCTATACCCAACAGCTCAAGGAATTTGACAAAGTCTACATTGAGTTGCTCCACAAAAATGGAAAAATCCGCGCAGGACACATCGATTTATTACAAGAAAAAGATTTCTTTGGGAATTTCAGCCAAAAAGTAACGGGTTTGCAAATCGAAACAGAATTGACACACAACAATGATGCAAAAACGAGAATCCAAATGGCAGGAAGCACCACCCGTGGGGAGTTTGCATCCAAAAAATTCAATGGACAAAACGGCAACCAGGGACCGTATCGATTGTCTGGCAACAACAACGAACTGTTCATCATCATCGTTTCGGGCAGTGAGCGCGTGTACAAAGATGGCGCTTTACTACAGCGTGGCGAGGACCAAGACTATGTCATCAATTACAACACAGGCGAATTGACTTTTACGTCTCAACATCTGATCACCAACAATGACCGAATTACCGTTGAATATCTTTATGCAAACCGTTCTTATTCGCAATTTTTATTGTACGGCGGCGTGGAACACGAATCGGAGCGTTTCCGCATTGCAGGTCATTTTTATTCGAATGGCGATTCAAAAAACAGCCCTTTGAATGACAATTTAAGCGACGAAGATCAACGCATTTTATCCGAAGCGGGCAACAATGAAGACGAAATGTACAATACGACTGCAGTACCCGTAGCATTTGATCCAGATAAAAACTTGTACCGAAAAGTGCTGTTTGAAGGCCATGAGATTTTTGAATTGTCAAACAATCCTGAGGACGATTTGTACCAAGTGAATTTTACTTTTGTGGGCAAAAACCAAGGAAATTATGTGCAATCCAATGTAGAAATCAATGGAAAAGTTTTTCAATATGTTTCGCCCATCAACGGAATTCCGCAAGGGAGCTTTGAGCCCATCCGAAAATTAGCACCACCCAAACGTTTGCAAGTTTACACCTTGAACACCGCTTACCAACTTAAAAACAATGGATGGATCGGTTTGGATCTGGCGATGAGCAACCATGATTTGAATTTATTTTCTAGCCGGGACGACCAAAACAACGTCGGATTGGCTTCTCGGGTTTTTGGACACAAAACCTACGATTGGAGCGCTTGGAAATTGACCCCTAAATTTGAATTTTCTTTCATTCAAGGAAAATTTGAAGCGATTCAACGTTTGCGTTCGATCGAGTTTGGCAGAGATTTTAACTTGGTGGACGAATACAACGCGACCGATCAAAGTTATTTGAATATTTTATTGGAAAGCCAATACAAGGATGTTTTCAAATTGAATTACGCCTTGCATTATTTACAAAATAAGGACCAATATGATGGGTTCAAAAATGATTTGACAGCAAACTACCAAACAGAGAAAAATTTTGCAGAAGCCCATTTTTCCTTGTTAAACTCTACCTTGAATTCGCCTTTGAATCCAGGTCCAGAGTCAGCGCAATTTCTGCGTTACCAAACTTTGGCCAAAAGAAAATTGGGCAAAACCTTTTGGGTCGGCGCACAATATGCTGGAGAAAGCAATGAGATCCAAGACAAAACATCGGGCAACAACGATTGGTCGGCATTGTCTTTTCGATGGAATGAAATCCGTGGTTTGGCAGGCGTAGGCGATACCGCCAAAATTCATGCTGCGCTGACGTATTACAACCGAAGAGATGATTCGGTTCGTTTGGGACAAATGCAACCAATCAGTCGTTCCAACGGCTTGATTTTGGACGCGAGGTTGATCCAACAACAAAACCAAAGATTGTCATTGAACGCCCATTATCGTTCGGTCAATTACCAAGAAGAAGGATTGGACAAAGAAGATTTTGTCAGTGGCAACATCAAATGGTACAAGAGTTTTTTCAACAATGGTTTGGTGGTGAATGCTTTTTATGAATTGGGCAGTGGTGTGGAACCGCAACGGGAATTTGAATACGTGAAAGTCACCGACGGCAGCGGAATTTACAAATGGACGGATTACAACAACGATGGCATCGAACAATTGGATGAATTTGAAGTGGCCGAATACCAAGATCAAGCCAATTATATCCGAATTTTCACCAATACGATGAATTACATACAAACCAACAAAAACAGCTTCAACCTTTCTTTGCGACTGAAAATCAAAGAATTGCTCAACTCTTCCAATGCGTTTCTCGATCGTTGGTTGTTGCAAGCTTCGTTGCAAAGCACCAATTCATTGAAAAAAGAAGGAAAAACGCTGGAATGGAATCCCTTCACGACTTCTGAACTTTTGTTGGGCAAAAACAGAAGCATCCGCAGCAGTTTACATTTCAATCAATCCGCCCAATACAAATGGTCTGCGACCTATACTTTTTCTGACCAAGCCAACCAAAATTATGTATTTACAGGCGCCGAATCGAGAGACATCGAAAGCCATTTGTTGGTCGCGCGCTACCGTCCTTGGGACAATTTCAATTTGGTGAATGAAATTGAAAATTCACGCACAAAAAGCCATTCCGATTTGTTTGAAAGCCGAAGATTTACGCTGGACGCATGGCGCGTGAAACCAAAATTCAGTTACCAGATTGAAAATAAATTTGTGGCATCCATCAACTATGCTTACCAAAATAAACTCAATCTGACCGGTATTGAAAAATTAATTCAATCGACCATCGGTGCAGAAATTCAGTGGAACGACGCAGCGAAATCTTCGATTTTGGGGCAATTCAATTACATCAAAAATGATTTCAATGGCAATCCGCAATCGGTCGTGGGCAACCAAATGATGGAAGGTTTGAAAACAGGGAATAACTTCGTCTGGCAAGTTTTGGTGCAACGACAACTGAATTCATTTCTGAGCGTGAACATCAGTTATGACGGTAGAAAGTCGGAAGAAAACAAAAGTATCCACAACGGCAGCATCCAAATTCAAGCAAGGTTTTAAAAATTTATCTTTTTGAGAATTAACGCACTTCGTAAGTCACTTCAAACGGCGCTTCTGCTTTTTCATGATTCAACTGATACCTAAGCAATCCTTTTACAGTCCTATTCCCCTTACCTTCAGCCTTCAATTGAATGAAACTGATATTGTCAATCAAAACACTTCTTCCATTCAGAACTATTTCAATAGGCTCATTTGAATTAAAGACAATAAAAATTGACACATCTTCTCCCGTATTGTATTCTTTTTTATCAGTAAAAACCAAAGGAGCAAAATTTTCAGATTGAAGATAAACTTCCTGCAACGCGCTGATCATTTTTTGATATACGAAATCCTCTATCAAAACCATGTATTTGTATTGTTGTTGATTGGTATTTTCTTTTAACTGTCTAAAATATGTTTTTAAAATATCGGATGAGTTGATTTCTGATTCAAGTTTCTTTGTTAGAATATTGATTTCATTTTTCGAAAGCACTTCATCTTGTAAGCTTCCCTTAGTTCGAACCATTAGTTAGTATAAATATTGATTTTTCAAAAATATATTAATTGTTTGATTTAGCATAAATTTTAGGAGGTATGTTTCCTAATGACTCATGTGGTCGATAATTGTTATAATCATTCA
>DATJBZ010000023.1:0-50379 GCA_035515075.1 Moheibacter sp. | reverse complement strand
TCAGCCAAGTATTTATAAAAAATAAATCCCAAAATATAATCTCGGAATTCATCGGCATTCATTTTTCCACGTAAGGTATTGGCTATGTTCCAGAGCTGTTGCTCCAGCATTTTCTTTTGTTCTTCTGACATTGAAATCGGTGTTAATTTAGATTAGGGATTTTAATTCCTTAAGAATTCACTAAAATAGGAAATTTTTAAACCTTAACAAATAAAAAATCATAAACACCTGACAGTCATCAATTAAGTCAATTTCCTCTTTATGAACTTTGACTATATTTAAATTCAAATGAATAAAAAAATCCTAAATCGATTTTGACAACCAATTTAGGATTTTAAGTAGTGACCTCGGAAGGATTCAAACCTTCAACCTCCTGAGCCGTAATCAGGTGCGCTATTCAGTTGCGCCACGAGGCCTTATTTTGAGTGTGCAAATATAAAACATCTTTCTATTCAAACCAAATTTGTTAACTTGCAATCATGAAATTTTTGAAAATATTTATTTTTGCTTGGCCTTTTTTCAATGCTTGTTCTCCTTCTTCCTCCCAACAAACAACCGTTGAAAACACAGCTAATTTTGAATACATACAACAAGTCCAAATCTCTGAAACAGCGGACTCTATCCTCATTTCTTCCGCACAACATTTGCTCCAATTGGCCCAAAAAGATTTGCCCATAAAAGAGGTGATGATTGTGCCAACTGCAGTCATTGCCTATTTGGATGAATTGAATGCTTTGGACCAAATTACGGGCGTTAGCCAAATTGATTTTATCTACAATCCAACGATTCATGCACTTTTTGACCAAAATAAAATCGAAGAAATCGGCTCTTTCAATGAATTGTTCATCGAAAAGATCCTGTTGAACCAGCCTGATTTGTTGATTTCTACTTCCAGTCCTACTTTGGCAAAATTCCATGCATTGCTTCAACAACAAGGGGTGAAAATTTTGTACATCGACGAATACGACGAATTGCATCCTTTGGCCAGGGCAGAATATGTGAAAATCTTCGGAAAATTATTGAACAAAGAAAAAGAAGCCCAACAATTGTTTGATGAAATTGAAGAAAATTACCACAACATTCAATCCCAAGTCGCGCAATTGAACCGAAAAAAACCGACGATTTTAGCCAATCAAATCTATGGGGACATTTGGTATTTGCCTGGCGGAAAAAGTTTTCAAGCGCAATTGTTCCATGATGCAGGTGGTAATTATTTATGGGCAAGCAACGACAATGAATTTTCGATCCATTTGTCTTTTGAATCGGTTTTTGAAAAAGCCAACGCAGCCGATTTCTGGCTCAATGTAGGCGACTTTCAAAGCATCGAAGGCTTGGTTGCTACTTATCCGAATTATGCTTGGCTGAAAGCGGTTCAACAAAAAAAAGTATACAATTGGAGCCAAAGCATGACTGCAAAAGGCGGCAATGATTATTTTGAAACAGGCACGGCTCGACCCGATTGGGTGTTGAAAGATTTGGTTGCGATTTTGTATCCTGATTTATTTCCTAATCACTCATTGCGGTTTTATAAACAATTGAAGTAAATTCACAAAAGATCCATCCCAAACTTCTTTCAAAGGAAGAGGTTTTAGGCTGTTAAGTTATTTTAAGGAAGAATTCTTCTTTCTCAACATTCAAAATGAAGAAATAGATAAGATTTCATTCAATGAAACTTAACTATTCTTAATTTTTAAATGTTCAAATAATTGTTTAAAACAATTCCGACTGAAATTGCTCCAAAAAGCGCAGGTCATTTTCGGTGTACAAACGGATGTCGCCAATTTGATACAACAACAAGGCAATTCGTTCAATGCCCATTCCAAACGCATATCCGGTGTATTCTTCTGGATCGATGTTGACGTTTTTCAACACATTCGGATCGACCATACCACAGCCCATGATTTCCAACCATCCAGTTCCTTTGGTCATGCGGTAATCGGTTTCGGTTTCCAATCCCCAATACACATCGACTTCAGCGCTGGGTTCGGTAAACGGAAAATAAGACGGACGCAAACGAATTTTTGATTTCCCGAACAATGCTTCGGTAAAATAGCTCAAAGTTTGACGCAAATCCGCAAATGAAACATTTTTATCAATGTACAATCCTTCAATTTGATGAAACATCATGTGCGAACGAGATGAAATGGCCTCATTTCTATACACTCTTCCTGGAGAAAGGATGCGAATCGGCGGTTCATTATTTTCCATATAACGAATTTGAACCGACGAAGTATGGGTTCTGAGTACGATATCTGGATTTTGTTCAATAAAGAAAGTATCTTGCATATCGCGTGCTGGATGATGCTCAGGCAAATTCAATGCAGTAAAGTTGTGCCAATCATCTTCGACTTCTGGTCCGTCAGACAAAGTAAATCCAATGCGAGAGAAAATCTCGATGATTCTGTTTCGCACACTGTTGATGGGATGCCTTGCGCCCAAATCAAAACTCTCGCCTGGACGCGTCAAATCCAAAGAAATGGCCTGCTTGGCTGAAGATTCAAAAGATGCTTTGCCCGCTTTCACTTGTTCATTGACGCAATTTTTCAACTCATTGACGACCTGTCCAAATTCTTTTTTTTGGTCATTGGGCACCGTTTTGAATTGCGCAAACAATTCATTCAAAATGCCTTTTTTACCCAAATAATGGATGCGAAATGCTTCTACTTCAGCCGCATTTTTGGCACGAAACGACTTCGCTTCTTCGATATGTTTTTTGATTTCAGCAATCATTCAACTTTCTTTTAAGTTTGCAAATTTAATTGATTCAATGGACAACGACCAACTTTCGACCATTAGAAATAGCAATTGGCAACTTTTTACCATTGCCAATTGCTTTTTTATTCTTTTCTTAAATTAAATCGTGGTCAAACGCACTGTATTGGTTTTTCCTTTTTCAGAAACTGGCATCGCATTCAAATTGATCACATAATCTCCCCAATCGACAAAGCCATTGTCCACTGCTTTTTGGTTCACTGCGATTACCGTTTCATCCGTGCTGGTATTGCCTGGATCATAATAAGTCGCTTTCACACCCCACAACAAATTCAAACGACGAACGATATGGCGGTTGGGCGTATAAACCAAAATATGTGCAATTGGTCGATAAGACGAAATTTGAAAAGCAGTATAGCCTGAATATGTCAAAGTCGAAATCGCTTTGGCACCAGTCAAACTCACCAAACGCGCTGCGCTATAACAAACCATTTTGGTGATAAAGCGTTCATTTCTATTTTTTGGTTTCAAAGTGGGTACTTTGATCGTCGGCGAATCTTCTACTCTTTGCAAGATTTTGGTCATGGTCTCGATTACTTGAACTGGATAAGCACCTACTGAAGTTTCACCACTCAACATCACCGCATCAGCACCGTCATAAACTGCATTGGCCACATCATTCACTTCTGCTCTCGATGGCGTCAAACTCGTCATCATACTTTCCATCATTTGGGTCGCAACGATGACAGGAATTCTCGCCAATTTGGCTTTTCCAATCAACATTTTTTGGTGTTCTGGCACTTCTTCCATCGGCATTTCCACGCCCAAATCTCCTCTTGCTACCATCAAACCATCCACTGCTTGGATGATTTCATCAATATTGTCCAAGGCTTCTGGCTTTTCAATTTTGGCGATGATGGGGACTTTATAAGCAGTATTGGCTTCGATAATTTCTTTCAAATCTTCCACATCCTGCGCAGTACGAACAAATGAAAGTGCCATCCAATCTACGCCCTGCTCCAAAGCAAATTGAGCGTCTTTTTTATCTTTTTCTGTCAACGCAGGCAAGGAAATTTTGGTATTGGGCAAATTCACCCCTTTTTTAGAGTTCAAAGGCCCACCTTGAATGACTTCTGCTTGCACTTCATCTTTTTGGTTGCTGCTGATCACTTTCAACACCAACTTTCCATCATCGACCAAAATGTTTTCGCCGACTTTTACATCATTGGGAAACTGTTTGTAGGTCATGAACACCTTTTCTTTGTTGCCAATGGCTTCTTCATTCGTGAACGTCAAAATATCACCTGGCGACAAAAAAACATTGTCTTCCATTTCTCCGATGCGCAATTTGGGTCCTTGTAAATCTGCTAAAATGGCCGTATTGTAACCATATTCGTCATTGAGCCCATGAATCATTTGGATTTTAGCCTTGACATCCTCGTAGTTGGCGTGTGAGAAATTGATTCGAAAAACATCGACGCCTTTGTCCATCATTTCTCGTAAAATCTCTCGATCATCTGTTGCAGGACCTAAAGTAGCGACAACTTTTGTACGCTTTAAATATTGTGGATTGTAATACATTTCTTTTCTTAATTTAAAATATCAAACGATCAATTGACTTGATTTTATCAACATCAAATTTAGTGATCTTTTGGATAAAGTTATTCTCTTTTAACCAATCAGAGCTTTCTTCTCCATTAACTTTGAGTAAATAATTGTAAGCTTTCAATTCTTGCACCAAAACGGGCGCAATGTCAAAAAGCAGACTTAAATCACTTTCTTTTCCTTTTTTCGTCAATGAATAAGAACTGTTTTTGATCAGATGGTAATGGGTTTGGCTGTTGGGATTTTCCCATTCAAACATCGGGTAGTAAGCCATTTCTCCTTCGTTCAAAACATCCAAATCCGCCATTCGGTGAAATTTCGTTTCAAAAAACTGATTGAAATGAAAAACAAATTGAACAGCATCAGAAAAACTGGACACAATTCCATAGAGCTCGAAATCAATGAAATCTGCCATCTCTAAGAAAATATGTTTTTGTGCCATTTACAGTGCTTTTTCCATTTCTTTTTGCAAGAAAAAATAAGCACGTCGGGCAGCATTCTCTTCTGCTTTTTTCTTTGAAGTTCCTCTACCTTTGGAGATTACTTTTTCATTGAGTCGGATCACAGACACAAAAACAATCAAATCTTCTGCATTTTCTTCTTCGAAAGTGTTGAATGCGATTTTATTTTTTGTTTTTTGTCCCCATTCCAAAATCAAGCTTTTGTAACTCGCAATCGCTTTTTCTAAACGTTCCAAATCGATGTGTCTTTCAATGATTTGTTTGGAGATAAAATCAGCAGTAAAGTTGAAGCCCTTGTCCAAATAAATGGCGCCAATCAAGGCTTCGACTAAATTCCCATTGATGTCTTCTCCCAAATTAGGATTGCCATCTGGATGCAAATAATCGGTCAATTTCAAATGCTTGCCTAAATTGTTCAATTGACTTCTTGACACCATTTTGGACCGCATTTTAGTCAAATAACCTTCTTGTTTGTTGGGTGCTTTTTCAAAGACGTACACCGCAATGATCAAACCCAAAACCGCATCGCCTAAAAACTCTAGGCGTTCAAAATTGACATCATTTCCATCTTGGTCCTTGACTTGGGCCGAACGATGAATGAAGGCTTTTTCGTAAATGTCAATTTGGCCAGGGTAAAAGCCTAAGATTTTGAATAAATAGGTTTCCAATTCAGGAATAACACTCGAACGTTGTGCAACTTCTTTATTCCCAAACAATTTTGCTTTGATTTTATCCCAAAACAGCATCATTTATTGCATTTTTCTGAACACAACACACGCATTGTGTCCGCCAAAACCAAAAGTATTGCTCATCCCAATGTTCACTTCCTTTTTTACCGCTTGGTTAAAAGTATAGTTCACCTTTGGATCCAAATTTTCATCATCCGTAAAATGATTGATCGTTGGCGGAACAACTCCGTGCATGATCGCACCGATGACTGAAGCCGCTTCGATGGCGCCTGCTGCTCCCAGCAAATGTCCGGTCATTGATTTGGTTGAATTGATTTGGATGTTGTACGTATGCGCACCAAACATTTTTTGGATGGCTTTGGACTCTGCGATGTCGCCCAAAGGCGTCGAAGTTCCGTGCATATTGATGTGGTCCACTTCTTCAATTTGGATGTTGGCATCAGCAATTGCATTTCTCATCACATTGAATGCGCCGATTCCTTCTGGATGCGGTGCGGTCAAATGATGTGCATCTGCAGACATTCCTCCACCGATTAATTCAGCATAAATAGTTGCTCCTCTCGCTTTGGCATGTTCGTATTCTTCCAAAATAATGGCCGCACTTCCTTCGCCCATCACAAAACCATCACGGTCTTTGTCAAATGGTCTTGAAGCGGTTTTCGGATCATCATTTCTTACCGATAAAGCATGCATGGCGTTGAACCCTCCAATGCTTGACTCGGTTACGGCAGCTTCTGATCCACCGCTCACGATGACATCAGCTTTCCCTAATCGAATCAACATTAAAGCATCAATCAACGCGTTGGTTGAAGAAGCACAAGCTGAAACAGTGGTATAATTTGGCCCCATGAATCCAAACTCCATTGAAATATGTCCTGGCGTGATATCCGCGATCATTTTTGGAATAAAGAAAGGGTTGAACCTTGGCGTACCATTTCCTGTGGCATAATTGGAGACTTCTTCTTCGAAGGTTTTAATTCCTCCGATGCCTGAACCCCAAATCACCCCTACTCTTTCTTTGTTCACATTGGATTCGATGATTCCACTGTGCTTCACAGCTTCACGAGCTGCAACAATGCCCAGCTGTCCGCAACGATCCAATCTTCTGACCTCTCTGCGGTCAAAATAATCTTCTGGATTGAAGTTTTTTACTTCACAAGCAAATTGGGTTTTGAACAAACCGGCGTCGAACAAGGTGATGGGTGCAGCTCCGCTTACCCCATTGGTCAAAGCATTCCAAAACTCTTGGAAGTTATTCCCGATGGGCGTGAGCGCACCTATACCTGTTACTACAACTCTTTTTAATTCCATAAAACTCTGGAAATGATTGTAAGAATTATTTATTTAAATCTTCAATGTATTGAACAGCTTGTCCTACTGTTGAAATTTTCTCCGCTTGATCATCTGGAATTTGGATGTCAAATTCTTTTTCGAATTCCATGATCAATTCTACTGTATCCAAAGAATCAGCCCCCAAATCATTTGTAAAGCTTGCTTCCAAGGTTACTTCACTCTCGTCTACTCCTAATTTGTCAACGATAATTGCTTTTACTCTTGATGTAATGTCAGACATAATAATTATTTTAATTGTTTTTTGATTCGGCAAAAATATAAAACTTTAACTAATGTTGCACATAAATAAGCATCAAACTTAGTTGAAGTTCAAACCTCACAAATATATCAATATTTTTAATTGTGTATAAAATGATAAAAATCAACAGCTTCAAGTTCTTTTTATTCTAAATTTGTAGCTTTATTTTAATCATTACATACCAACAAGATTATATACATGGACGCAAAACTATCAAACTACGGGATTTCTTCTGACAAAGTCAAATGGAATTTATCGCCTGAAGAACTGACCCAAATCGCTTTAGACAAGAACCAAGTAGAAAAAGCCTCCTCTGGTGCCATCAACATTTTGACTGGAAAATTCACCGGGCGCTCTCCAAAAGACCGTTTCATTGTCAAAGACGAAATTACAGAAGACAAAATCTGGTGGGGAGACATCAACATTCCATTCGATTCAGATAAGTTTGACGCTTTGTACAACAAAGTCGTGCAACACCTCAGCGACAAAGAAATCTATGTGCGTGATGCTTTTGCTTGCTCCGATGAACGCCATCAAATCAAAATTAGAGCCATCAACGAAATGCCGTGGGCCAATTTGTTTGTGTACAATATGTTCATCCGCCCGACAGAAGAAGAACTCAACAATTTCGGTGAACCTGATTGGCTGATCATCAATGCACCAAGTTTTGAAGCTGATCCTGAAGTAGACGGCACAAGACAAGCTAATTTTGCCATTTTGAATTTCAAAAGAAAAATCGCTTTGATCGGCGGAACTGGCTATACAGGAGAAATCAAAAAAGGAATCTTCTCCGCTTTGAACTTCCTATTGCCTACTTTTGAAAACACCTTACCGATGCACTGTTCTGCCAACACTGGAAAAGACGGCGATACGGCCATGTTTTTTGGTTTATCAGGCACTGGAAAAACAACTTTGTCTGCCGATAAAAACAGAAAATTAATCGGTGATGACGAGCACGGATGGACGGAAGACAATGTGATTTTTAACTTTGAAGGCGGTTGTTATGCAAAAGTCATCAACCTTTCTGCCGAAGGCGAACCAGAGATTTTTGGCGCCATCAAGGAAGGTTCATTGTTGGAAAACTGTGTGTTCAAACCTGACACCAATGAAGTTGATTTTGAAAACAAATCCATCACTGAAAACACCCGAGTAAGCTACCCAATTGATTACATTGAGAACATCGCTCAACCTTCTTTAGGAAAAAATCCGAAAAACATTTTCTTTCTATCTTTTGACGCCTTTGGGGTTTTGCCTCCGATTGCCAAATTGAGTCCAGCACAAGCCGCTTACTTATTCATCTCTGGTTATACATCAAAAGTAGCAGGAACAGAAGCAGGCGTAACGGAACCACAAGCAACTTTTTCCACTTGTTTTGGCGCACCTTTCATGCCTTTGCACCCTACCAAATACGCTGCCATGTTGAGCAAAAAAGTAGCGGAAACCGGTGTGAACGTTTGGTTGTTGAACACAGGTTGGAATGGTCAAGGCAAAAGAATGGCTTTGAAAGACACGCGAGCAGTCATCAATGCTGCTTTGAATGGCGAATTAGACAAAGTAGATTATGTACAAGATCCCTATTTCGGTTTCCAAATTCCACAAACTTGCCCTGGAGTTTCTTCTGATGAAATTTTAAAGGTAGAATCCTCTTGGGAAGATTTGAAAGACTACGAAGAGAAAGCCCATCTTTTGGCCAATAAATTCAAAGACAACTTCAAAAAATACGAAGAATTTGCTGACGAACACATCCTAAGTGGTGGACCTTTGGTTTAATTTTGAATGAAAATAAAACTTTAACAAATCCTGAGTTACTGATTCACAGCAACTCAGGATTTTTATTTTGAAATTTTATCATTTTAAATTTTGTCAGTTCAAAAGCTCGCCATAGATTCGCGCCAATTTATGCAACACTTAAATACACACAAATTATGCAACAGTTATTGAACACCGCGTCGGGCATCGTGTCCCACGCAAATGATTTGGCATTGGTGCCTATCGTTGATCCGAAAAAGTTCTCTTTTGTTACCAACAAAATGAGAACTTTTTTTTTGCAAAAAGGTTACCTTGAAGTACACACCCAAAATCGCTTGAGCATTCTCGCTGCCTGCGAAAACCCACATTCCATCGCTGCTTATGATTACTGCGGAAATGTTTGGCCCTTGCCACAAACAGGCCAGATGTGGTTGGAACATGAACTTTTGACCCAACCGGATGTTCCTGGTTATTTCTGCGTTTCGACCAGCTACAGAAATGAAGAAAATCCCATCAAAGGAAGACACCACCGCATTTTCCCGATGTTTGAATTTGAATTGCATGGTACCATTCAGGATTTAATTCAGTTGGAAATCGAATTATTAGAGTACTTAGGCTTTGGAAAAGCCATTGATTTCATTCACCAAGATTATGAGGAAATGTCAGCAAAATATGGTGTTTCTATCATCGAAGCGGAAGATGAAACCAAAATCTATGAAGAATACGGGCCGATTTTCTTCTTGGAAAACTTTCCTGAGCGTACCCAGCCTTTTTGGAACATGAAACGTACTGGAGAAATTTCGCACAAAGTAGATGTTTTGATGCACGGAATTGAAACCATCGGATCGGCAGAAAGAAGCTGTTCGGCTGAAGAACAAAGACAATCTTTTTACAGCATCGAAGAAGGAAATTACGCCAAAAAGCTATTTGAATTGTTTGGTAAAGACCGTGTAGAGGCGGAATTAGAAGATTTCTTGTCACACGACTTCTTCCCAAGATCAGGCGGTGGCATGGGCATTCCGAGAATGATCCGCGCTTTTGAACTATCAGGCTTGTTATAATTCAGCACATTTGTACATGAAAAAAGGTCAAAAGAAAATTCTTTTGACCTTTTTTATCTTTTATCATTTTTTAACTTTCTGACCTCAAGTGCAATAAAATTTATTTCATAAGAAAGCGCAACCTTTTGCTATTAATCCGTCATTTAAGTAAATCGACTGCTATGACAAAGTTCACTTTCTTATTCTTTTATTGTTTTTTGGTTTTTTTCATTTTTTGTGAAAGCTTAATTTCTTCTGATGAACGATCTGTCTTAAGCGATTTGCTCGATTAAAATTCACTCACAAAATGCAATTTCACGGAAGGATATTTCTCTTGGGTCATCTGAATGGTGAATTGAGAATCCGCTAAAAATACCAATTGGTTGAATTTGTCTCTGGCCAAATATTTTTGTTTCACGCGTTTGAAATCCAAAAACTCTGCTGACTTTTCATCTTCTGCCTCTACCCAACAAGCTTTGTAAATGCCGATCGGCTCGTAATTGACCATCGCACCATACTCATGTTCCAAACGGTATTGAATCACTTCGTACTGAAGCGCGCCCACAGTCCCAATGATTTTTCGGTTGTTCAATTCCAACACAAACAACTGCGCCACACCTTCGTCCATCAACTGATCAATTCCTTTTTCCAATTGCTTGGCTTTCATCGGATCCGCATTGTTGACATAACGGAAATGTTCTGGAGAAAACGAAGGAATCCCTTTGAACATCAGCTTTTCACCTTCGGTCAAGGTATCGCCAATTCTAAAATTCCCCGTATCATGTAAACCAACAATGTCGCCCGCAAAACTCTCATCGACAATTTCCTTTTTATCGGCAAAAAACGCATTCGGACTTGAAAAACGCATTTGCTTTCCTGCTCTTACATGAAGATAGTTTTTATTTCGTTCAAATTTTCCTGAAACGATTTTTACAAACGCCAAACGATCCCGGTGTTTGGGATCCATGTTCGCATGAATTTTGAACACAAAACCTGTGAACTTCTCTTCCATCGGTTCCACAATTCGAACATCCGCTTCTTTGGCTTGAGGCTGTGGCGCTATGTCCACAAAGGCATTCAGCAATTCTTGTACGCCAAAATTATTCAAAGCAGAACCAAAAAACACGGGTTGTAAATCTCCATTCATGTATTCCTCCTCAGAAAAAGGGGGATAAACTTCGGTAATCAATTCTATTTCTTCCCTTAAATTGTCTGCAAATGAAGCACCAATCAAGGCGTCCAATTCCGGATCGTTCAAATCTTTGAAAGCCACCGCTTCGCCAACTTTCTGTTTGTTGTCTCCTGAAAACAATTGAATATTTTTCTCCCAAATGTTGTAAATTCCTTTGAAAGTAGCGCCAATGCCAATCGGCCAAGAAAGTGGCGTTACCTTCAAACTCAATTTCAACTCTACCTCATCCAACAAATCAAAAGCATCTTTTCCTTCGCGGTCCATTTTATTGACAAACACCAACATCGGCATTTTTCTCATGCGGCACACTTCGACCAACTTTTCGGTTTGCTCTTCCACTCCTTTGGCCACATCGACCACCACTATGGCAGAATCTACTGCAGTCAAAGTGCGGAAAGTATCCTCGGCAAAATCCTTGTGCCCTGGCGTATCCAGAATGTTGATTTTTCGGTCGCGAAAGTCAAATGCCAACACCGAAGTCGCTACGGAAATCCCTCTTTGGCGCTCAATTTCCATGAAATCCGAAGTCGCACCTTTTTTAATCTTATTGCTCTTTACCGCTCCAGCTTCTTGGATAGCGCCACCAAACAACAACAACTTTTCGGTCAAAGTCGTTTTACCGGCATCGGGATGCGCAATAATGCCAAAGGTTTTTCTTCTGCTGATTTCTTTTTGTAATGACATATTTTCTAATTGGGCTGCAAAGTTAAGTTTTTGCAATTGAAATGATCACAGCAAAATGGATTTTTCTACTGAAATCCATTTCAACTCAATGCTTCCAAAGCTAAATTGACAACCAATGTTTACAACATGATGACGCCTTCTATTTTGGCGACTTCTTTGTAATAATAAATTACTTGATCGGCATCCAAAACATAAATGACCACCGTGATTGAAGTATATTTCCCATTTTTGGATTCATTCGAACGAAAAGTCGGATTGGTACCATCAAAAACCTGTTGGATTTCGGCTAATTTTTTATGCGAAGTCGGCAGAATGAATTTATAGGTAAATTCAGAAGGAAACTCCGTGGTTTCTTCTAAACTCGTTTTGAATTTGGCGTAAAATTCTTCCGTATTTTCCATGATTTGATTTTATTGCGTTAACAGTTGGTCCAAGATGTCGGTCAATTCTTGGTTCAGTTCTCCCGTTCGGTGGTCCATCGGACGTGGTGGATTTTGACTGATGATTTCACCTTCTTTGCCGATCAAAATAAATTTAGGAATGCTCCTGATTTGGTAATCATTGTGAAAAGAAGAGGTTTGTCCCGCGTACAATTGCGTTCCTTGCATTCCTCGTGCCTCCACCACTTTTTTCCACTTCTCTTTGTCACGCTCGCTGTCCACAGAGATGCTCACGATTTCTATGTTCTGTCCACGGTATTTTTCTTCCAATGCTTTCATCGCTGGAATTTGTCGCAAACAAGGACCGCACCAAGTGGCCCAAACATCGATGTAAACGTATTTTCCTTTCCAATCTTCCAAAGCGATCTGGCCACCATCAATCGATTCAAAAGTAAATGTCGGCGCATATTCTTTCATTTCCGCCAACTCTTCTGGTGTTCTTTCTGTCACGCCACCTACTTCGACGGCTTCATTTTTGGATTGACAATTCCACATAAAAAATGCACTAAGGCATGCAACGATCCATTGTTTTTTCATCAAAATCAATTCTTAATAAAGTTCAAAAATATAAAAAACTTCCCGGCTTCAACGATTCTCTGGATTAAATTCAACTGACAATTAACCCAAAACATCAAAATCGATGCTTTCTCCAACGTTCAACTTTTGTGATTTCGCCAAAACACCACACAAATGGAACAACATTCTCGCACCGACATTTCCATCCCAATCGTCTTCACCAGGCGCTACTTCCACCAAATCAAAACCGATGATTTCTTTTCCTGATTGTGCCAAAGCGTTCAACAAATACGTCGCTTGCTCAAAAGACAATCCACCTGGCACTGGCGTCCCTGTATTGGGACAATACCATTGATACAAAGCATCGATGTCAAAACTGATGTGTACTTTTTGGGGCAATTCATTGAGAATCGCCAAACATTGTTGTTGCCAAAGCATGCCTTCGAAAGCAGCTTTTTTGATGTCAGCATCAGTAAATACTTTGACTTTTTCTCCTGAATTTTGAATGACTTCTACTTCTTGTTCACAAAAATCGCGGATACCGACTTGAACGATTTTTTTCAATTGAGGAATTTTCAACGCATTGTACATAATGGACGCATGCGATTGTTCAAATCCCTCGTAAGCTTCTCTCAAATCCATGTGCGCATCCAAATGCAAAATCCCAAAATCATCGTGTTTTTCTGCTTGGGCTTCATAATACCCCAAAGGCGTCGAATGGTCGCCACCCAGTAAACCGACCAACTTTCCTTGGTTCAACCAGCCCAAAACCTTTGATTTCACTTGATTCTTTAAGCTTTCGCTGGCTTGGTTAATTTCATTTAAATCCACAAACAAAGCATGGCTTTCATCTACGACTTCACCATTTTCTAAAGCTTCAATGATGGGTTGGGCCATTTTCTTCAATTGATCGCTTTGGTTTTTCCAATCCGCTGTGGTCGCATCCATGTAAATGCCCAATTTCCACAATTCAGGAAATTCTTGGTGGTACAAATCCACTTGAAAAGAAGCCTCAAAAACCGCATCAACTCCTTCTGATGCGCCTGCGCCATAACTCACTGTGACTTCCCACGGAACAGGCACAATGATGATTTCACTCATTGCTGCCGAAAATGGCAAGCCATACAAAGTAGCGTCGGCTAAACCGGGCTGATTGGGATCAAATGAATCGATGATTTCTTGCTTGGTCATGCTCTATAAATTTAATCGGCAAAGATAAAATATTTGGTGGAGAAGATGGACTTTTCAGCCCATTTAGAAAGAGTTGAATTCTTAAAAAAATCAAGGAAAATTTTTAACAACGCAATTGATAGAAAAATTGTATCTTGGATTTTTTAACAATAACAATTAACGCTTATGAATTACTCTAAACTACCGCCCGAAGACATGATTTTCCTTCCTGCAACACCCAACGATGCGGAAGATTTGAGCAATTTAGCCAAACGCTCCAAACGGCATTGGGGTTACTCGAAAGAAGCCATGGAATTGTGGAACCAAAGTTTGACCATCACTGAAGATTTTCTAAAAAACCATACGGTCATCAAAGCGACTTTGGAAGATGAAATTGTTGGTTTTTTTGCTTTGGAAAAAATTCAACCTACGACCAGAATTGCACAATATTGGGTGGACACGCCGTACATGCGCAAAGGCTATGGCTCAGCCATGTTCAAATATGCTCAGAATTATTTAAAAGACAATGAAGTCCAGGCAGTCACCTTGGTTTTGGATCCCAACGGACTGAATTTCTTCAAAAAAAGAGGGGCTAAAATTTTGGACAAAATCCAAAGCAAAGGCAAAAACTTCTTCTTGTACATCGTAGAAGTTCCCATCAATTGAGTGGCATTTTTGGATCAACTTACGCTATTTTCAGTTGATCCAAAAAAGCCTACAATCAAAGGCCCAACCCAGGAATGGGCGGTAAACTTTCTTTGGCCGTCTTCTTGGCCGCTTCGATCGCATTTTTCTTGACTTTCTCCAAGGATTTGTTCAACAATACCACCAACATGTCTTCCAATTGCTCTGCATCATTCAACAATTCTGGACTGATTTTCAGGTCTTGAATGGTCGCGAGTTCGGTCATTGTGATGGACAAATTCCCATCGGCAGATGTTTCTGTAAAAACACGACTATCCAATTCATTTTTTAATTCTTCGAAATTCCCTTGGATGGACTTCAATTTGCCCATCATTTCCATGATATTTCCAAACATATTTTTCTTTTTTCTAATTTGCTATACTGATGATGTCTCCCACACGCACTGCTTGATAAACACGTGGAGAGCGGTTGGCGATTTTGATCGGCTCGCCCGTCAATAAAATCCATTCGGCCCCATCTTCTGGACAATACAATTTGATGTCGTCCACTACTTCCAAAGTCGAATTGGGCGATGGACAAAGGTGTGGCGCATTTCGGTCATAGGCTTTGTATCGGTTGTTGGGCAGTTTCACCACAATGATCCCTCTCGTGCCTGTTCCTTCTGTACTGACATAGGTCCAACCCCTATTTTCTACATTGCTGTACAAGGGCAAATTGACATTGATGAAAGCGGAAATCACATATTCTGGATTGCAACTTCTTTGTCCATCATCGTCCTTACAAGCGCTTGCAAAACTGATTAACCCCATCAATACCAAGACTGTTAAGGCTTTCAAAATATTTTGTTTCATTGTATTCACTCTATTAAATTTGATTATCTTTGCCTAGATAGTCCTGCGGAAAGCCCGTAGGATTATTCTTTTTTAAATTGATTAGAGATGACAAATATACAATATGTAACGAAAGAAGGATTGGATAAATTAAGGGCAAGTTTGGATGAATTGGAATCCAAAGAACGCCCAAGAATTTCCCAACAAATTGCAGAAGCCAGAGACAAAGGCGATTTGTCTGAAAACGCAGAATACGATGCAGCCAAAGAAGCACAAGGTCTTTTGGAACTGAAAATTGCAAAACTGCAAGACCAAATTGCCAATGCACGTGTCATCGACCCTGCGCTTTTGGACCACTCAAAAATTTCTATTTTGTCTAAGGTGAAAATTAAAAACTTGGCGAACAACATGGAAATGAATTACCAATTGGTTCCAGAAACAGAAGCCGATCTTTCCAAAGGAAAAATTTCTGTCAACACACCGATTGCCAAAGGTTTGTTGGGCAAAAAAATCGGTGAAATCGCAGACATCGCTTTGCCCAATGGCACCCAATTGCAGTTTGAAGTTTTGGACATCAAAGTGGATTGATCATGGCCAGTATTTTCACAAAAATCATTCAAAATGAAATTCCGGCGTATAAAATTGCTGAAAATGAAGATTTCATTGCCATTCTCGATGCTTTCCCTTTGGTCAAAGGCCATGTTTTGGTCATTCCCAAAAAAGAAGTGGACAAGATTTTCGATTTGGATGCAGCCACTTATACTGGTTTGATGCAATTCGCCTATGAAATTGCCCAAGGACTGGAAAAAGCGATGCCTTGCAAACGAATTGGCATGGCAGTTGTCGGTTTGGAAGTACCGCATGTGCATGTGCATTTGGTTCCGCTCAACACCATGAATGACATCAACTTCACTCAACCTAAACTGAATTTAACCGCAGAAGAAATGCAAGCAATTGCAGAAAACATAAAATTACATTTACACCCATGAATAAATACTTTAAATTACTGATTGCAACTTTGATGATTGCAGGCGGCGTTTATCTATTCACACAAAGAGAATACGGATGGGGCATCATGGTCATTTTACTGACCACCTTTCCTATTTTATTGTTTTTCAAAAACGAATACATTCTTTTGGCTTTCTGGCAAATGAGAAAGCAAAACATTGAAAAAGCGAAAGATTGGTTGGGGAAAATTAAAAATCCTGAAAGCCAATTGATCAAAAAACAAATGGGCTATTACCATTATATGTTGGGCATCACTGAAGCGCAAGGCAATGTGAATGTGGCGGAAAAGCACATGAAACAAGCTTTGAATTATGGATTGAGTTTCAAACACGATCGCGCAATGGCGAAGTTAAGCTTGGCGGGCGCTGCCATGGCCAAAGGCAAAAAGAAAGAAGCGGAAGGTTTGTTGAAAGAAGCCAAATCTTTGGATAACCAAGGAATGTTTACCGACCAAATCAAAATGATGCAACAACAAATGAAACGCATCAACATCGGTCAAAATATGCAAAATCCCAATATGCGCCGAAGAGGAAAGCATTTTTAAATTAGACATTAGGAACTAGAGACTAGACTTTAGAGGTTAGATAGTTAATAAATGCTCCTGCACATTTGGAATATGCTCCTGCACAAATGGGAATTAGGAACTAGAGGTTAGAGACTAGACATTAGCGCCATGCCTAATTAAGGTTGACCGTTTTTTCTATGATTATACATTTATTTTTTATAGTCTATTGTTGACTTTATCTTGTTTTTGATTGAGTCGAGTAAAAATATCCAATCAACTCTTGTGATCATTATGAAATAAGCTTTATCTATTTTAGTTTTTTTGTACTTTATGAATATTTTATTTGTAAGTTACTTAAGATCTGTATTAAAAAAGGCAGGGATTGCAAATTCACGGCATCGAAAAACTTTTGAAAGATGGGATGTCACTAATTGTGAGACATTACGTTGTCTATTAATAAATCAAATGTGCTTTACAAAACTGATTTATTTCTAAAGAATCATTTTTAATTTGAACTAAGATAATAATTCCACTACTTTTTTCATACACATAAATTATGAATACATAATAATCAATATCTTGATATAGAAGATTTATCTTTAGCCTTACTAATCTTTTACCATAAATTATCTTATTGAAAAAAGATTTTTTTTTTCAGATGATTTCTATATTTATTAGGAATTATAATTTTCGCACTATCCGTACTATCTTGCTTTAAATCATCAAAATTGATATCACAATCGAAAAGCCAACCAAATGGGTCTTTAGCATTGTTCAGAGTAGCATAATTATTTGTTAAATAGAATTTTATTTTAGGATTTTCTTGCACTAAGCTATTTAAAGTTATCTCTAATCCCTTTTGATAATAGGCATTGTCTTGCTGTCCGAAAGTTTTTTGACATAAAAATAGGATTACTGTCAAAAAAAATATTCCTTTTTTCATCTCAATTATTATTAATATCCGAAAACGAATTAGCAATCCGTACTTTTAAATTCCCTCTAAATCTAAAGATATTGATTTTTTCTTATTTTCAAAGGATACAAGACGACATTCTAAAACACAAAGAGCAGGATGAACCTGCTCTTGTTTATTTTTTAATTTACGCTTATTGTCAGTGGATTGGATGCTGAAAATGAAACATTTTCAATTGTGGTGCATTCCCATTGTTCGTCCTGTCATTGCTTCAATGAAAAGTCAGGATGAAGCGCTTTTGTTCATTCTGTTTTCTTCCAATTCAATCGGAACGCGCAATCTTCATTGTCTGGATGGATGCTGATGAATGTATCGCTGAGTTGCTCTTCCACATATTTGGTCACCGCTTCTTGCTTTTTGGTACTGATGGTCAAATTTCTCAAACGCGCATAATCGCTCTCTAAGTTGATTTGGTGTGCTGGAATGGTTTCATCCAAACGAATCACACGGATCACGGGTTGGCGATTGAATTCATCTTCAAAAGTCGATGTAAAGTCCCCGTTCTCTAAACCAGCGATGGCTGCCAACATTTTGGCAGGCAATCGGGATTTATCCATGCGGTCTTCACCTGTTTGATTGTCCATCAATTTTCCAGCATTGTATTTGGTGTATTTGTCCACTGAATATTTGAAAGCCGCTTCTTTGAACGTCATTTCTCCCATTTCAATTTTTAGGATAATGGAATCCAGTTTTTGTTTGGTCAAAGCAATTTCTTCCGCTGTGGGTTTCAATTGCACCAAAATGTGGCGAATGTCCAACTCTTGTCCTCGTCTTTTTTCCAACATCGCAATGTGGTAACCAAAATCGGTTTTGAAAGGTTCTGAAATCTCTCCTTCTTCCAAGTTGAACACCACTGCATCAAACTCTGGCACCATTTGTCCACGTTTCACATTGTTGATCAAACCACCATTGGAAGCCGAACCTGGATCGTTGGAATACAAAATCGCTTTGGTCGCAAAACTCGCACCTTCTTCGATTTCAGTTTTGTATTGTTTCAAATCGTCCACTACTTTTTGTTCGTTTTCTGGAAAAATTTCAGGATAAATCACAATGTGACTCAAACTTACTTCTTCTGGAACATCCGGCAATTCCGATTTGTATTGTTCATAGAAAAGTCGCACTTCTTCTGGCGTAGCGTCGATGCCTCTGGAAACCAACTCTTGTTTTTCGTTGGCATACGCTTGGTCGCGCATGATGCCTTTCAATTCTTGTTTGAATTCTGGCATGGTGCTGTAACCAAAGTAGTCCAAAATTTCTCTTTCACTTCCTTGAGCCAAAAACCGCTGAACCGTTCCTTCTACTTGGCGCTCCACTTGGTCATTGGTAATATTGATCAAAGTATCTTCTTTGGCTTTGGTCAACAACAATTTCTCTACCAATATATTTTCAAAGAAATCACATTTGTTTTCCACTTGATAGCCTTGGGCTTTGGCTTGAATGTAATCTCTCTCGATGTCTGAATTCAGGATGATCTCATCACCAACTACCGCAGCTACACCATCAATTTTGAACTGGTTTTGAGCCTCTTGTTTCGGCTGTGCCCAAACTTGAACAGACAAAAAGCTGCACAATAGGATGAGTATACAATTTTTATTTTTCATTAATTTTAATTTGATTCTTATTCAATGCTTCTTTATACAGTTGATTTTGCAAATCACCGAGCAAATTTAACTTTCTTTTGTTCAATAAAAGATTTTTTATCGTAGGTTTAACAAATTCATAGGGCGCTTCGCCTCCTTTTCGCTTTAATTCCAAGATTCTGATCAAAGTAACCACGTTTTGGTCCTCCAATTGAATCCTTCTTCGGTTCAACAATTGGTTCATGTAATTGTCTTCGTTCAACTTTGGAAATTGTGCCGACAACACATCGACCGAATACCAACTACTGTCCATATCGTGGTAAGGCAAACCAGAAGTCAAGACCATTTTCATCACTTCATCGAAATCCTCGTCTTTTCCTGTTTGAAACAAAGCCGCAGCCCGCGCTTCATCTTTCTTCTCAACCGTCACAGCACGGTAACGAACCACCGTTTTGCTCAATGGAAAACTCTGTTTATTTTCATCAAAATACGCCCGAACTTCCTCTTCAGTCACCGAGTCTTTGATGTTTTTTTCAATCAAATAATTGTTGTAACCGTTGATCAACAAATCTTGGCGGTATTCCACCATTTTATTGTCGATTTCTTTTAAGATCAGCTCATCGATGTTTTCTTCTGCCTTGTCCACTATCGCTTTCTTTTTTACCCACTCTTCGATGTACGCTTGCACCAATACCACACTGTCCTCCGAAGAAACATCCTGCGGTAAAATCAAATTGATGTCGCGATCTGTCAAGAAATGGTCTTTGTAAGTAACAATGATTTTTTCATCGTCTGCTTTTTTCTTTTTGAAATTCAATTTGCCTTCACAGCTCAACAATCCCATTCCGACACAAAAAGCCAGCATAGATCTTATTATTTTTTCTTTCCTCATTTTAACCTTTTTTCGCCTTATCGAGCCAAGCCCATTACTTTCAAGGCCGAATTATACGCGGATTCAAAAGCAAATAAATTCAATCCGTGGACTGCCTTCACTTTTTCCGCATAGGTGATTATTTTCTCCGTCGGCGTATTGCCCACCATGTCATTCTTCGCCATTGGACAACCTCCAAATCCTTTGATCGCTCCGTCAAACCTTCTGCATCCGCTCTTGTAAGCCGCATCTACTTTGGGATACCATTCGTCATACGCACTGTGAAAATGGGCACCAAATTCAATTTCCGGATACCTTGGAATCAAGGTTTCAAACAAACGCTCCACATCTTCGACATGCGCCACTGAAGTGGTATCAGACAAATTGATTCTTTGAATGCCGATGTCCGCAAATCGCTTCGCCCACTCTTCCACCAATTCCACACTCCATTCATCTTGGTACGGATTGCCAAATGCCATTGAAAAATAAAGCAACAACTCTTTGCCTGTTCCTTCTAAACTTTTCTGAATATGATGAATGCTTTCAAAAGCTTGCTCTCTTGATTTGTGGGTATTGTCAAATTGAAATTGCTCCGAAAGCGAAAAAGGGAAACCCAACAAATCGACATTGTCATGCTGCATCGCTCGCTCTGCTCCGCCTTCACTCGCAACAATCACCGACAACAATGAATCATGCTCAACTGATCGAACCGCAGACAAAACCTCAGCCGTATCGGCCATTTGCGGAATGATTTTCGGTGAAACAAAACTGCCGCAATCAATCGTGTCAAATCCAACCGCCAACAATTGCGTCAAATGATCAATCTTGGCATCCGTTGGTATGCGACCTGAAATTCCTTGCATGGCATCACGCGGACAATCAACAATCTTGAGTTTTTCATTCATTTTAGTTCCTTTTTTCAGGCTGAAAGATAGAGAATTTCCTACTTTTACAAAAAAATATAACAATGGATAAAATTTGGAGTGATAAATTAAAAGAAAGATTTTTAAAATATGTAAGCTTTTATTCAGAAAGCATTCCTTTTGTAGAGGCATTCCCAAGTTCAGAAAGACAATGGGACATTGCGAAATATCTTTTTGAAGAATTGAAAGCCATCGGATTAGACGATGTTTCAATTGATGAGAATGCGTATGTGATGGGATTCTTGCCTTCCAACATCGACCATGAAGTACCCACCATTGGTTTCGTATCACATTTTGACACTTCGCCTGATTATTCTGGAGAAAATGTTCGCCCACAAATCATCGAAAACTACAACGGTGAAGCGATTGCGCTAAATGACAAGATGAAATTGTGTCCGACCGAATTCCCAGAATTGAAAAAATACATTGGACAAACTTTGATCACCACCGACGGAACGACGCTATTAGGTGCGGACGACAAAGCAGGTGTGGCGGAAATCGTGACGGCAATGGAATATTTGATTGCGCATCCAGAAATCAAACACGGAAGAATTGCGGTTGGTTTTACACCAGACGAAGAAGTCGGTCGCGGTGCAGACTTTTTCCAAGTCGAGAAATTTGGTGCCGAATGGGCATACACCATGGATGGAAGTGAAATTGGCGAATTGGAATACGAGAATTTCAATGCGGCTTATGCACACATCAAATTCTTTGGAAAAAGCGTTCACCCAGGTTATGCAAAAAATGCCATGGTCAATGCCACTACCTTGGCAAGAGAATTTGCCGATGAATTGCCTGGAGACGAAGTTCCAGAATTGACGGACGGACGTGAAGGATTCTTCCATTTGCATACTTTCAAAGGCAATGTTTCTGAAGCGGAATTGCAATATATCATTCGCGACCACGACATGGAACAATTCAATGCCAGAAAGGAATTGATCCAATCCATCGTCAACGAAATGAAAGCCACTTATGGCGATCATGCCATCGAATTGGAAATGGATGACCAATATTACAACATGATTGAAAAAGTCAAAGAAAAATTCCAATCGGTAGAAATTGCAGAACAAGCGTTGATCGATTTGGGCATCACACCAAACATCAAACCGATCCGCGGTGGAACCGATGGTTCTCGATTGAGTTTTATGGGCTTGCCTTGTCCAAACATTTTTGCAGGAGGTCACAACTTCCACGGTCCTTATGAATACGTTCCTTTGGAATCGATGGAAAAAGCCACCCAAGTCATCATTCGAATTGGTGAAATCATGGCAGAACAGAAATAAATTCGACACATACAAAAAAGCACGCTTAAATGATTTTAAGCGTGCTTTTTTGTTTTATTCTTAATGGTCACTAATTTTGAAACAATCCTTTTTAGATTTTTAGATTAAAATATTTTGTAATTTTGTTGTATAGTCAATCTTTATGAAATCACAAGATGTATTTATAGTTCACCCCAAAACAAGCGAACAGGTTTCGGCGCTTAAAGCCTTTATGCTTGCACTTGAAATTAAGTTTGAAATTTCTAGCGAAGAAAATTACAATCCGAAATTTGTCGCCAAAATACTTGAAAGTGAAAAACAAATTTTGGAAGGTAATTTTACAGATGTGAAAGCAGATCAATTGAAAGAATTTATTGACGACTTATGATGAATTATACTTTGCGTTTTTCTGAACAAGCCAAAGCCGACATCAGGAGACACAAAAAGTCGGGAAACAAATCCATCATCAATAAAATTCGTTTATTCTTAGAAGAACTTTCCAATCATCCATTCACGGGTACAGGCAAACCCGAATCTCTCAAGCACGAACTTTCAGGTTATTGGTCGCGCAGGATCGATAAAGAACATTGTTTGGTGTACAAATTGGATAAAGATATTGTATATATACTGTCAGCATTTGGCCACTATACCTAACCATTTAGATACAAATTTCTCAACGAGATTAAAATTCGTTTGAGAATGCTTTTTTTATGCTGAATTTTTTGGCGCAATCTTTGCCCCTTCTCAACTCAAATACACAAAAGATGAAAAACTTATTCCTTGTTTTATTTGTCATTATTTTCAGCTTAGCTTCTGCTCAGAAATCAGAAAATGTAGGCGATTTTACCAGCATTGAAGCTTTCGATAAATTAACGGTTGAACTCATTCCTTCCGACAAAAATTCCATAGAAATCACGGGCACAAATGCCAACAATGTGCAATTTATCAACAAAAACAAGCGCCTAAAATTGAGAATGCCTTTGGATCAATTTCTCCAAGGCGACGACACCAAAGTCAAAGTATATTTCAAACAACTTCATCAAATTTTTGCCAATGAAGGCGCACATATCAATTCTAAAAGCAAAATCGAATCACCTTCTTTATTGTTGAATGCCAAATCGGGCGCTTCGATTCATTTGAACGTTGAAGCCAATTCTTTGGACATCAAAACCAATACCGGTGGAAATATCTTTGCCGAAGGAAATGCCAACCAACAAAGTGTTGTTTGCAATACCGGCGGCATTTACAATGGTGAAAATTTACAAAGTAAAACCACCGATGTAACGGTCAATGCTGGCGGAGAAGCCAAAGTGAATGCCAGTGAATTGGTCCAAGCCAAAACACGCGCAGGTGGAAATATTCATATCTTTGGTGGCGCAGAAGTGCAGCAACAAAAGTTTGCTGGTGGCAACATACAGATTCATTAAAACATGCAAAGACGTCATTTTTTGAAAAAATCAGCCTTGATGGGCGGATTTCTATTGATCAATCCTTCTTATGGTTTCAACCTATCGAATGATTTTTCCAACGACGAGTTGATTGGCAAAGGAAAACCCGCACTTTTTGGCGAAGATTTTAAACTGAGAGAAGAAGCGCGTTTACAATTCAACTTGATGCGCAAAGCAGCCAAAGAGCAAGGCTTTCATGTGCATGTGGTTTCGAGCTACAGAAGTTACAACCACCAAAATGTAATTTGGGAAAGGAAATACAAAAACTTTAGAAATCAAGGTTTTTCGCACCAAAAAACCATTGACAAAATCATCGAATACAGCACCATTCCTGGAACATCGCGCCATCATTGGGGAACGGATTTGGACATCATTGATGCCACACGAGGCATTCCTTCGAATCCGTTGAGTGAAGTGCATTTTAACGAAGGCGGAAGAATGCGGAAATTCAAGTTGTGGTTGGATAAAAATGCAGAGAAATTTGGTTTTCATTTGGTTTATACCAACCAATCCGACAGAAAAGGATTCAAATATGAACCTTGGCACTTTTCGTACAAACCTTTGTCTCAAAAAATGTTGAAACAGTACAATGCATTGGACCTTAAAGAGCTTTTGCAATCCCAAAAACTGATGGGCAGCGAACATTTTACCGATGAATTCATTCAACGTTATCAAAATGAAAACATTTTGGACATCAATCCTGATTTGTTGCCTTAATCGTTCATAAATAACAGAACAATTTTCATTGCTTGTATATTTAATTCATTGTATTGCCATTGATCAAAGGAGATTTTCTTTTGTCAACCGTTTATGCTTATTTTTACAAAAAATAAAAAAATGCAAAATATAGCTTGGGAAACCATCAAAGAATACGAAGACATCACTTTCAAACAATGCGACGGCGTCGCCAGAATCGCTTTCAATCGTCCTGAAATCCGGAATGCCTTTCGTCCAAAAACCGTTTTTGAATTATTGGATGCTTTTACCTTGGCAGAAGAAGACCGTTCAATTGGCGTGATTTTATTGACTGGAGAAGGACCTTCTGCCAAAGACGGCGGTTGGGCTTTTTGCTCAGGTGGTGATCAAAATGTACGTGGAAAAAAAGGATACGAAGGTGAAGACCGTGTAGGTCGTTTGAATATTTTGGAAGTCCAACGTTTGATTCGTTTTTCAACCAAAGTTGTCATTGCAGTCGTGAATGGTTGGGCAGTCGGTGGTGGACATTCGTTGCATGTGGTTTGTGACATGACTTTGGCATCAAAAGAACATGCGATTTTCAAACAAACCGATGCCGATGTAGCGAGTTTTGACGGTGGATTTGGATCGGCGTATTTGGCAAGACAAGTCGGTCAGAAAAGAGCGCGAGAAATTTTCTTTTTGGGTGCGAATTATTCGGCACAAGAAGCCTTTGAAATGGGCATGGTCAACAAAGTCGTTCCTCATGACGAATTGGAGCAAGTGGCTTTTGATTGGGGACAAGAAATTTTGACCAAATCACCTACCGCGATCAAAATGTTGAAATTCTCTTTCAATTTGATCGATGATGGATTGGTTGGACAGCAAGTTTTTGCAGGAGAAGCCACGCGTTTGGCGTATGGAACCGACGAAGCCGAAGAAGGAAGAAATGCCTTTTTGGAAAAAAGAAAAAGAGATTTTGACCGTTTCAGATAAATCAATTGTTTTTGATCTTTAATTTTTGATGGAATTATTCAACCCCCGCCCATCATCCTTGTGGAAAAACAAAGAATTTGTTTCCTTTATTTTTCTGCGATTTTCATTGATTTGCGCCTTGTTCATTCAAAGCACTTCGGTTGCTTTTGAGATTTTCCGCATCACGCAACAGGAAATTTATTTGGGATTGATTGGCTTGTTTGAATTTTCACCGATTTTATTCACCGCTTTTTACGCGGGGCAATTGGTCGATAAATTGGACAAAAAGAGAGTCACCGTCTTGGCGATTTTCAGTTATATGTTTGCTTCCTTTTTATTGATGTTGGTCAATTTCCCCAGCATTCAAGAAAAGGTAGGCACGTCCATTTATTTGGGCATTTGTTATTTGGTGTTTTTCATTTTGGGGTTGACACGGGCTTTCAGCGGCCCTGCCGTTTTTTCGCTTTTGGCACAAGTAGTGGATCGTTCGGATTACCAAAAAGCCATTCCGATCAGTTCATCCGCCTTTATGATTGGGATGGTTTTGGGGCCTTTGTTGGGTGGTTTGTTGTTGGCAGCCTTCGGGATTGAAGCCGCTTTGATTGCCGCCTTTGCCATGATGTGTTTGTCTTTGTTCATGGCTTTGCGCATTTCGGCAAAACCACCAGAATTGACCACTGAAGAAGCTGAAGAAAGCCCTACGCAAAGAATCAAAGAAGGTCTAAAATTCATTTGGGCTACACCGATTATCTTGGCAGTATTGTGTTTGGACATGTTTGCGGTATTCTTTGGTGGCGCAGAATCACTGTTGCCAGCGGTGACCGAAAAAGTACTGAATGCGGGATCGATTGAATTTGGCTGGCTGCGTTCGGCCCATGGCATTGGTTCATTGGTGATGCTCTTCATTTTGTCGAGTTTTTCTCTGTTGAAATCCCATGTAGGCCACAAATTATTATTGAGTGTCGCCTTATTTGGCGTCTGCATCATCATTTTCGGTTTGTCCACCAGCGTTTATTTGTCCTTTATCATCTTGATGATTGGTGGTGCTTTTGATGCGATTTCAATGATCATTCGTCAAAGCATTTTACAATACAAAACGCCAGAACATTTGAAAGGAAGAGTCGCCTCGGTCAACAGTTTATTTGTCAGCAGTTCCAACGAATTGGGCGCTTTCGAAAGTGGTGTTGCCGCTAGTTTATTGGGTTTGGTACCTGCGATTATTTTTGGCGGAAGCATGACCATTTTAACGGTCATCATCATTGCCATTTCGATCAAAGGCATTCGAAAAGTTACTTTGGACTAAAGCAACTGGAAATTCATTCAAATGAAAAGGCCGATCGGCATTTAATTCTTTAAATTTGCCGACTATGAAACATTGGATTGCAGCGGCACGTTTGCGCACTTTGCCTTTATCCATCAGCGGCATCATTTTGGGTTCGTTGATGGCATTATCAGATGGACATTGGAATGGCTTCATCTTTGGCTTCGCATTTTTAACGACTTTATTTTTACAAATTTTATCGAATTACGCCAATGATTATGGCGATGGCATCCGAGGAACCGATGCCGAAAGAATCGGAGAACAACGCGCTGTAGCAGCAGGTTTGATCACTGCTGCACAAATGAAAAAAGCCGTCATCTTGTTCAGTTTTTTATCGGCCTTGTCTGCCATTGTTTTAATTGTCATTTCATTTGGCACAGAAAAATTGCAGTGGGTGCTTTTGTTTTTAGGTTTGACTGTTGCATGCGTTTGGGCAGCGATCAAATATACGGTGGGCAAAAATGCTTACGGCTACGCGGGCATGGGCGATGTATTTGTGTTCCTCTTTTTTGGTTGGATTTCCGTTGGAGGAAGCTATACTTTGTACCAACATGAAAATGTAGATTTCTTGATTCTTTTGCCAGCTTCTGCCATTGGTTTGTTGAGCACCGCCGTTTTGAATTTGAACAATATGCGCGACATTTCCACCGATGCCAAAGCAGGAAAACACACTTTACCTTTGCGCATGGGCTTGGAACGTGCCAAAATTTTCCAAAGCATTTTATTGCTCTTGCCTTTCATTTTGATTTTGGTATATTTGGTTCAAATTCAGAAAACTGAGTGGTTTCATTTTCTATTTTTGATTTTATTGGTACCAACAATCGGATTGCTCAAAACCATTTTTTCCATCCAAGAACCGCGTTTGTTTGACAAAGAATTAAAGAAAGTTGCTTTGTTGACATTGGCATTTTCTTTACTTTTAGGCTTTGGATTAAATTTATAAATCAAATTAAAATGAAAGTTACTTATTTAGGGCATGCCAGTTTGGGAATTGAAATCAACGGAAAACACTTGATTGTGGATCCATTTATCAGCGCCAATGAATTGGCCAAACACATTGATTTGAATGCACTCAAAGCTGACTATATCTTATTGACCCATGCGCACCAAGATCATGTTTTGGATGTGGAAGTTTTGGCGGAAAGAACGGGTGCAACCGTGATTTGCAATGCAGAAATGTCGTATTACTATGCCGAAAAAGGGCTGAAAGTCATCGGCATGAATACCGGCGGGAGCTTAGAGTTGGATTCAATTCATTTGAAATCAACCATTGCCTTTCATTCGAGTTCTTTTGCCGATGGAACTTATGGTGGAAATCCCAACGGTTATGTGTTATCCAATGGAGAAAAAAGAATTTACATCGCTGGAGATACCGCTTTGACTTTGGAAATGAAATTGATTCCAACGCATACAGGAAAAATTGATTTGGCGATTTTACCCATTGGCGATCATTTTACCATGGGCATTGAAGATGCTTGTTCAGCCGCTGATTTTGTGGAATGCAACCGCGTTTTGGGCTACCATTATGATACCTTTCCACCAATTCAAATCGATCATTCGGCTGCGAAGAATCATTTCGAAGAAAAAGGAAAAGAATTGTTGTTATTGCCCATCGGCGATTTCGTTGAAGTTTAAATTTAATTCAAATTATTCATTTTTTAATTATTAACACATGAAACTAAAAATCACCTTGATCACTTTGCTTTTAAACATTTTTCTATTGGGTCAAGAAAAAATAGAAACACTCAAAAGCGGAGTGCTCATTCTGAAGAATGACGAGAAAATTCCTTTTAGTAATTTAAAATATGAAGGAGAAAAAGTCTTCTACATCAATGCCAACACCCGTCAATCGGAGGAACTTTTCGTTCAATCCATCGCATCCATTGAAGAAGGCTTAGAACTATCAGAAACTGAAGCCCAATTATTAGCAATTCAAAACTTACAACTTGCCAGTGGAGTTTATACAAAATATGAAGATTTAATGGAAGGAAATCCAACGAATAGCGCTCATCAAATCATTGCAAAAAACACAAAAAAAGGCTTTTATTATCTGATGGATTCAAAAAACAAAAAGGTAGGAAATATTTTTGCTTTTGTTGACAATGGAATTTTATATGTGCGCCCTTCGGCCATTTATCCTCATTTATCCAATAAAAGCTCCTTGAGATTTACCCGAAACAAATACTTCTTTGTGAAAATGAATCAATCAGGTGACCGTTTTTCAGCCAATGCGCCTTTTGTCAACAATACAGTCGCTATGATTGGTGCAATTGCTTCAGGCGCTACAGCGGGTTCACTCATGCCAGGAATTGGTCAAGCAATGGTTGTGGGCGCTGCAGGTGCTTCAGTGATTTATTTACTTTCGACAACGAACAAAACCATCCTCATTGACTTCAATGAAAAGAACATGAATTTGCATTAAATCAATGAAAAAACAAAGCGCATTTCTCTTAATTCGAAACCGCTTTTAGCCCAACGACAGAAGCGACCAAAGTAACGATGAAGAAAATGCGCAAAAAAGTAGCGGGTTCTTTGAACACAAAGATTCCAATCAAACTCGTTCCCACAGCGCCAATGCCTGTCCAAACGGCATAAGCAGTTCCAATGGGCAAAGTTTGGGTCGCTTTGATCAACAACAGCATGCTGATGGACAAAGTGACCACAAACAAACCATACCAAACGTAGGATTCAGTACCTGATGCAGTTTTTGCTTTGCCCAAACAAGCTGCAAATGCTACTTCGAACAAACCAGCGATGATTAAAATAATCCAATTCATTTTCAATATTTTGGTGCAAATTTGAGAAAATGAAAGCAGATTTGCATGTTTTTTTGCCATGAATCTTATTGTTTTTCAATGATTCATAAGATGAAAATGGGTGCAACACCTTTTGAAGCAAATAATTATAATTGGGTTGCTACCAAAATACAAGTTCACAACACTTTGCAACTAGGCTTAGATTTTGTCTCTCAATTGGCACTTTATTTCATACTTTTGAAAAATTATGCGAATAGACATCATCACAGTTTTACCCGAATTATTGGAAAGCCCATTTGCTGCTTCCATTTTGCATCGAGCACAGGAAAAAGGTTTGGTTGAAGTACACTTTCATAACTTGAGAGAATTCGGACTCAACAAATATGGACAAATCGATGATTACCAATACGGCGGCGGCGCAGGCATGGTAATGATGATCGAACCCATCGACCAATGCATCAGCAAATTACAAGCGCAGAGAACCTATGATGAAATCATTTATTTGACGCCAGATGGTACGACGCTGAACCAAAGCATCGCCAATGAACTTTCATTGAAAGGCAACATCATGATGCTTTGTGGACATTACAAAGGCGTTGACCAGAGAGTCCGCGACCATTTCATCACGCGAGAAATTTCCATTGGTGATTATGTTTTGAGTGGTGGCGAATTGGCTGCAGCGGTCTTGGCGGACAGCATCATCCGTTTGTTGCCAGGCGTACTCAACGACGAAACTTCAGCTTTGTCGGATTCTTTTCAGGACAATTTGTTGGCCCCAGAAGTCTATACACGTCCAGCCGAATACAAAGGCATGAAAGTTCCTGAGATTTTGTTGTCGGGAGACTTTCCTAAAATCGATGCTTGGCGACAACAAAATGCTTTGGAAAGGACCCAAAAGTTACGGCCCGACTTGTTGGACGAAAACTAAATTCTTGCCAATTTATCCAAAGAACGCAACCATTTGATAGAAATTCCATCTCATTGTTTGAGAAAATGAACTATCTTTATTGACTATCAAATCAATCCATTGGACGAATCGCTCAAAATATTGATCCTGCAATGTCAGAAGAATGACAGAACAGCCCAAGCGAAAATTTATCAACAATTTTCAGCCAAACTGTTTTCTATTTGTTTGCGCTATTCCAACAGTTATGAAGATGCACAAGATGTCTTTCAAGAAGGTTTTATCCACATTTTCAACAAAATCAATCAATTCCAATTCAAGGGTTCTTTTGAAGGTTGGATGACCCGAATCATGGTCAATTTCTGCATTGAAATTCACCGAAAAAAGAATTATTTGTATGTGGTCAATGATGAAATTACAGCAGACGAAGATGCCTTGAATGAATTCTTTTTTGAAGACGAACAAGAAGCCGAAACCTTGAGCTACGAAGAATTGCTTGAATTTATTCGTCAACTTCCTGATCGTTACCAACAAGTATTTAATCTCTATGCCATCGAAGGCTATACCCACCAGCAAATTGCTGAATTACTGCGCATTTCGATCGGCACATCCAAGTCCAATTTCTTCAGAGCAAGAGAAAAGCTAATGGAATCCATTAAAAAGAACATCTCTCATAAAGTTGTATCCAAATGAAGCACAAGATAGATCCACATTTGAAAGAAAAGCTGAATCAGCCACAACCTCCTCCGGCAGATGCATGGGCATACATTCAAGCGAATTTACCTGAAAAACACAAAAAGCCTTTGTGGCCCATTTGGTTTAGAGTTTCAGGAATAGCCGTTGTTTTTCTGGCAGCCATCGGTGGCTATTTTATTTTAGAACAAAACGCTACGCCCCTTGTTTTGGAAGACCATTCATTGAAAAGAAATACAATTTCAATACAAAATAATCCTTCCCAATCAATGGAAAATGCTGTTGAAAATTCAACCGAAACATCTTTTCATTCTGGGTTCTCAGCTGTTTTGGACCAAAACAATCAAAACGATAAAAATCTTGTTAACTTTTCTAAAAACAATCGATACAACGCCACACCATCCAACGATCATCCATCCATTCCCATGAATCTAGCACAACATTCAAAGGATGAAAGTGAACAATATGGGGCGCAATTCGAAGCTTTGACCAATCCAAAAACCGAGCTTTCCCCCTTGGTCTCAACAAAACAATCGAACATTGATTGGAATTTGGTCAACAACTGGAAAAAATCAGCACAATTTTCTCATGTATCGGATATCGAATTGGATCACTATGACAATGAAGATTTGATCGCCTTTGAAATTTCTAACCAAAAAGAAAAAAAAGCAAAACCAAAAAGACATGTCATTGACAATCGTTTTACAATTTCAGGTTTTGTCTCACCGACTTCCATGAATTCTTTTGTAGGCAATTCCATGTTGTCTGACGACATGAGAAATTTCAAGACAGAAAACAACATCACCGTTTCTTATGGTGTAAAAGGCGCTTATGCCGTTGCTCCAAAAGTAAAATTGAGAACAGGCGTTTCCGTGATTGGCTTTGAACAATTTACCCGAAATGTTCCTTTGGTCAAAAGCAATGCCGCCAACAATCCCATGGCCAGTAAAATGAAGGTGGACAACATCAGTTACAAAAGCAACACTTTGGTCGGTTATGCCAACCACCAAACTGGTTTGAACACCGAATTGAATCAACCCATGAATGGCGATATGCAGCAGCAATCTCAATACCTTGAAATTCCATTGGAAGCTGAAATGTCCATTTTGAAAACTTCCTCTATTGGCATCAGCGCAACGGGTGGCGGCAGTACTTGGCTATTGTCCAAAAATAAAATTTACGTGCACAGTGAAGGAACAACCGAAGAATTGGGTAGGGCCAACAATTTGAACAAAGCGAGCTTCAGTGCCAATGCTGGGTTGAAATTTGATTTGAAAGTCACCGACCATGTCAAACTCAATGTTGAACCACATTTCAAATATTTGATCAATACGGTCAGTGACATAGAAAAATTCAATCCTTATGTCGTGGGCGTTAACGCTGGCGTTTCCATTGATTTAAAATAATTTGGACGGACCCTCATTCAATGAAAAAAGACACAGCCACATTTTATGAACAAGTTTACGCAGTGGTTTTGCGTATTCCATTTGGAAAAGTGACTTCTTACGGCGCCATTGCTGAATTTTTAGGAAGAAAAGGTTCGGCAAGAATGGTGGGTTATGCGATGAATCACGCCCATCAATTTCCTGAAATCCCCGCCCATCGCGTCGTCAATCGAAAAGGCTTATTGACAGGGAAACACCATTTTCACCCCAATGACATGATGCAACAATTGCTGGAAAGTGAAGGCATCTCCGTCGAAAACGACCAAATCATCGATTTCAAAAATGCTTTTTGGCAACCTGAATGAAATCCATAACGCCTTGTTATTTTTCAACCCTGATTAAAATTCCTTATTGTACCTTTGCGCCATGAACGAGCAAAAATTATCAGAAGCAGAGAAATGGAGCCAAATTGAAGATTTTTTCAAAGACAATTTCTTGGATGGAGAAAAACCTGACATAGATGGCATGCTTTTTTTAATCGGCGTACAAGAATTGGGCAGAGGCAAAAAAAAATTCAAAAAAGACGACAAACTCAATTTGATGCACATCGCGGTTTGTCGTTTGTTGGAGCCGTATGGTTATTATCGTTTTGACGGTGTGGACAAAGACGGCTGGCCACAATTTGAATTTCTGGACAATTTGCCGAATTTAAAAGCCAATGAACAATCGATTTTAATGCGAAAAGCCATCATTCGCTATTTTGAGGACAAAGAAATCATTTGATGGTTTTCCTTTGATTCAATAAAATTTCCACCACTTTCTGTTCGGTCACTAAGCTCAAGTCCTCGGGTTTTATTTCATCCAAATCCTTCCACTCCAACGAAAGAATTACCTTTTCATCCACTTTCATTTCGTCCAAAGAAGCCGTTTCCACTAGATAATATACCATCAAAACTTGCTCGGTAGGATGGATCGCAGAAACTATGAAATCTTCTTGGGTGTACAAATGTTTTTGGATGGAAATCTTCACATTTAATTCCTCTTTAAATTCTCGGATCAAACAATCATGCAATCCTTCACCAAATTCCAATCCGCCACCTGGGAATTTATAAATGACTTGATCCATGAATTTCTCTTGGATAACCAACAGTTTCCCTTGGTGTAACAGCAAACCATACACCCGAATGTTGAAAGCTTGGATCATTTGATGGCGATTAACATTTCTCTTTTCCCCGGCGGTCCAGGTCTTTTTTCTACTTGAAAACCTACTGCAATCATCGCTCGTCTTGCATTCCCATTGGACGCATAAGTCGTCAAAACTCCGTCCTTTTTCATTGAACCATAAATTTTCTCAAACATATTTTCGGTCCACAATTCGGGTTGAACCCGTGCTCCAAACGCATCGAAATACACCAAATCGTAAGTTTCTGACGGATATTCAAATGCAAAAAAATCCGTTTCGACCTTTTTCAATTGGAAATTGGGTTGAATTTCCTGAAAATGATGCCATTCGGTTTGCATGATTGTCTTATACAATTGTTGCATTTGTGTGGAATCCACAGCCTTTTCTGGGTCCAACTTTCGGATGGCTTCCGCATAATTTAAACCCAAAAACTCTTGCTCCAGAACAGGAAATTTCTCCAAACTGGTGTATCTCAAAGACCCTTCATTGTTTTTAGCAAACAACGCACTCATCAAAACATTCAAGCCTGTTCCAAAGCCCAATTCCAAAATAGAAATTGCTTGTTTTTCTTTCATCAACGCCAAACCATTTTGAATGAACACATGGTTGGCTTCTTGAATGGCACCATGTTTTGAATGGTAGGATTCGTTCCATTCGGGCAAAAAAATCGTTGAAGAACCATCTTCAGTAGTGACAATCTCTCTTGTAAGCATGCCCAAATTTAAGCATTTTTTAAGATGGCTTAAGTTCGCTTTTTCTATTTATTATGGTTAAATTTGCGACTCATTAAAAAATAAGCTTATGATTATTGAAAAAATTAAAGAATCCAGGTTTTCACCTGAAGTCTTTAACATACAAACTTTTGGAACTGCCTTTTCTGACCACATGTTGCTATGTTGGTACAAAGATGGACAATGGGGAGAGCCAATAATTAAGCCTTATGGAAAATTAGAGTTTACACCTGCCATTTCAGTTGGACATTACGGTCAAGGGATTTTTGAAGGAATGAAAGCTTACAAATCGGAGAACGATGAAGTTTTCTTGTTCAGACCAGAAAAAAACTTTGAAAGATTCAATTTATCAGCCGAGCGTTTGGATATGCCTCAAATTCCTGAAGAAATTTTCATGGATGGATTGAAAGCGTTGGTGGACATCGACCGTGACTGGGTGCCTTCTACTTATGGCATGTCATTGTATTTGAGACCTGTGATGTTTGCGACGGAAGAAGCCATCACTGCCCGCTCGTCCAACGAATATTTATTTGCAATATTGACGGCCATAGCGCCCAACTATTATGACAAACCACTTTCAGTAAAAATTGCGGATCGTTACAGCCGTGCTGCCAATGGCGGTGTTGGTTTTGCGAAAGCTGCTGGAAACTATGCAGGTTCTTTTTATCCTACGCACATTGCACGCGAAGAAGGCTATGACCAAGTGGTTTGGACCGATGATGCGACGCATACGTTGATTGAAGAAGCCGGCACCATGAATGTTTTTGTTCGAATTGGTGACAAACTTTTGACGGCGCCAACTTCAGAAAGAATTTTGAATGGCGTGACACGCGACAGCATTCTTCAATTGGCCAAAGACAACAACATCGATGTAGAAGTTCGTCCGATCACTGTGGATGAAGTGTACAAGGCGCACAAAGCTGGAGATTTGAAAGAAGTTTTCGGTGTAGGAACAGCGGTTGTCGTTAACAATTATGTAGCGGTAGGTTATGGAGACGAACGTTTGGATTTGCCTGAATTGGCAGAGAACGATTATTTCGGTAGTTTGCTCAAGAAGAAATTGGTCGATATCCAAATGGGATTGAGGGAAGATCCTTACGGTTGGAGAACCAAAGTAGAGCATTTGATTGAAGCTTAACTTCAAGCAGTATATAAAATAAATAAGCCGGAATTTCATTGAGACTCCGGCTTATTTTGTGGGTTGAATTGAAGGTTCAATTTCAATTCTTTATCTATGGACATTATCCTTCCAAAGTTCTGCTTTGACGCTTTCTATCTTCTTCTTTCAACAAGATTTTTCTCAAACGAATGTTGTTGGGCGTGATTTCAATGCACTCATCCGATTGGATGTACTCCATGCATTCTTCCAAAGACATTTCAATTTTTGGCGCAATGGCAGAAGAGTCATCTTTTCCTGAAGCACGCATATTGGTCAATTTTTTGGCTTCAACGATGTTCACCACCAAATCATTGTTTCGTGTATTTTCGCCCACGATCATCCCTGGATAAACCTCTTGACCTGGATCGATGAAAAACTTTCCACGGTCTTGCAATTTGTCAATGGAATAAGGTGTAGCAATTCCTTGGTCTTTACTGATCAACACGCCCGCAGATCTTCCTGCAATATTTCCTTTGAATGGTTTGTATTCAGTAAAACGATGCGCCATCACTGCTTCACCCGCGGTGGCAGTCAACATTTGAGAACGCATACCGATCAACCCTCTGGAAGGAATTTCAAATTCCAAATGTTGGTTTTCTCCTTTGGATTCCATGACCAACAAATCTCCTTTTCTCTGGGTCACCAAATCAATCGCCTTGCTCGCATATTCTTGAGGAATGTCAATCACCAAATTTTCATACGGCTCGCATTTTTCACCATCGATTTCTTTGATGATAACTTGTGGCTGCCCAACAGTCAACTCATACCCTTCTCTACGCATGGTTTCCACCAAAACAGACAAGTGCATGATGCCACGACCGTACACCAAATAGGTATTGGAATCATTGGTCGGCTCTACGCGCAAAGCCAAATTTCTTTCCAACTCTGCTTCCAATCTTTCCACCAAATGGCGGCTGGTCACAAATTTTCCATCTTTTCCAAAAAACGGTGAATTGTTGATCCCAAATGTCATGTTCATCGTTGGTTCATCAATTTCAATCCCTGGCAAAGCCTCTGGATGGTTGATGTCCGCAATCGTATCTCCAATTTGAAATTTGTCCATTCCAACGACTGCACAAATATCTCCTGCTTTGACTTCCGTTGCTTTCTTTTTGGCCAAACCTTCAAAAACAAACAAATCTTTCACTTTTTGTTTGGTAAAGGTTCCATCAGGTTTCACCAAAGTCACGTTTTGCCCTTCTTTGATTGAACCTCTTGTCACTTTTCCAACCGCAATTCTTCCTAAAAAAGAAGAATAGTCCAAGGAAGTAATTTGCATTTGCAAATGTCCTTCAGAAGCTTTCGGCGCAGGAACGTGCTCGATAATTCCGTCCAACAAAGGAGATATATCTTCTGCTGGTACGTTTTCTACGTTGAACCAACCTTGTTTGGAAGAACCATAGAAAGTCGGGAATTCCAACTGCTCTTCAGTCGCATCCAAATTAAAAAACAATTCAAAAACCGATTCATATACTTCTTCTGGACGACAATTTGGTTTGTCGACTTTATTGACAATCACCAATGGTTTCAAGCCCAACTGCAAAGCTTTGTGCAAAACAAAACGCGTTTGTGGCATTGGCCCTTCAAAAGAATCGACCAATAAAATCACACCGTCAGCCATTTTTAAAACCCGTTCCACTTCTCCTCCAAAATCCGCGTGACCTGGCGTATCAATCACATTGATTTTCACCCCTTTGTATTCGACCGCAGCATTTTTAGAAAAAATGGTAATGCCTCTTTCTCTCTCCAGATCATTGTTGTCCATGATCAAACCCTCAGATTCTGTGGAGTCCCGGAAAGTATGACAATAATGTAAAATTTTATCAACCAAGGTGGTTTTCCCGTGGTCAACGTGTGCGATAATCGCAATGTTACGAATGTTTTGCATATAAAAATTTGAAGGTGCAAAAGTAAGCATTTTTCTTCAAAAAGCTTCTATGCTAGCTCACTTCATTTTTCGTTTTTTTTCAATCCATCTTTCAGGTATTCAACCGCTAAGCTTCCCATCCCAACATCCATCAGATTTTTTGTTATTTTTCACCAAATGCAATCCCATTGCATGAATTTTCTTTTACATTTGCCAATAGTTATGAAATACTTGGCAAACATATTGGCTTTTTACATGATGGCGTTGTTCATCATGCCCTGCGATGATCTGTCCAAGCAAGAAGGATTTCAAACCAAAAATTTCCCTCAACAAACCACCCAACAGGAGCAACATGACCACGAACAAAACAACGACTTTTGCAGTCCATTTTGCCTGTGCAATTGTTGCAGCGCTGTTTCTGGGATTGTCATGCTGAAAAATATTTTTGACGTCAAAAGTCACCACAACTTCGATCTTCCAAAACCGAAGACGCATTATAAAAGCGTTGATTTCCCCAATTACATCGAAGACATTTGGCAACCGCCCAAAATCACAGTCTAATTCTTTCACACAAATGCCAATTGCATTGAGATGCCTTGAATTCTAACAGAATTGAATGCATTTCGTATCATTTGTGTTCGTCTTTTTATAACCCAAATTCAATACAAAAGTGTTAGACAAAATCATCTTATTCTCCATTAAAAATAAATTCATCATCGGATTCATGACTTTCTTACTCATCATTTGGGGCGTATGGAGCGCAACAAAAATTCCGATTGATGCCCAACCCGACATCACCAACAACCAAGTACAAATCATTACTTTGAGCCCTACTTTGGCGGGACAAGAAGTCGAACAGTTGGTGACTTTCCCAATTGAACAGAGCATCGTGAACCTACCAGATGTAGAGGAAATTCGAAGCATTTCTCGATTTGGCTTGTCTGTGGTTACCGTTGTTTTCAAAGAAAAAGTCGATATTTATTTTGCCCGACAATTGATCTCCGAAAAATTAAAAGAAGCAGAAGAACAAATCCCAGAAGGAATTGGAACTCCAGAATTAGCACCTGTCAGCACAGGTTTGGGAGAAGTTTACCAATACATTCTTCACCCAAAAGAAGGAAGTGAAGACAAATATTCCGCCATGGATTTGCGGACCATGCAAGACTGGATTGTTGCTCGGCAATTGTACGGGACACCTGGCGTCGCAGAAATCAACAGCTTTGGTGGCTTGCTGAAACAATACGAAGTTTCCATCAACCCCAACCGCATCAAAGCGCTCGACATTAGCATCTCTGATGTTTTCACAGCTTTGGAAGTCAACAATGAAAATACTGGAGGTGCTTACATTGACAAAAAACCCAATGCGTATTTCATTCGTGGTGTCGGCATGGTATCCTCTTTGGAAGATGTCGGAAATATCGTTGTCAAAAATACCGGCGGTGTACCGATTTTCATCAATGACATTGCTGAAGTGAAATTTGGACATGCCACACGTTACGGTGCGATGACTTACAATGGAGAAGTCGATGCTGTAGGTGGAATTGTAATGATGCTCAAAGGCGAAAATAGCGCTGCAGTAGTACAAAGAATCAAGGACAAATTGCCAACGATTCAACAATCCTTGCCTGATGATGTCATTATCGAGGCGTATTTGGACCGAACCGATTTGGTGGGACGCGCCATCAGTACGGTACAAAAAAACTTGATCGAAGGAGCTTTGATTGTGATTTTCGTTTTGATCATCTTCTTGGGCAATGCACGTGCTGGATTGATTGTAGCTTCGGCCATTCCTCTATCGATGCTGTTTGCTTTGGGAATGATGAATTTGTTTGGTGTCAGCGCAAATTTGATGAGTTTGGGCGCCATTGACTTTGGTTTAATTGTCGATGGTTCATTGATCGTTGTAGAAGCGACGATGCACCATTTGGGTTTGCGAAAATCCATGCACAAATTGTCTCAAAAAGAAATGGACATTGAAGTCTATGAGTCAGCCCGAAAAATCCGAACCAGTGCGGCATTTGGTGAAATCATCATTTTGATCGTTTACTTACCCATCTTGACCTTGGTCGGCATTGAAGGAAAAATGTTTACACCGATGGCTCAAACCGTTGGTTTTGCCATCTTGGGCGCTTTGATCCTATCTTTTACCTTCATACCGATGATGAGCGCTTTGTGTTTGTCCAAAAAACCAGTGACCAAGAAGAATTTTTCGGACAAAATGATTGATTTTCTACAAAAAATCTACCAACCTTTGCTCGTCAAAGCCATCCATATCAAACACATTGTTGTGGCGGTTTCCTTTGGGCTTTTCATTTTTAGCTTGTTTTTATTTTCAAAAATGGGCGGAGAATTTCTTCCAAAATTGGGTGAAGGAGATTTTGCCTTTCACTGTATTTTACCACAAGGAACTTCCCTCACGCAAAGTTTAGAAACTTCGATGCAGGCTTCTCGCTTGATCAAAGAATTTGACGAAGTCAAAATGGTCATTGGAAAAACAGGTTCGGCTGAAGTCCCTACAGATCCAATGCCACCAGAAGTTTCGGACATGATCATCATTCTAAAACCGCAAGAAGAATGGAAAACCAAAAAAACCTATGATGAATTGTCAGATGAAATCATGCACAAACTCGAGAGCATTCCTGGCGTTTTCTTCGAAGCCAACCAACCCATTCAAATGCGTTTCAACGAGTTGATGACGGGAATTCGACAAGATGTTGCCATCAAAATTTTTGGAGAAAACATGGACTCCTTGTTGCTTTATGCCAACCAAGTCAATGAGGCAATCAAAAATATCGAAGGCATCACCGCACCACAAGTTGAACGGGTCGCTGGTCTTCCTCAAATCAATATCGAATACGATCGGGTGCGTTTGGCCAATTATGGTTTGAATGTAAAAGACGTCAATGACATCATCAGCACTGCTTTTGCTGGAAAATCAGCTGGTGTAATTTACGAAAACGAAAGAAAATTTGATTTGGTGGTGCGTTTGGATGAAACCTACCGAACGTCCATCGACGATGTCAGCAATTTGTTTGTGCCGATCCCAAGTGGGGAGCAAATTCCTTTGTCACAAATTGCTACTGTGGATTATAAATTAGGCCCTGCACAAATCAGCCGTGAAGGCGGAAAAAGAAGAATTTATGTTGGGTTCAATGTGCAAGACAGAGATGTCGCTTCCGTTGTGAATGAAATTCAAGACAAATTGAACGAAGAAATCAAATTGCCGACAGGCTATTATTTCACTTATGGTGGACAATTTGAAAACCTTCAGAAAGCGACCAATCGTTTGCTGATCGCGGTGCCCATCGCACTGTTGTTAATTTTTGTGTTGTTGTACTTCACTTTTCATTCGATCAAAGAAGCCATTTTGGTGTATACCGCGATTCCAATGAGTGCCATTGGTGGAATTTTCGCCTTGTTGATCCGTGACATGCCGTTCAGTATTTCTGCGGGCGTTGGCTTCATCGCTTTATTTGGGGTAGCTGTTTTGAATGGAATTGTTTTGATTGCAACTTTCAATCGTTTGGAAAAAGAAGGTTGGAATGAAATTGTTCCAAGAATTATTGAAGGCACAAAAACCCGATTGCGCCCAGTTTTGATGACCGCATCTGTAGCGAGTTTAGGTTTTTTACCGATGGCTTTGAGCAGCAGTGCTGGAGCAGAAGTTCAGAAACCTTTGGCCACCGTCGTAATTGGCGGATTGGTCACAGCCACAGCTTTGACCTTATTTGTTTTACCTTTATTGTACCTAATTTTTATGAGAAAAAATGAAAAAATAAAATTAAAACCCAATTCAACAATTGTCTCAATTTTGCTCTTGTTATTTACTTTGGGTTTCATTCCGAAAAGTCAAGCACAACAAATTGATGTGGAGCAAGCGATCGCCATTGCGTTGCAAAACAATCTTGAAATTCAATCCCAATCAATGGCTTTGAAAGGCATAGAAAGTTTGCAAAAAACCGCTTTTGAATTGCCAAAAACTGAACTCAGTTATGGCTTTGGGAATTCAGATGGATTTGAAAATGACAATAGCTTCAAAATTAGCCAAAGCATCCCTTTTCCTACGCTATTTTCGGCCAAAAAAGATTGGGTCAAAGAACAGATGAAAGCCCAAGAATTCACACTCAAATTATCAGAAAATGAATTAAAAAAACAAGTGAGATCTTATTTTTATCAATTGGAATACCTTCAGCACAATGCAGAAGTTTTGCGCGATTTGGACAGTATTTATACTGATTTCATTCGGATTGCAAATTTGCGTTATGAGGCCGGAGATGTTGGAAAAATTGAAGTAAACACCTCGAAAACCAAACAAGGAGAAATCAACTTACTGTACATGCAAAACCAAGTGTACCAGCGCAATGCTTACCAACAATTGAAAAACTTGATGCAAGTGGAAGAAGATTTCGAGGTCTTGTATGCTGAAGAATATGCGCCATTGCTCTTGAGCGATGTTCTGGACGAAAACGCAGTTGAAAACCATCCAAGCATTCAGTATTTGTACCAAGAGGCCAAAATCGCTGAACAATCCAAAAAAATTGAAAAAGCCAATGGGCTACCTGACTTGATGGTCGGCTACAACAATGCCTCTTCTGTCGGCATGCACAATAGGTATGGCATCGATCAATTCTATGGCAGAGAAAAAAGATTCAGTTCTTTTGAAGTAGGCATCGCCATTCCTTTGACTTTTGGAGCCACTAAAGCAAAAATTCAGGCTTTGAACTACCAAAAACAAGCCTTGGAATTGAACGCACAATGGCAATCCAAACAATTGAAAACCGAGCTGAACAATGCGTTGAACCAATATGAACAACAGTTGTTGCAATTCGACTATTTCAAACAACAAGCTTTGCCCAATGCGGAAAATTTAATTCGTGCAGCAAAACTAGGCTACAACAGCGGTGAAATTTCTTATGTTGAATTTTTGTATTCTTTACAGACTTTGACCGATATACAAATCAATTATTTGAAAAGCATTCAAGAAATCAATTCCGTCGTTACTTCCATTCATTCATTCATCAGCAAATAAGTTATCCATGAAAAAATATATCAAACCCATCGCATTCACTTTTGGCCTACTGACCGTTTCATTTGGTTTTATGGCTTGTGGTTCAAACAATGAAAAAGCAATTGAAGAACAGCAACAAGAAGAAGCGCACGATCATGATGAAGAAAACTTTGTGACACTGACGCAAGAACAAATGAAAACCGTTGGCATCGAATTGGGAGAAATTGAACAAAAACAATTGACCGGCAATATGCGGACGACGGGTATTCTAAGGGTGCCCAACAACCACAAAGCAGTGGCTACTTCATTATTTGGTGGCGCTATCCGTACGCTTCAAGTAGAAATTGGCGACAAAGTCAACAAAGGACAAGTGATCGCGACCATTTCCAATCCGCAATTCATCGCTTACCAAGAAGAATACATCAGCATCAACAGTCGAATTGAATTGGCTGAATTGGAATTGAACCGACAAACCACCTTGTATGAAGGTGAAGTCGGTGCCAAGAAAAATTTGCAAAGCGCACAAACAGAATTGAGTACCTTGAAAACGAGAAAAGCTTCGTTACAAAACCAAATCCAAATGATGGGCATCAACCCTAATTCACTGTCCAACAGCAATCTAAAAAACTCTTTGGTCGTCACCAGCCCAATCAGCGGTACTGTCAGCGCGGTTTTTGCTAAAATCGGGAGCTATGTCGATGTGACTTCGCCCATCATAGAAGTCGTTGAAAACAGTGCTTTGCATTTGGATTTACAGGTTTTTGAAAAAGATTTGCCGATGATTGAAGAAGGGCAAAAAATCGACTTTGTGTTGACCAACATTCCCAACAAAACCTATGAAGCCAAGGTGTACAACATCGGCTCTTCGTTCAATGACAACAGCAAAACTATTGCGATTCACAGTGAAGTCATCGGTGACAAAACAGGACTGATCGATGGCATGCACGTCACTGCGATGGTCAATTTGAAAGGCGAATTGACACCAGCCTTGCCTACGGATGCCATTGTCAATGCTGACGCCAAGTATTATATTTTCATGGTGGCTACAGACGAAGATCATCCAACGGATGAAAACAGCCTTCGATTTGAGAAAATTGAAATCATCAAAGGCAATACTGAATTGGGCTACACAGGTTTCATTCCTCACAAAGAAATTCCTGAAAATGCTAAAATCGTTACCAAAGGTGCTTTTTTCGTGAACGCTCAAATTGAAAATGATGGCGATGGCCATGAGCATTGATCGATAACAAAAATAGAATTTCAATCAAGTAGCTTTGTCTTTAGAATGAAGCTGCTTGATTTTCTATCCCAATGTTGGAATTAAAACTACATTTGTTCGCATGAAAGCATGGATCAACAAATACCTCATCGACACCAATCTCTGGGTTGCTTTTTGTTTCACTGCTTTGTTGGCCTTTTTTCAATTGAGTTTTTACAAAATCAATGAATTGGTACTCGGCATTGCTTTTTTTGGTACGTTGAGCATTTACAATTTCACAAGGATCAAAAGTGTCAAAAGTTTCTGGCAATTCAAACAACTGCTTCAGCCCAACATTCTATGGACGCACCTCAGCATTGCAGTTACTTTGGTATTGATTTTACTCCGTGGATTTGAACCCAAAGTTTTTATTTATTTGGCTTTATTGGGCGTGATCAGCTTTTGTTATTCCTTGCCTTTTTCAAGGTGGGGATTGCGTGGCATTCCTTTTTTGAAATTATTTTTGATCGCATTGATTTGGGCAGGAACGTCAATTGGTTTGCTTCTGATGGTCCACCATGATTTCTTTGAACATCCTTTTTTGTTGATGGCAGTATTTTGTTACGTGGTAGGCATCACCATCCCATTTGATATCCGAGACCAAACCACGGATGAAAGAAGTTTGCGAACCATCCCACAAAGCATTGGTGTCAAAAAATCAATCGTACTCGCTTTATTCTCGTTGATTGGCAGTGCCCTATTTTTTTATGCGGAAGCCCAAACTTTCTCACTCACATTTTATAGCTGGTTAACCACCCTCTTCATGGCTTTGCTTTTCATTGGCTTTTCCAATGAAAAACGCGGATATTTTTACTTTTCTTTTTGGGGAGAAAGCCTTTCAGCTTTGCCTTTGTTGACTTATTTGGTCTTAGAATTTATTCAATAAAAAAAGCCCACTTTCATGGGCTTTCTTTTCTATATTTCGAATCAAATCAATCTCTTTTTGATCTTCCTCCTCTCCTATCGCTTCCTCCTTTGAATCCACCAGAACGACTTCCGCCGCCAGATCCACCAGAACTTCTTCCGCCAAAGCTTCTTGATCCGCCACCTGAACGTCCAGAACCTCCCGATCTCGAACCGCCCGATCTTGAATCTCCTGACCTTGATCCTCCTGATCTTGAACCACCAGATCTACCGCCTCGGAATCCGCCGCCGTCTCTTCTTCTGTCAGAATCGCCTCTTCTGCGATCAGATCCACCTTTTCTTTCTTCTTTTGAAACTTGCACTTCGTACTCTTCATTACCAAAAGCATCTAAAATCGTTTGTTCGTATGCTTTGTCAGCTTCAAAAAACGAGAAGTTTCTTAGGATTTCAATTTCACCGATTTTGATATCTTTGGTGTTGGTCAAATCATTGATCAAACCAATCAAATCTTGTGCTTTTAATTTGTGTTTTTGTCCCAAGCCAATGAAAAAACGGGTGAAGTTTTTGTTTCCACCTCTTGATTCGCGACCACTTCCTGCATCCAATACATTCAAATCTGGCGCATCTTTGTAATAGCCCAAAAAGGTATTGAACTCAGTTGCTACCAAACGTCTCAACAATTCGTCACGGTCCATCCATTCCAATTTTTTGGAAATGGTTTCCATGTACGGTTCGATTTGCTCCTCATTCACCTCAATTTTTTCAATCTTATCGATGGAAGCATACAAACGTTTTTCAACAATTTCTTCTCCATTCGGCACTTCTTTTTTCTCGATGGTTTTATGGATCAATTTTTCCAATTCTTTGATGCGTCTTCCTTCTCTTGAGTGTGCAATGATGATTGAAATCCCTTTGTTTCCTGCACGGCCTGTACGACCACTTCGGTGAACATACACTTCAGAATCATCCGGTAAATTGTAGTTGATAACATGCGTCAACTCATTCACGTCAATTCCTCTTGCAGCCACGTCGGTTGCTACCAACAATTGCAATTGTTTGCGACGGAATTTATCCATCACTGTATCTCTTTGCGCCTGTGACAAATCACCATGCAGTGCATCCGCATTGTATCCATCTTGAATCAATGAATCAGCCACATCTTTGGCTTCACGTCTGGTTCTACAGAAAACAATTCCATAAATATCTGGATTGATGTCCGCAATTCGTTTCAAGGCTAAATAACGGTTGTTCGCACGAACCATATAATATTGGTGCTCAACATCACTGGAAGATTGATTGGTTTTACCAATGGAAATCTCATCAGGATTGTGCATGTATTGTGAAGCAATTCTTCTCACTTCAGAAGGCATGGTCGCAGAAAACAACAAAGTTTGTTTTTCTTCAGGCGTACTTTCTAAAATAGAATCGATGTCATCACGGAATCCCATGTTCAACATCTCATCCGCCTCATCCAAGACTACCCAACTTACATCGTTGATTTTCAATGCTTTTCTTTCAATCAAATCCAAGGTTCTACCTGGCGTACCAACCACAATTTGTGGATTTCTTCTCAATCCATCAATTTGCTTTCTGGCATCAGCACCACCATAAACTGCTTGAATTTTCACATTGCCCAAATATTTTGCATACGCTTCTAAATCTCGGGCAATCTGCAAACAAAGTTCACGTGTAGGACAAAGAATAATCGCTTGAACTGCTTTGGTATCAATGTCCAAACGGTCCAAAATCGGCAAACCAAAGGCAGCTGTCTTTCCAGTACCTGTTTGTGCCAAGGCGATTAAATCTTTTTCTGATTGTAAAATTTGCGGGATTGCTTTTTGCTGAACGGGTGTAGGTTCTACAAACCCCATTTCTGCTACTGCTTTCGCAAGGGATTCGTTCAATCCCATTTCGTTAAATGTACTCATTTTTTTTTAATTGACCGGGAAGCTGTCATTTCTTCCGCACCGGATTTTAATAATCAAGCGAATGCGAAAGATGAATTAAACGGCCACGCAGCCCATAAAACCAAAATGAATCTTCAACATTCGTGTTTTCTTTCTGAAAACGGTGCAAAAGTAAGCATAATCCCTGATAAAAATCCTTTTTTAACTTTTAATTAATTCAGCCGAAGTATTTATCTCATTTAAAACGAGCTTTCTTTGAAGCCAATAAAAAATAAGCTTCAGTTGAATCCATAAAAAAATCGCTCTCATGTTGACCACAAGAACGATTATAAAAAAAAACTTTCATTTATTTTTTCAATTCTGATTTTTTCAAGCTACTAGCACCTTCGATTTTTCTATCGGCGGTCGCTTTAGACGCTTCCATTTCTTTTCTCTTTGCTTCTTTCTCTGCTTTCAATTCAGCAGTTTTCGCATTTGTTGCACTGTTCGTTTTTCTCTCAGCTTTAGTTGCTCTTTCTAAAGAGGCAGCGTTTTCAACTTTCGTTTGTTTAACAGCTGGTTTCTCTTGTGCAAACAATACCGGTGCAGCGATCAAAGCTGCCATTGCAATAAGTTGTTTCATGAATTTTGTTTTTTAAAAGGTTATTGAATTCAAATATAATAAAATTTTATCATGAACAAAATAATCTATGGGTTAATATTTGTCAATCAATGGATACCAACCCATCTCCGCTTAACTTCTGTACTTTAAAACCAAGGCTTTTAGTATCGCCCAAGTTTCAGCATCCATCATCCCATCGCATCTTTCTGGTCTGAAATGATATTGAAAAGCCGTGATGACTTTTTTGGTTTGTTCATCCCAAATGCCCGTTTTTTGAATTTCATACCCATACTTCTCCAATTCTTGTTGGTAAGCCAAAACTGATGCATAACTATCAATTTCTCCCCATGGAAATTGTCCCAAATACATGTTCTTGTGTACTTCTTCATACCAAGCGCCAATCCCAAACTCTGTGTACAACCGCTTCCAAGGAAACTTGGGCCCCGGATCATGCTTTCTTTGAGGAGCAATGTCTGAATGGGCCAATACATGAATGGGCGAAATCTTGTATCGGTCAATAATGTCTTTGGACAAAGCCGCTACCTTTTTGATTTGCGCAGAAGGAAAATCATAAAACACCCTGTTGGTCGTTGCCAAATCTGGATTGCCTTGCGTTGCACTAGATGTCGTATAACCTGGATTCACTATTTCTATGCCAATGGAAGAAAAATTCAAGTTGTTGACGCCTTTCCAATAACTGGCGCCTGCATGCCATGCACGCTTGCTTTCATCCACCAAAACATAAATCGAATCATGAAATTCATCGGTAATCAAGTAATGTGCACTCACTTCTTGTTGGGTCAGCACACGCATCGACTTCTCATTGTCCAATGCCGTATAATGCAAAATCAAATAACGAACACGCTCATCTTGTCCATAAGCTGGATAATTGCTGGTTGATATTTTATAATCGTTCAACTTGGCTATTCGAGCAGACTCATATCGATCTGTTTTGGTATTGATGATGACGGTATCCCTGATGACTTCTCTAATTACTTTTGGTGGTTGGCTGGCACAAGAAGCCAAGGTTAAAAGCAAGAAAATCCCGATGAAATGAATGTTTTTCAAAATTATTTATTTTAAATAGATTGTTGAAGCAAAATTAGTTAAAAAGAAAATGATGGTGAAATAAAAAAATAGTTGTCAATATATTTGGTTATGTTATTTGTCCGCTCTATTTTTGCATCCGATTTCACAGACAGTGAGAGCGAGGCAGAGGAGAGGTGCCAGAGTGGTAATGGAGCAGATTGCTAATCTGTCATCGGGTAACCGATGCCAGGGTTCGAGTCCCTGTCTCTCCGCAAAATTGAAATACTCGGGGTGTAGCGTAGCCCGGTCATCGCGCCTGGTTTGGGACCAGGAGGTCGCAGGTTCGAATCCTGCCACCCCGACAAAAAATCTCAAAACCTGTAGTAACAAATAGTGAATAGGTTTTGAGATTTTATGATTAAACGAGTAAGGTCGCGTAGCTCAGCTGGATAGAGCATCTGCCTTCTAAGCAGACGGTCACAGGTTCGAATCCTGTCGCGATCACTGATGAAATCAATTCGATGGGTTTTCACAAACTCATTTCATTGACCTGGTAGCTCAGTTGGTAGAGCACAACACTTTTAATGTTGGGGTCCTGGGTTCGAGCCCCAGCCAGGTCACTTTCAAGCCTCAACTTCAGTTGGGGCTTTTTTTTATTTCATAATCAACTTTTCAGTAGATACTTTTAGATTTTCTTGTATTTTCCCTATTTGCGCCACCGAATTGGGTTTAATTGAGATCGCACCCTTTCATCATCACATAAAAAACATAATTGCCTCTTTTGCAATTTATTGTGAATTACTTCGTTGTATTTTTAAGGTTTGTTCGTTTTTTACACCATCGCGATGGCTTCTTGAAACTCGAACACCACTAATATGCATTTCAAAGTCTATTTTATTAATGGTATATCATCACCAAACCTTCAATATTATTAGTATAAATTAAATTTAACATCACGTAAATAAAAACAACCTTACAATAAATAGTGTAAAAAAATACATTTTATTAAAATAATAGTATATTTACACACTAATTTAGACGTATGAAATACGATACTTTAAAAAATGTTATCAATCTGCTTGAAGAATTCGAGGCTGATAATTTTTCAGGACAAACATATCCTAATGACATCGAAGGCTTTAAAAGATGGATAGTTGCCAATTATAAAGGTGATCAAATAAATAATGAACCTAATTGGGAAGGAAAAGAAAACGGACGAAGTCCTGAAAGCGTCATCAATACGTTGATTGTTCATATGAACAGATATGCCAAGAGTTATTCAAAATCAGCCCTATTCGGCTCGGATTTTTCAACACAGGAAGATTTTATCTACCTCATTAACCTAAAAGCTTTTGGGAAAATGACTAAAATGGACTTGATAAAAAAGAATGTACATGAAAAACCTGCCGGAATGCAAGTTATCAACCGGTTGATTGCACAAGGTTGGGTGGATCAAACTGATTCTGAAATTGACAAAAGAAGTAAAGTATTAAAAATCAGCAATACGGGACTTAAAGTTTTAGAAAATCAAATGGACAAAATCAGAAAAGCAACTGAAATCGTGACAGGAGATTTAACGCGTAGCGAAAAAATGGAATTAATCAGATTGCTCAATAAACTCAATGATTTTCATAAACCTATTTATGATAAGAATATTGAACCGCAACATTTATTGGATAAAGCTTTAAAAGATAAAAGGTGATGAAGAAAAAAATAGCCGTTATCGGTTCCGGTTTTTCGGGATTGTCTGCTACAGCTTATTTGGCAAAAGCAGAATATGAGGTTCACGTATTTGAAAAACACGAACAGCCAGGTGGAAGAGCAAGGCAATTTTCCACCCAACAAGGTTACGTATTTGATATGGGACCAAGTTGGTACTGGATGCCAGACATTATTGAAAGTTTTTTTGCTGATTTCGGCTATAAAACTTCTGATTTCTTCGAGTTGATTTCATTAAACCCACAGTTTGAAATGATTTTTAAACAAGAGAAAATCAGTGTACCTGAAAGTTTAGAGGAATTAAAAATTTTGTTCGAACAAATTGAAAAGGGTGCAGGATTACAATTAGAAAAATTTATGCGATCGGCTAAATTCAAATATGAAGTCGGGATGCAGGATTTCGTGAACAAGCCTTGCCATAATTGGTCAGAATTCATTTCTCCTAAAATA
>DATJBZ010000022.1:0-113039 GCA_035515075.1 Moheibacter sp. | reverse complement strand
AGTTCATTTTGCGTCGGCTATGACCATGACTGGCAATAACGAAGAAACCATTAAAAAACATCCTGCATCCTACTTAGATTTGGTTGAGTTTATTCAAGATAATGGCACCAATGTCAATGAGAATTTGGAGCAGCTATGGCGTAGAATTATTTTCAACATTGCCATTTCTAATACCGACAATCATTTGCGTAACCATGGTTTTATCTTAACCAATGAGGGTTGGATTCTTTCTCCTGCCTACGATCTAAATCCCTCTATTGATAAAGATGGTTTGGCATTGAATATTGATATGGACGATAATTCCTTAGATTTTGAACTCGCAAAAAGTGTAGGCATATATTTTAGATTAATACCCGAACAAATGCAAAGTATTATAAAAGAGGTGATTGACGCTGTGGTAAATTGGGAAGAAATCGCTCATACCATTGGAATACCTCGGACCGAACAAGAATTGATGAGCAAAGCATTTAAAACTCAAATAGAATAAAAACGATGATTAATCTTTTTCATGTTACAAAAACACCAAAATTGTAATACGTTTTCATTTCGTGTTACAAAAATGCTAAATACTTAACTTGAACAAATTTTTATCAGCTTTTTGGAATTTAAGGGTGTAAAATAAAAGTTTACGATTTTTACGAAGGTTTCAAACTATACATTGTCGAGAAACAAAATGAATCGCTGCCCCCTAAATAGCCCCCTTAAAAAAATAACCCTCTAAAAATCAGTGATTTAAAGAGGGTTGAAGTGGTCCCACCCGGGCTCGAACCGGGGACTTGCTGATTATGAGTCAGCTACTCTAACCAGCTGAGTTATAGGACCGCTTGGTTATTTTCTTGAAAGTAGGGAATCGATCGAGGATTGTACTTCCTTTTTGGGAGTGCAATTTTACAACAATCTGTTCAAATTAGCAAACTATTTTCGCTCTGAACACAATTCGACCAAAACGCCATTGGTTGATTTCGGATGCAAGAAGACCACCCATTTGTTGTCAGCGCCTTCTTTTGGGGTTTCGTTGATGAATTCAAAACCTTCATCTTTAAGTCGTTGAATTTCCGAATCCATGTCTTCTACCGCAAAAGCCAAGTGGTGAATGCCTTCTCTGTTTTTGTCCAAATATTTGGCAATGGCAGAATTTTCATTCATGGCTTCCAACAATTCAATTTTGGATTCGCCGATGTCAAAAAAAGAGGTTTTGACTGCTTCTCCTTCCACGGTTTCTTCTTTGTATGCGGGCTTTCCGAGTAGTTTTCGGAACAATTCATTTGAGCCATTCAAATCTTTGACTGCGATGCCGATGTGTTCAATTTTAATCATGCGACGAAGTTAAACAAAGATTCATTGAATTGTAAAGTTTTTGGCAGATTTAGGGTTTAAACTCCGCTCAAAACGCTATTTTTGTCGGTGCAAATTGCTTTGTCGCGCTTTCTTTAGAGAAAGGGAGGAAAGTCCGGACACCATAGGGCAGCATAGCGGGTAACGCCCGTCGTTCCGAAGCAATTCGGAAAAGGACCAGTGCAACAGAAAGCAAGTACAGTTCGGCTGTAGTGAAATCAGGTAAACTCTATGCGGTGCAATGCCATGTATATCGACAGTTAAGAGCGGCTCGTTCGTTGTCGAGGGGTAGGCAGATAGATTTTGTCGGTAACGGCAAAACCAGATAAATGACAAAGGTCCTTGTAAAAGGAAACAGAATCCGGCTTATAGATTTGCAGTTTTTTAATCCAGTTTGTTGAAAGATGAACTGGATTTTTTTATTGAATTCAAACGATTTCTGCACTCAATCCTCGATCGAGCAAAGCGGTACACATCGGTTCCAAAAACTCGAAAGTACCCGATTTTACTTCGCATTTACCTTTGAAATGAACGAGCCAAGTGCATTGTTCTGCTTGTATGAGGCTATGTTTGCAAACATGTACCAAGGAATCGATCACAAAATCAAAGGTATTGACCTCGTCATTGTGCAAAATCAAAGTGTGTTGGTTTTTTTCTAGCAACAACACTTCTTCATCTTGGCTTTCACTTTCCCATGAATGTTGAAAAATAGGCATGATTGTTTTTTTATTGTTGAACGAATTTTAGAGCAATCCATTCGTTGCGTTGTTTTTTATCGATCCATTGTAAACCCAATCCTTCACAACATGCTTTGATGTCTTCGAAATCAAAATCCATCAAACCACTCAAAATAATTTCTCCCTTGGGTTTTAAATTTTGAACATATTGAGGCAAATCGGCCAACAAAATGTTTTTGTTGATATTGGCTAAAATGATGTCAAAGGATTGATTGCCCAAGAGTGAGGCATCGCCCAATTTGACGTCGATTTCCACTTGGTTTCTCGCTGCATTTTCGATGGAATTCTCCACAGACCATTCGTCAATGTCGATGGCTTCTACATAGGCTGCATTTTTCATTTTGGCCAAAATCGCCAGAATCGAGGTACCACATCCCATGTCCAAAACTTTCTTGTTGGTGAAATCGTTTTCCAAAATGTATTCGACCATCAAATGCGTGGTGCTGTGGTGTCCTGTACCAAATGACATTTTGGGTTGAATGATGATTTCATAAGGAATTTCAGGGCGGGCTTCGTGAAATTCTGCACGAATGTAACATTGGTCATTGACTGAAATCGGTTGGAAATTCGCTTCCCATTCTGCATTCCAGTTTTTTTGTTCAATTTCATTGCGTTGGTAAGTGATGGCCACCAAATCCAATTCGGCCAAGATTTCTTTTACTGCCGCTTGATTGTCTTGGTCTTTTTTCACATACGCATTGATGCCTGCATCGGTCGATGTAAAGCTTTCAAAGGCCAACTCAGCCAAAAGAGCCGTAAGAATCTCTCCCCACGGCTCTTTTGGTACAATGTCAAATTGATATTCGATATAATTCATGCGACAAAGGTACCAATTCTAATTTTATTTTCTGGCAGAAATGATGGTGGTAAAATCATCGATTTGAAGCGAAGCGCCGCCTACCAATGCGCCATCAATGTCATATTGTTCAAACAAATCGCGGGCATTTCCAGCATTGACACTTCCTCCGTACAAAATGGTGGTGGCATTGGCTACGGCCAAACCATGTTGTTCACCGATTTGTTTTCGGATGAAAGCATGCATCTCTTGTGCTTGGTCAGGAGAAGCGGTTTTCCCTGTGCCAATCGCCCAAACGGGTTCGTATGCTACGATCAAATCTTTTTTTAGGTTTTCTGATTTTTGACGTTCCAAAGCAACATTCAATTGGTGTTTTACGACATCAAAATGATCTCCTCTTTCACGGTCCACCAATTTTTCGCCCACACAAAGAATGGGACTCATGCCATTTTCATACAAATGGGTCAATTTTTTTCCGATGTATTTGTCTTGTTCATAATGATAAGCTCTTCGCTCAGAATGGCCGACAATACTCATTTTGGTACCGATGGACAACAATTGCTCCGCAGAAACATCTCCTGTGTAAGCGCCGTTGGGCATGGCAGAAACGTTTTGGGCAGCAACGGTAATCGAACTGTTTCTCAAATCTTTGTTGAATTGCTCCAAATACAAATGGGTGGGTGCAATGATGACTTCAGCAATGGGTTTGTGTGCTTTTACCCAAGTGTTCAATCGCAAAGCCAATTCTTTGGCTTGTGGAAAAGTTAAGTTCATTTTCCAGTTTCCTGCTACTATTTTTCGTCTCATGTTTTTAAATTGTTTTTATAGTGAATAAAGCTGTTTGATATATTTTTCTATTGGTGATTCATTGTTATAAAAATAACAAAAATGTTTGAGTTGAGAAACAATATTTGTCATGTCAATCGGACTTTTGGATCCAAAATGCCGTATAGCATGTCAACCAAAATGTTCAATAAGATGAAGGTGGTGGCAATCACCAAAACGGCTCCAGTGACAACAGGCAAATCCAAAGTGTTCAGTGCGTTGACGATTTCCTTGCCCAAACCATTCCATCCAAAAATAAATTCCACAAATACGGCGCCCGCCAACATCGAAGCAAACCAGCCAGAAGTGGCAGTAATGACTGGGTTCAAAGCATTTCGTAAAGCGTGTTTTCGGATGATTTCACTCGGTTTCAATCCTTTTGCATAAGCGGTTCGGATGTAATCTTGCGACAAAACATCCAACAATGAATTTCTGGTCAATTGGGTAATCACCGCCAAAGGACGAATGCCCAAAGTAAATGCAGGCAAGATTAAATTCTTTAAAACCAAATGTTTGCCTTCTCCAAAATCGTCGATTTCATACAAACTCCCTGTCATATTGAGTCCAGTGACGGAATGCAATACAAACGCAAATAGATAGGCGATGATGATGGCGGAAAAAAACGAAGGTGTGCTCATGCCAAAACTCGTGATGACCAACAAACAACGGTCCATCCAAGAATCTTTGACCAAGGCGGACCAAATGCCCAATAAAATACCGACAACAATGGCAAAGCTAATGGCTGAAACGGCCAAAACCAACGTATTGGGCAAGGTTTCGGCAATGATGTCTGAAACCAATTTCCCTTGTTTCTGGAAGGAAACGCGCAGATACGGTTTTTTGATCAAAACGCTCGTTTCTGCTACCGTGAAAAGCTTTAAACCTTTGTATTTCTGTGTATCCATCGACGTATAACTGTCGCCCGATGCTGCGTGAAATGAAAGGGGCGAAAGATCGTTGACGTAATACAAATATTGTTTCCAAAGCGCTTGGTCCAAACCCAAGTTTTTTCGGATCAAGGCCAATTGTTCAGGATCTTCTTTTTGATCGAGCATCATGCGCGCAGGATCGCCAGGAAGTACCGAAAACAACAAGAAAACAATGCTCACCACGCCCAACAAAGTCAGGAATCCATAAAAAAGTTTGTTGCGCAAATAGTGAAACATGGTATTTTTTATTTAATTTTTATTGAAAAGATTTCAAAACAGTGGCTGCATTGGGCAAAGGATTGTCGTGGAATTTATTGATCACTTTTCCTTTTTCCAATACGACAATGCCGGGATTGCTTCGAATGATGGTTTTCAACGTGATTTGATCGACATAACAAACTGGGAAAACCGCTTGGTCCAAATCACCATTGCTCAAACCTACCACGGCTACATTTTCTGCAGTCAATTTTTGGTACAATTCATTCAAAGTTTTTGTTTCTTCTGCCGTGATTTTCTCGGAAAATGGCAGGACAAAGAATACTGTTTTTTCTTGTGTCAAATAAAAATCGGTTTGATCGCCTTCTTCACAGTCCAAATAAAAGTTCAAAATCGGCGGTTCATAGCCATCGGCTACTTTTTTGGTTTCGGTCAAATCCACCAACATTTCCCAAGGTGTTCCTTCTTCGTACCATTTCGAATCGTTCAGATATTCATCGTCTGTAATTTTAACCGTTTCATTGGTTTGGCTATTTTTCATGGTATAAAACACAGTGTATTTGGGGGATGCCAAACCTAAATCTTCCGCTGATTTCATGCCTTCAGGAATGCTTTTTCCTATCGCATACGCTCTAAAATCGATGATGGGCAATTTGGTAATTCCGATCATTGAAATCCAACCAAAAACCACCAATGCTACCAAAGTGATGGCGTAATTGATTTTGTTGTTTTTGATCAAAGGCTTCAAATGTTTTTGTCCAATGAATAAAATCAGGATCAACACCAACAAGAAAATGTCTTTCCAAAAAGATTCCCAAGGTGCCAATTTCATCGCATCACCAAAACAACCACAATCGGTTACTTTGTTGAAATAGGCCGAATAGAAAGTTAGGAAGGTGAAAAATACAATCATCAACAACAAGGACCAAACCGTGAATTTTCTGAAAATTCCTAAAATCAAGGTAATTCCCAAAAGAATTTCAAACAAACTAAAAAAGGTGGCTTGTTGCAAACCTAAATCGTGCAAAAATGCAATGTCAAACACATCGGGCGCAAAGTATTCTTCCAATTTATAACCAAATCCAATTGGATCGACTGCTTTAACAAAACCAGAAATGATGAAAATAATGCCGACGATAAAACGACTGATCTGAACGAGATATTTCATGTTATATATTTTTTAATTGTGGTGCAAAGTTGTTTTTTGTTGTTGCTTTAAAAAGAAATCTTCAAAAATTGACACATCTTCTTTATGCATTTGATTTTTAGGAACAACGATTTTTTCTTTGGAGGTTTGAATGATGTAATCTCCAAATTTCATGTAAACTTCTTGAATGTCTTCGTATTTTACTTTTTTGGTGAAAATAGAGAAAATGCGCATTTCTTCAGGGTAGAAGGCAATGTATTTGTTTTTTGTTTCGCAATAAAAAATGACCAAATAAGTCAAGCCCAATAAAGGAAATGTATAACTACTGAAATACGACCCTCCTTCTTCAATCACATAAAACACACCAATGACCAAAAATAAACTGCCCAAAATCAATTGGAACAGTCGTCTTTTTTGGGTGTATCGGATCGTCGTGTTCATTTATTTTTCATTCAATAAAATCAAAGCAAAAACCGAATAATTGATCATGTCCAAATAGTTGGCATCCAATCCTTCAGAGACCAATAGTTTTCCTTCGTTTTCTTCGATTTGTTTGATTCTCAATAGTTTTTGTAAAATCAAATCGGTGATGGAACTCACGCGCAAATCACGCCAAGCTTCTCCATAATCATGGTTTTTGGCTTCCATCAAATCTTTGGCGATTTGTGCTTTTTCAGAAAATAATTCCAAAGCTTTCTCATTGGAAATGTCCACTTGAGGTACCCATCCCAAATCCAATTGGATCATCGCGATGATCGAATAGTTGATGATGCCGATGAATTCGCTCGCTTCGTCTTCCTCAATTTTTTGTTCCTCTAATTCCTGAATATTTCTAATTCGAGCGGCTTTGATGTAAATTTGATCGGTCAAAGAAGGCAATCTTAGAATTCGCCATGCAGGACCATAGTCTTGTAATTTATTCTCAAACAAGTTTTTACATTGGTCAATCATCGCTTGAAATTGATTTGAAGTTTTTTCCATACATTCGTTTCGGTTTCAAAAATAACAATAAATAACCGAAAAAATGCGGATAAACTGTTTAGGAAAGTTAATTGATCTGTCTCAACCCAAAATTATGGGCATTTTGAATTTGACCCAAGATTCTTTTTATGAAGGAAGTCGGGTAGGGGATTTGGACAATTTGGTCAAAAGAACGGAGAAATTATTGAATGAAGGCGCGGATTTTATCGATTTGGGTGGCATGTCCACACGTCCTGGTGCCCTTGAAATTTCTCTGGAAGAAGAATTGAACAAGGTAATTCCTGCGATTGAAAGGTTGGTGAAAGAATTTCCAGGCATTTTGATTTCTGTGGATACTTATCGCGCGAAAGTCGCAAAAAAATCGATTGAAGCGGGCGCAGCATTGATCAACGATATTTCTGCTGGCAATTTGGATGAGGATTTATTGAAAACGGTTGGCGAATTGAAAGTGCCGTACATTTTGATGCACATGCAAGGTACGCCACAAAACATGCAGAAAGATCCGAAATATGACAATGTCTTGATTGAAGTCAATCAGTTTTTGTCCGATAAAATTCAAGTATTGAGAAGTTTTGGTGTCAACGACATCATTCTGGATCCTGGATTTGGTTTATGGAAAAGTTGTTTGGAACACAATTATACTTTGATGAAACAATTGCATTTGATCGGAATGGGAGAATTTCCTTTGTTGGTTGGTATTTCAAGAAAATCGATGGTGACCAAGCTATTGGACATTTCAGCCCAAGACGCCTTGAATGCAACTTCGGTTTTGCATGCTTTTGCTTTGCAAAATGGCGCCAACATTCTTCGTGTGCACGATGTGAAGGAAGCCCAGGAAACCATCCGAATTTGGGAACAAATGCAAAATTAAATTCAACTTTAAAAAAAATACATTCAGGTAAAAACACTCTCCTACGAAATTTGTAATTTTGGAAGGAAATAAAATTCAATTGAAAAATCCACACAAAATGAAATTAATATACCAAGGAAAAACCAAAGATGTCTATGCCACAAACGACGAAAATCAAGTGTTGCTGAAATTCAAAGATGATGTGACGGGAACGGATGGCGTTTTTGATCCAGGCGCGAACACCGTTGGTTTGACCATTGAAGGAGCTGGAAAGTCGGGTTTGAAAATGACGACTTATTTTTTTGAGAAAATCAATCAAAAAGGAATTGCCACGCATTTTATCGATTCAGCAATTGATGCACAAGAAATGACTGTGAAAAAAGCGAAAGCTTTTGGCAAAGGTTTGGAAGTGATTTGTCGTTACAAAGCCGTTGGAAGTTTCCTGAAAAGATACGGTGCGTATTGCGAAGAAAACCAAGATTTGAATGGATTCATTGAATTTACTTTGAAAGATGACGAGCGCGGTGATCCTACGATTTCCAAAGATGCTTTGGCGGTTTTAAATATTTTGTCTGAACAAGATTTTGAAGACATCAAATCAAAAACTGCTACAATTTGTCAATTGGTCAAAGAAGAGTTGGCAAAAAAAGATTTGGATTTGTACGACATCAAATTGGAGTTTGGCAAAGATGCAGATGGCAATATTATCCTGATCGATGAAATTTCTGGTGGAAACATGCGTGTCTATCAACAGGGCAAATATTTGGAACCTTTGCAGTTGGAGAAAATATTTTTGGACTAATTTCACGTTGAGATTTCAAATGAATGATTAGTTTACAAACTTTTGTGCATTATTTTTTGCATTTTGGTTTTCCATTTTTTGTCGCCCTCCTATTTTTTCCTCAACAGTGGAAAAAAGCTTATTTGCTTTTGTTGTTGACGATGTTGGTGGATTTGGATCATTTGTTGGCGACACCAATTTTTGAAGCCAATCGTTGCAGCATCAATTTTCATCCTTTGCATACCTATTGGGCAATAGCATTTTATGTGGTTTTATTGTTTTTTAAACGAACGAGAATCATCGCCATAGGCTTGTTGTTGCACATGTTGACGGATCAAATTGATTGTTGGTGGAATGAGATTTAATTGATTAGGATTGTCTGTTCTGATAAAATTCAAGACCTTTGCCCGCTGATTTTTGATGAAGTATGGGAAATAAAGACGTTTTGAAAGGAGTGATTTTGGTCGGTTTGGGTGCGAGCATTTATGGCATGTTGGCGACCGTAGTGAAATTGGCGTACCAAGCTGGATTTAGTACAGCAGAAGTGACGACTTCGCAGTTCACCATTGGTTTGTTGGGCTTGATGATCTTGAATGTGATTCAAACCAAAACGTCCAAAAAAGAATTGGCAAAACCTCAAAAACAAGATATTCTGAAATTGGTTTTGGTCGGAACAACGTATGGATTAACGAGTTTGTTTTACTATTTATCGGTACAGTTTATCAATGTGTCCATTGCCATCGTTTTGTTGATGCAATCCGTTTGGATTGGCGTGGTGGTTGAAAGTATTCTGAATAAAACCTTGCCCAGTTTGCGAAAAATTATCGCGACCATTTTTATTTTAATCGGTACATTGTTAGCAACCAATGCGATACAATCGGAAGTTAATTTGGATTGGCGTGGTTTGTTGTTTGGCATGTTGGCGGCTTTTTCTTTTTCAACGACCATGTTTGCTTCGAATCGAATTGCCAATCATTTGCCTGCTTTGCGCAAAAGTTTTTTGATGTTGTGCGGTGGTGCGGTCATCGTTTATACCTTTTTGATTTTCACTCAATTAGGGCCATATTATTTTCAATTGTTTGAAGGCCATTCCATGGTGACGGCACGCGCTTTTGATGGATCAATCTTCTGGAAATACGGTTTGTTTTTAGCCGTTTTTGGAACGATTTTGCCTCCGATTTTGTTGAATATGGGTTTTCCAAAAACAGGTTTGGGATTGGGCAGCATTGTTTCTTCGTTTGAATTGCCTATTTCGGTTTTGATGGCGTATGTTTTGTTGAATGAGCAAGTTTTGGGCATTCAGTGGATGGGGATTCTTTTGATTTTGATGGCGATTGTTTACATGAATTTGAACGCGATTTCATTCAAAAAAATCAATTAATTCCTCGTTTTTAATTTTTTTAAATAATTGTGGGTAATCGAATCAGGATGATTTCGGTTGTAAATGTAGGTGGGGGCATGGATTTTCGCAATGATGAAATTGGCTTGTTTGGCTCTTTGCATCAAATCGGCATCACAACCGAAAGGTAAATTTCGAAAACCATTCAATTGTTTCAATGCTTTATTTCGAACGAAAAAAGTGCCACCAATAACGCATTCAGACAAATGGATCAATTCTTCTTTTTTCTCTCGGTTCACGACATACGGATTGCCGATGATTTGGATGCCGCCATGTAAAAAGTCTGTATTTGGATGGTTTTGTAAGAATTCTTTTCTCAATTGCAGATGCTGTTTTTCATAAGCATCGTCAGAATCGAGAAAGGTGACAAATTCACCAGTGGACAATTGAATGCCTTTATTTTTAGCAGCAGCTTCGCCTTGGTTTTCTTGGTGAAAATAGTGCAATCTTGGATCTTTAGATATTATTTTTCCAAGTGAACTTTCCGTTCCATCCGTGCTGCCATCATCGATGATCCAAGCGTCCCAGTCTTTTTCAGTTTGCTTCAACAATGAGTTCAACGCATTAAGGAGCAATTGTTTTCGGTTGTAAGTGGTGAGGATGACTGTAAATTTAGGTTTCATTTAGCTAAGGTTCAAATGATCGGCTTGTTGGTTACAAAAGGCAAGCTTTGATTGTCTAAAGTTAGCCAAAAAAGAACAAAGATTCTTAGGGACGGTAAATTTCATTCAAAATAGAATTCGACCAAAATAGGAGCCCATAAAAAAAGCACTTTAAGAAATTAAAGTGCTTTTTAGTATATCAAATAAAGTATATTTTAGATATGAATCGCATGTCCATAAGCGTCCATGACCGCTTCCATGATGGCTTCTGACATGGTCGGATGTGGATGAATAGAGCGCATGATTTCTGTTGCGGTGGTTTCTAAATTTCTTGCAGCCACTGCTTCAGCGATCATTTCGGTTACGCCATCCCCAATCATGTGACAGCCCAACCATTCGCCATATTTGGCATCGAAAATCACTTTCACAAATCCGTCAGCAGCACCATTGGCCACCGCTCTTCCATTGGCTGAGAAAGGGAATTTTCCAACTTTTACATCAAAACCAGCTGCTTTGGCTTGTGCTTCTGTCATGCCGACTGATGCGATTTCAGGAGAACAGTAAGTACAACCTGGTACGTTGCCAAAATCAATGGCTTCTACATGCTCACCTGCGATTTTTTCCACACACAAAATGGCTTGTGCTGAGGCCAAATGCGCCAAATCTTGTCCGTGCACCACGTCACCAATTGCATAATAGCCTGCAACATTGGTTTGACAAAAATCATTGATCACAATTTTTCCTCTTTCGGTCTGAATGCCGACTTCTTCCAATCCAATGTTTTCAATGTTGGCCACCACACCTACAGCGGACAACAAAACATCGGCTTCCAATACTTCTTCGCCTTTTTTGGTTTTGACATGGGCTTTCACGCCATCACCTGAAGTGTCAACAGAAGTGACTTCTGCATTGGTCAAAATTTTGATACCGCTTTTCTTGAACGATCTTTCCAATTGTTTGGAAATGTCTTCGTCTTCTACAGGAACGATGTTCGGTTGGTATTCAACAATGGTAACGTCAGTTCCTAAGCTGTGGTAAAAGTTGGCGAATTCAACACCGATGGCACCACTTCCTACGACAATCATGCTTTTGGGTTGTTTTTCTAAACTCAAAGCACCGCGGTAGCCAATGACTTTTTTGCCATCCTGTGGCATGCTTGGCAATTCTCTTGAACGTCCACCCGTTGCAATGATGATGTGATCAGCAGCAACTTCGCTGTTGCTTCCGTCAGCAGATTGGACATTGATTTTTTTTCCAGGAAGCACTTTCGCTTCTCCATTGATGACTTCGATTTTGTTTTTTCTCATCAGAAATTGAACGCCTTTGCTCATGGTTCCTGCTACATTGCGGCTGCGGTTGATGATGTTTTCAAATTCAAAAGTAGGTGCATCGATTTTGTTGATTCCAAAATTTTCAGCATCTTTCAAATAGTTGAAAACTTGAGCACTTTTGAGCAATGCTTTGGTAGGAATACATCCCCAATTCAAACAAATTCCACCCAATTCTGCCTTTTCGATGATGGCTACTTTTTTTCCCAATTGGGCTGCGCGAATGGCTGCAACGTATCCGCCAGGGCCACTTCCGATTACGACTATATCAAATTTCATCTTAAAATATTTTTTTAGTTATTGAAAATTCAATGTGAACGATTGAATTTTAGTTGGCTAAAATAAGCAATTCTCAGTGAATTTCTTCAAATGATGAAAACTATCTCCTGTCTATTTTCATTGGACAATGAATTTGTCTTTGGTTGTTTCAAATATTCGTTCAAATCTGCACCAAAAAAAGAAAATTCAAATAGCTAAAATAACTACATGCAAAATAGAAATGCGCAAGCAAGACATTTGATGTAGGGCAAAGACAATGATGATTTTCGATTGAATTGCAGTAGTTATTTAGGTAAAAAAAAGAAAAAATTGGTAGTGTGAAAGTTGTGCGAGGAAATGCTATTGGATTGATTGATAAATCAAAAGAAATGAAAAAGGAGACACTTGAAAAAGCATCTCCTTTTTTTAGTAGCGAAGGGGGGACTTGAACCCCCGACCTCAGGGTTATGAATCCTGCGCTCTAACCACCTGAGCTACCTCGCCTCGTTTTCGGTGTGCAAATATAGAATCTTTTATGAATTCAACAAAACTTTTTAAAAAAGTTTGGATGTATGTAGCGATTTTATATATTGCACTCATTCTAAAAAACTAAAAATGACAAGAGTTAAATTTCAATCAGAGTTTGTTATTCGTTCATCTCCAGCTTTGTTGTACAATTATATCTCCAATCCATCGGGATTGTCTGAGTGGTTTGCGGACAATGTAAATTCAAGGGGAGAGAAATATTCATTTATTTGGGATGGTGATGAGCAAATAGCTTTTTTGATCAAGAGCAAACAAGATGCCTACGTTCGTTTTCAATGGGAGGATGATGAGGACACCAAGTATTTTTTCGAATTGAACATTGTCGAAGATGATTTGACTGGAGACGTTTCTTTGATGGTCACAGACTTTGCAGACGAAGGAGAAATCGATGAGGCCAAATTGCTTTGGGAATCACAGATCGATGATTTGAAACAAATTTTAGGATCTTAAAAAGAAACATTCTGTGAAGTTTATTTTCAATGGCAATTTGTTGGACGAAACAACCGCTGTTTTTGATGTGCAAAATCGGGGTTTTCGTTTGGGAGATTTTATTGCTGAACCGATCAAAATTGCCAATCAAAAGGCATTGTACGCTGAAGAGCATTATTTTAACTTGATGGCTTCCATGCGGATTTTTCGCATGAAAATACCGATTGAATTTACCCAAGAGTTTTTTGAGGAACAAATTCAAACTTTACTCGAGGCCAATGCGGTGGAGCATGCCAAAATTCAGATTTCGGTCTATCGAAATTTGGACCATGGGATTGATATCACCCGCGCTTCGGTGGCTTATTTGATTGAAATAGTCAAAGTTTTTTCAGAAAATGCACCACTCAATTGGTACAATGCAGCCGCCGAGATCGATGTTTTCAGAGACTTGACGGTCAATACTGATTTTTTTGCGCAACTCAATACACACAAACCAGAAGATATCATAGTTCAAGCGTTTATGCAAGAAAATGATTTGGAAGACATGGTGTTGTTGAATGGAGCCAAACGAATGGCGAGAAGTGTACTCGGCAGTCCATTTTTGATCCAAGGGAATACCATCAAAACACCCAAAATTACTGAAGGTGGCATTCGAAATGTCACCCGCAATCAATTGTGCAAATGGTTGCGAAGAAATCCAAACTATGCTTTGGAGGAAACAGAAATTTTTCCATTTGAAATGCAAAAATCCGATGAAATGTTCATTTGCATTGCAGGAGATGGCATACAGTCCATTCATCAAAACCGAAAAAAAAGCTATACGACCAGTTTGACGGAAGAATTGTTGGTAGCATTTGAAAAAGATTAATTCATGGTGGGATCAGAAGGGGTATTGAGCCAAATCAAGTGTTCGCCACCCAGCTTTTTCATTTCTTGTTGCCAAAGATTGTTGTCCCAATTTTGAAAAATATCTACTTCATTGTCAACGATGATCCAAGCATTGTCATCTACTTCCGATTTCAATTGATTTTCGCTCCAACCGCTGTAACCTAAGTAAAAACGAATTTCATTGGGCAAAATCAAATCGTTGTTGATGGCAAAACGAACGTCTTCGTAATTGCCTGACCAATAAAGTCCGTCGGAGATTTTTTCACTGTCGCCAATCAAATCGGGCCTTTTGTGCAAATAATACAAATTTTGCATTTCGACCGGGCCTCCTTCATAGACTTGAAGTTCAGCATCGAGTTCGGAAATGAATAAATTGACGGTTTGTTGCAAAGGTTTGTTCAAAATAAAGCCAACCGAGCCAGATGCATTGTGGTCAGTAATCAGAATGACCGAACGATTGAATGTACAATCGTGTAGTGCTGGTCTGGCGATCAGAATATTTCCTTTTGTAATCGTCTTAATTTGCATTAATTTTGGGTTTGAATTTTAGACAACAGCATAAAGTTAAAAAAAAAATTGGATGAAACAAGATTTAAGCAACAAAAGGATGGATTACGCGAAAAATTCAATGGATTTTGAAAAAATGCCTGCGACGCCTATGTTGCTGTTTGACGAATGGTACAAGCAAGCCTTTGAATCTCAGTTGATCAAGGAGGTGTACGCCATGAGTCTGTCAACGATTGGGCGAGATGGCTTTCCGAAAAATAGGATTGTCTTGTTGAAAGAATACAATGCCGACGGTTTTGTTTTTTATACCAACTATGAAAGTGAGAAAGGGAAAGCGATTTTGGAAAACCCCCAAGTTTGCTTGTCTTTTTTTTGGGATGAACTGGAGCAACAGGTCATTATAAAAGGCATGGCAGAAAAGGTTTCCCAAGAAATGTCCGATGCTTATTTTCACCAAAGACCATTTGAAAGTCAGTTGGGAGCCATCGTTTCTGCCCAAAGTACTGTCATTGATCGGTCCGTAAATTTAGAAGAACAAGTCAATGCGTTGAAAACCATTTGGGAAGGAAAAGAAATTCCGCGTCCCGAGCATTGGGGAGGTTTTTTGGTCAAAGCGGTTGAGGTCGAATTTTGGCAAGGAAGACCCAGTCGTTTGCATGATCGTTTGCGGTACCAACTACAAGATGGAAAATGGGTGCAAGACCGTTTGTCTCCTTGATCGTTAAGAATTAGACATAAAAAAAGGCTGTCATTGAACAGAACAGCCTTTTTTTGAATGGAAAAATTATTTCTTCTTTTTCTTTAGATCTACCGCTGCTGATAACTCAGAACCTGCTTTGAACTTTGCTACAGTTTTTGCAGGAATTTTAATCTTTTGTTTCGTTTGAGGGTTGTGTCCTTCTCTCGCTTTTCTTTCAGAGGTGGAGAAAGTCCCAAACCCTACCAATGCAACTTTTTCTCCTTTTTTAAGGGTTGAAGTAACATTGTTTGTGAAAGAATCCAAAGCTTTTTTTGCAGCTGCCTTGGTGATCCCAGCATCAGCGGCCATTGCATCAACTAATTCTGATTTGTTCATAATTTTAGTGTTTTATAGATTAATTATTAACAAATATAAAAGAAACCTTTGTTCATGCAAGTTTTGACGAATTAAAATTCGTTTTTTTATTGAAATAATAACATTATATCAGGGAAAAGACTTATCGGTAAAAAAATTGCGCGGATTTCTGACCAATTTTCATTTTGCTTGGCTTTTCAAGTTTTGATTGAAAAACGAATGATTTTAAACGGTAAGCTGATTAATTTTTAAGGACCAATGCACAATGTGAAGATTAAATATTCGTGAAGCATTTAGTTTCAATGAAAGTTGCACGATTGTTGGATAGCCCATGTGTTCCAATCGATACCGCATATTTAGAAATTAACTTAAAAACAGAACAAAATGAAAGCATTGAAATTTTTGGCCATTGGCTTGTTGGCAGCAATAATTTTGTCTTGTTCCACAGCCAATAATAAAACGCTCTTGGTTGCAGCGGATACGCGAATTTGCCAAGGGGTAGCTGAAATGGACTGTCTGTTGGTAAAAACAGATAAAAATCAAGCTGAATGGCAGAATTTCTATTCAAACATTGAAGGATTTACCTATGAAAAAGGTTTTGAATACGAATTGTTGGTCAAAGAAACACCCATTGAAAATCCACCCGCCGACGCTTCGAGCATTCGCTATACCTTGGTTAAGGTGGTGAGCAAAACGGCAAAATAAAAGACATGCATCTTTATAAAAATGAGAACGTCAACTTGCTTGGCGTTTTTTGATTTTAAAAGCAACTGTCAAAAATTCACATTTTTGTGTAGTTCTCTGATAAAAAAAAGGTTGTCTGAAGCTGTGTTTCTTTGGCTTATTTCAAGAGGTATTGAAATGTTAAATCGTTTGAAATCGGATGATATTTGCCTATTTTCGTGTCCATTAAATAAAATAATAAATTAACACACAATGAAAAGAAATACAACAACTTTTGTTTCTTGTAGGAGGAGTTTTAAGTGGAACAATTGCACAGGCGCAATGGACATCAACGGATTTTAAAGAAAATACTTGGCTTTTATGTCAAACTTCCAATGGGAATTTGTTGGCGACCAATGACATTTATCCTGATTTGGGAACGATTTTTTATTTCTAAAGATGAAGGCAATTCTTGGTCTGAAACATTAGCTGCACCTTATGGGCTGTACAGCTTATTTGGTTGTAGGTGAAACCATTTATATGGGAGGAGCAGACCGTACTTTAGCGATTTCTCACGACAATGGTGATAGTTGGGAAACTAACAGCTTTTGGCACTTGTTTCCAGAGGTAGATCCTTCTGAACCGATTTATGCAATAGAAGCGCACAACGACCGCATTTGTGTGTCTTTGTTGGCTTATGGAATAGTTTATTCGGAGGATCAAGGTCAAACTTGGCATTTGACAGATGTTGATCCTTTGTTGGATCCAGTCAATCCAGAGAATGGTGAGCAATGGACGTATGATCTCCAATCTTTCAATGGAAAATTGTACAACATTGGTGCTTTTGGCATTTGGAATACAATGAAGCAGAGGATAAGTGGACACATATCAATGAGGATTGGTACAGCTACAAATCATTGGTAGTGGGAGATGTGATGTACGTGGTTTATAATGTACCGTTTGGAACTAAGATTTAGAAAAATGAGAAGTGATGCCAATACCAGCAGAAGCTTCAACAAGTGTAGGTTTTATACAAGAATACCAAGGAGTATTTTTCATGGGGCATGCTGATGAGGTCATTTTTTATACTGTGGATCAAGGACAGAATTAGATACCTTACAGAGAAGGTTTCCCAGCATTTAGTCCAATTCCTGACTTGAATTTTTATGGCATACCGATGGGATTCGTATTTTTAGAAGACAGCATGTTGGTGGGAGTTTTTTCTGGTTTTGAAGGTGTGGGAGGGATTTATAGCGCACCGATTTTTACGTTTTTGAATACGCAAGAAGTAGCCATGGCATCGAATGCGACAGTATATCCTAACCCTGCCAGCAATTGGATCACTTTGAAAAGCGACAGCGTACCTACTTTGCCTACTCAATTGTCGATTTATGATACTTTGGGAAGAAAAGTGAAGGAGTTGAAATATGCCTACCAAAATACCCAAACGATCGATGTTTCCAATTTGGCAGCGGGCGTTTATTTCTTGAGAGTTCAAAATGATGAAAGAATTCAAAGCATTAAATTCATTAAAAAATAAGTTCTAAACAGCAACTGCAATGTTGTAAAGTAGAAAGCCATTCATCCGATCAATTTGGATGAATGGCTTTTTTTATGGTTGAAATGAAAGAATGTTTTGTGAAATTCAATGAATTTTGTCCGAAATTACTTGACTTTCCAATGGCTTTTGTCTTGAATGCCATTGATGAAATCTTTGACACTCATGCGTTTTTTGCCTTCGGGTTGCAAATCTTCTACACAATAATTTCCATCTGCTAAATGAATCAACATTTGGTTGTTTTCAAATGAAATCGAATGCACCAAAGCAACATCGTTCTGTGTTTTTTCGAAATGACCTTTGAAAATCTTGAAAGTTTTCAAATCCTCTTCTTTTTGAATATAACTCCAAGCTGCAGGATAGGGACTCAAACCCCGAATTTTATTGTGAATTTGTTCAATGTCTTCTGTCCAATCGATTTGACAATCTTCTTTGAAAATCTTGGGAGCCGCTTTTAAAACCTCAGTTGAGTCTTGTGGTTTTGCTTGGATCGACCCATCGGCCAAACCATCCAAAGTTTCGACGATCAGATGTTTTCCAACAGCCAATAATTTGTCGTGTAGAGTTCCTGCATTGTCTTCTGGCGTGATGGCGACTTTTTCGACCAATAAAATATTGCCAGTATCGATGGCTTCATCGATTAAAAAAGTGGTCACGCCCGATTCGGTTTCTCCATTGATCACTGCCCAATTGATCGGTGCAGCACCACGGTATTGTGGCAAAATTGACGCATGCAAATTGAAGGTGCCTTTAGGGGGAATTTGCCAAACTTCTTTGGGTAACATTCGAAAAGCCACGACTACAAAGGCCTCCGCATTGAATTCTTTCAATTGCTCCAAAAAAACAGCATCTTTCAGTTTTTCAGGTTGCAAAAGCGGAATGTTGTTTTCTTGTGCCAATTGTGCCACCGCGGATGCTCTCAGTTTTTGTCCGCGACCCGCCGGTTTGTCAGGAACACTGACCACAGCCACCACTTCATATTTGGATTGAATTAAATTTTCCAAACAAACGGCAGCAAACTCTGGCGTGCCCATAAATACGATTTTCATCTGATGTAGAATTTAAGGGATAAAATTAATGGAAATTTGGTAGATCAACCGCAATTATTTGGACAACTCTTCCGCCAATTCATCGGTCAATTCCATGTTGTGAAAAACTTGTTGTACATCGTCATCATTTTCAAAAGCTTCCAACATTTGGACAATGCTGAGTGCTTGTTCCAAAGGCAAGCTTTCTTCATGGTGCGGTATTCTGACCAGTTCTGTGCTTTTGGGTTCGATATTGAGTTCAGCTAATTTTTGAGAAAGCATGCCGAAGTCAATGAAATCGCAATAAATCAAGTAAGTGTCGTCTTCTGCCTCAAATTCATCCGCGCCATTTTCGATCAATTCCATTTGCAATTCTTCCCAATCCATCGTCAAAGTCGTTTTATCCAAAGTAAAAACCCCTTTTCGGTCAAATAGGAATTCCAGAGAAGCATTGGTTCCCAAACTTCCTCCATATTTGTTGAAAATCGCGCGCACATTGGCCACCGTTCTGTTGGAATTGTCTGAAGTACATTCGACATAAATCGCAATGCCATGCGGCCCATAGCCTTCAAAAGTTAATTGTTGATAATCGCCCGAATCTGCGCCACTGGCTTTTTTGATAGCGCGCTCGATGTTGTCTTTGGGCATGTTGGCACCTTTGGCATTTTGTAAAGCGGTGCGCAATGCAGGATTGGTTTCAGGATCGCCATTGCCTCCATTTTCTTTGATGGCAATGTAAATTTCTTTGATAATTCTGGAAAAAATCTTCGACCGTTGTTTGTCTTGTTTTCCTTTTCTTTCTTTAATGTTTGACCATTTGCTATGTCCAGCCATTTGTGAAAAATTTAATTGATGATTTCTTTCAAATGGCAGTATACGACTATTCGTTTAAATTAAAAAATATCAACGGTTTTTGAAGTGCTTTTCCAAAACCTCCACGCGCAATTGGGCGTAGTCATCGACCAAAATGTCGGCCAAAGAATAGTCTTGGTTCAAAGTGTTTTTTCCTTGGTAAGCAGCGCAGAAAATCCCAGCTTGGTGGGCAGCCATGATGCCGTTGGTCGAATCTTCAATGACCATGCATCGTTTTTTATCGGCATTCGCCAATGCGGCGGCACGTTCAAATATTTCAGGATGAGGTTTCGAAGCTTTGAGTTCTTCTCCACTAATTTTGGCTTTGAAAAAAGGCGACAAATTGAATTTGTCAAAGACCATGTCAATCGTCGTATGCGAAGCGGAAGAAGCCAAAATCATGGGGATATCATGGTCGAAATAATGTTGGATCAATGCTTGTACACCTTCGATCAAATCAAATTCCGCATCTTCATAAAACAAGGTTTTGAAATGTTTTCTTTTGGACAAAAACATCGCTTCAATGGGAGTTTTCATTTGAAATAAATCGATCAAAGTACTGCAAACCTGGTGGGTTGTCGCGCCTGCAAAAGTCGCATACAATTCGTCCGAAACTTCCAAGCCCATTTCTTTGAACATGCTGAAATAAGCTTTTCTATGCAAGGGTTCTGTATCGACAATGACGCCGTCCATGTCAAATAAAATTGCTTCAAGTGCCATTTTGTTGTTTTTTGAGGAATTAACTGACAGATTTTGCTTCATATTCGCTTTCGTTTCCTAAGCGATCCACCGATTGTATGGCGATGGTTTTTAATTTTTTCCCTTGATGGAATTCTTTCAGTTTTTTAGAATGAATATTTCCTTCTAAAATTTCAGTGACCCATTCGTCCCCATATTGCAGATACAACAACCAATGTTTGACTGTGGTGTTTTTTTGGCAATTGCAATGCCAGCTTGCTTCTATGCTGTTGGATTGATTGACCCAATTCAACGTAGGTTTTTCTTTCAAAATGGGGATTAACCAAGGAGATTTAGGGATCAAGGCTTTGGTTTGGTAAGGACCTGTTTTTAAAGAGTTCAACATCTGAGCATTGAGTCCAGCCATCGACCAGTGGGCCACACCAGCACTTTTTGGAACCAATTGTCGGGTCAATTCAATTTGACGGATGATTTCTCTGGGTTTGTCGTTCGCTTTGATTTCAACGGTGTTCAAACCGGGCCAGAGATGACGCTTGTGTGTGTTTTCTGATTCCCACCATTGCAACAAAGCACTGAAGTTTTGTTTGGGCGCATCGACGGGCCAGTACAATTGTGGAGTGAAATAATCAATCCAACCTTCGTTCAACCACAATTTCGCATCGGCATACAATTCATCATACTGTGACAAACCAGCAACGCCATAGGGAACACCAGATTTCCAAATGCCAAAAGGACTGATGCCAAATTTTACCCAGTTTTTTTCTGCTTTGATTTCTGCATAAATTCTTTTGATGAACAAATTGACATTTTCTCTTCGCCAATCTGCTCTGGATAAATTGCCGCCATTTCTCAAATATTCTTGCCAAGAAGCATGGTCTGGAAAATCCGCGCCGCCATTGTAGGAAGCATACGGATAAAAATAATCGTCAAAATGAATGCCATCGACATCATATCTTTTGACAATATCCATGACCACATTACTCGCATGGTTTTGGGTTGATTTTTTGGAAGGATCAAACCAATGCATGCCATTTTTTAAACGGAGCACATCATTGGACATTTTGTTGACCAAAGATGCGGTGTTCACACGGCCGCCATTGCTGTGGTGCGCGCGGTAAGGGTTCAGCCAAGCATGCAATTCCATACCTCTTTTGTGGGCTTCTTCAATCCAAAATTCCAAAGGATCGTAATAGGGATGAGGTGCTTTTCCAGTTTCTCCTGTCAAAAAGATGGACCAAGGTTCGAATGGACTGTTATACAAAGCGTCTGCAGAAGGGCGAACTTGCAAAATGACCGCATTGAAGTTGTTGTCTTGCAGTTGGTTCAGGATTTGTATGGCTTCCGCTTTTTGTTCAGCCGTGGACATGTTTCTTCTGGAAGGCCAGTTGATGTTGGCTACGGAAGCAATCCAAGCTGCCCGAAATTCACGGTTGATTTCAGGGAGCTGAACGATCAATTGTTTGTCCTTTGGTTTTTCAAGGTTATTTTTATCGTTGCTCTTTTCTTGAATGGAAGCATTGATTTTGTCCTCAATTTCTTGGTCAATTTTTTGTTGGGCCAAAATTCTATTTTTTTCTTCTAAAGCACTTTTTTGTGCGGATGCAGTGTTGTTGGATTTCGTTGTAGGGGTGTTGTTCTTTTGTGGAACACAAGCATGGATGCTCCCCAATACCATCGCTAAAACAATAAAAAATTTAATTTCTTTTGCTATCATGGACGCAAAAATAGTCGAAAAAGCAATAGGATTCAAGCAAATTGTTGGGATTGAATGCCAATGTTTTCGTTAAAGTTTCGAATGCATCTAATTGACAACGATCGAACCGAAATTAACTTTGTTGCATTGGATGGGGTTAAGTCAGCATGTCGCTGTCAAAGTGCAAGGGTAATAATAGCTTGGCAGATGGGATGATTAAGACACGGTCAGAATTGCTGTGTAAAATAATTTCAATTGGTTGATTTTGTAGGTTTTCATATTCCAAAATCGTTTGTCGGCACATGCCACAAGGTGAAACTTCTTTGTCTGTGTCGAGAACAGAAACTGCCAAAATCATCTTTTTTTGTTCAGGAAAGTTGGCATGTACATAAGAAAGCAAGGTTCTTTCGGCACAAGTTCCCACAGGATACGAAGCGTTTTCTTGGTTGTTGCCTGTCAAGATTTCCCCATTGTCCAGTAGGACGGCCGCCCCAACATGAAAGTTAGAATAAGGGACATACGCTGCATGAGCGATTTTTTTGGCTTGGTCGACCAATTTTTTTCGCACTTCATCCAATTCATTTGAAGCGTCATATCGAAGATATTCAAATTGAAAATTTATTTTTTCCATAATTGTTTTCAAATCCGTTGGCAATTTAAATATAATTCTTAACTTTTACTGAACGAATCGAAAACCTTTACTATGCTTACCAAAGTTTATGGCAGTGCAATTTTTGGCGTATCCGCGCGAACGATTACCATAGAAGTCAATGTATCAACGGGTGTGGGTTACCATTTGGTTGGTTTACCAGACAATGCGATCAAAGAAAGTAATTTTAGAATCAGTACGGCTTTGATGAATACAGGGTACAAGGTCCCAGGAAAAAAAGTAACGATTAATTTGGCGCCCGCAGATTTGCACAAAGAAGGTTCAGCTTATGATTTACCGATTGCTATGGGGATTTTAGCGGCTTCAGGACAGATTGAATCAGAGGATATTTCAAAGTACATGATCATGGGAGAATTGGCTTTGGATGGAATGATTCGTCCGATCAAGGGTGTTTTACCAATTGCTATTCAGGCAAGGGATGAAGGTTTTAAAGGGTTTATTTTGCCCAAACAAAATGCGAAAGAAGCCGCTGTAGTCACAGATTTGGAAGTAATCGGTGTAGAAAATATAGCAGAAGTCATTCGTTTTTTTGATCAAAATGAAGCAATTCCACCCACCAAGATTGACATACAAAAAGAGTTTTATGAGCAATTGAATGCATTTGCACTGGATTTTGCCGATGTCAAAGGCCAAGAAAATGTGAAAAGAGCCTTGGAAATCGCAGCGGCTGGTGGACACAACATCATTTTGATTGGTCCTCCTGGCAGTGGGAAAACGATGTTGGCCAAAAGAATTCCATCGATTTTACCGCCTTTGAGTTTAGAAGAAGCTTTGGAAACCACCAAAATTCATTCGGTTGCTGGAAAATTAGGAGACACTTCGTCCTTGATGACCGTTCGGCCTTATTGTGCACCGCATCACACGGTGTCAGATGCAGGCTTGGTCGGCGGCGGTTCTTATCCTCAACCTGGTGAAATTTCTTTGGCACACAACGGTGTGTTGTTTTTGGATGAATTGCCAGAATTCAAAAGGACGGTTTTAGAAGTAATGCGGCAACCCTTGGAAGACCGCGAAATTACCATTTCAAGAGCGAGATTCACGGTGACCTATCCTTCGAGTTTCATGTTGGTGGCTTCGATGAATCCCAGCCCAAGCGGTTATTTCCCCGATGATCCCAACAACACTTCTTCTTTGCAGGAAATGCAGCGTTACATGAACAAAATTTCAGGTCCTTTGATGGATCGAATTGATTTGCACATCGAAGTCAGTCCAGTGCCTTTTGATGATTTGTCGCAAGGTAGAACAGGGGAGAAGAGCGTTGAAATTCGTCGCCGTGTGGAGTTGGCAAGAAATCTTCAAACCCAACGATATGATGGAATTCCGAACATTCATTACAATGCACAGATGGGACCGAAACAGTTGGATGTGTATTGTCAATTGGACGAAAGCGGTCGAACTTTGATCAAAAATGCGATGGAGAAATTGAATCTTTCTGCTCGGGCCTATGACCGAATTTTAAGGGTAAGTCGCACTATAGCGGATTTGGAAGGTGCTTCTGCATTGTCTGCAGTGCATATCGCGGAGGCCATTCAATACAGAAGTTTGGACCGTGAAGGTTGGGGGATTTGATGGAAATAAGTGTTTTTTTTAAATTGTTTGTAAATGACTAAAACGAATAGTTTTTGTTGGCTTACATCTGCCCGTTCAAATTATTTAAACAAAAAAATGAAGAAAATTTTATTTTTAGCTGCTGCATCAGCTTTAACATTTGCCAATGCACAAGTTATTTTCGAAGAGAATTTTGAAACTTACAATTTAGGAAATGTGGTTAATCAAGGAGGTTGGGGCGTTGATGGAGGGACATCAGCCAACGCCAAAGTGGCTGTTTTGGACGAAGCGCATGGACAATCTTTGAATGTCAAAAGAAGCAGTGTATCTGATATGTGGGTTTTCAATGATTTTACAGCGAATTCTGCGGTTGATGGAGGAAACGATTTGATCAAAATGAGTTTTAAAATCAATTTTGGATCAGCAGCTGGTGCAACATCTATTCAGTTTTACAATTTGGATAGCGGATTTGCAGGTGTAGCTTCATTTGATCATTATGAAGGAAACCTTATTTTGTATTCTAATTTGACAGAAGACATTCTACTATTGAGCAATCCATTTGAATTGAACAAATGGTATGATGTGACCATTGTTTATGAATATGAATTGGGAACCTTGTATGCTGTTGTTGATGGAGTAGAATCCGATCGTATTGTTACAGAGGCTTACTATGACATCCATGAAATGGATATTTTTACAGGAGATGGTTTGGTTGATTTGTACATTGACGACATTTCTATTGTAGCCATGTCATCTGAGGAGATGAGGATCCATGAAATTGCCAAAGGTGAGTTGAACATTTATCCTAATCCAGCAACAGATATGATCAATGTGGATAGCCAAAAAGTAGTAAAAACGATTGAAGTTTTGAATACAATTGGACAATCTGTTGCTACCAATCATGGTGTGGACCAAATCAATGTTGCTTCATTGAACAAAGGTGTTTATATTGTGAAAGTAACTTTTGAAGATGGTTCAGTTGAATGGAAAAAAGTGATCAAAAAATAAGACCAAGATTCTTTTAAAATCAAGCCTCGAGTACTTCTCGGGGCTTTTTTATTTGGAACAATTCTAAAGTAAGGAAGTGTTAATTTTTCACATACGAACAAAAATCATATTTTCATTTTTAGAAATGCTGTACTTTCGTAGTCAAAATAACTTTAAAAATGAAAAAAATAGTAAAATTTATTGCCATTGCAGTAGTAGGTTTCGGATTTGTAGCTTGTAGCAGTGATGACGATGCTGCGCCTGTAAGTCCTATGGAAGGAACTTGGGTAGCCAAGACAATTTCTTATGACGCGGGAGCTCATTCAGGAACTTATCCGTTTGATCATGAGATTTTCAAAAAAGGATGTGCGACGGATTATTTGACTTTGACAGCAGACCAAAAAGCGTCATTGAAAGAAAACAACAAAAATGAAGCGGATGTTTGTGTGGACCAAATTTCGAATGGAACTTGGACGACAGCAAAAGTAACCATCAATGGTGTGGATAGAGCGGTAAAAAGCAGTTCAGCAACTGAGTTGGTATTGGTTTACCCGATTAATTTCATGGGACAAACCTTGGATGTAGATGTGCTTTATACAAAGTAATTCATCTCTTCAAATTCTTTAAAATCAGAGATTTGTCCACGGATAGATCTCTGATTTTTTTTGTAAGCTTTGTGAGTGAACGTTTAATTCAATTCCTTTAAAAAAGCCAAAACATCTATGCCATCAGCATAGTCGATCAATGTTGGTTGTTGCGTTTGTCCAAATTTCACCGAATTAGGATATTGGTTCAAAGCATTGCCAACAATGCACTGCAGCATGGATTGGTTTTGATCCAAGGTATTTTTGACTTCGTTTAAATCGTCATAATAGACGAAGTTTACCACCCCAATTGGACTGTATATGGCATTGCTGTTTTTCAATAAGATGAAATTGTTGTCAAAAAACTCCTCTTTGGACATCAGATAGATCGTACGATTGTAATCGTAATTGTTGGCGTATTTGTGGTGGTTGATCACTTCTTTCCATTCGAAAAATGATTCAAAAATCAAATCCAAATTGAAGCCTTCGGGCAAATACAATTGGGTAACATTGCGACAACCCAACCCAAAATACTGAAAAATATCTCTTGCCAAATTCTTTAAATCTTCTTCAGTTTCCTCACCATTCAACACGGCCACAGAAGTTCTGTTTTTGCGGATGATGTGGGGGATATCTTTGAAATAAAATTCAAAATACCTTGCAGTATTGTCACTTCCTGTAGCGATGACCGCATCTTGTTGCTGAATTCTTTCTACTTTCGAAATCGCTTGGTCCAAATCTTCCGAATGATTTTTGAGAAAGTTCAACACAAAGCCCATCAAAGCATCGTCTTTGGAAGAAGTTTTGACCATGGCATGGTGTCCCGCAATCAGCACAGCAAGCAAATCGTGTAAGCCCACCAGCGGAATGTTGCCAGCCATGATGATGCCAATGGTTTTAGGCGTTGTAGGACTGTGGAGGTTTTCTTGCCAATTGTTTAAATTTTCTATGGTCAGCAATGCGCCCCATTGCGACAAACAATAATGCAGATTATCAGGCGTAAACCAAGGGTTTTTGATTTCAGCCCAATGCAGGACTGCTTCAAAATCGGATTGTAAATTTTTGAATTTATCGGAAGATTCTTGGGTTGTTTTGTCTTTTTTTGTCACAAAATTGAAAAACTGACCTAAATCATGGAAAGCGGAAATGCGATGGGTTATGGACATAAATTTGAAAAAAAAATGGTAATTTTGTGTACAAATTTAGTAAATATGACGGGACTATTGGGAATGTGTTGCTAAGTTTCAAAAAAAAGCAACTGCTTTCCTTTCAAAGACTGGTCTTATTGACTGAAAAAACAATCAATTAAATAAAAAAACAATGGCAATTATAATAACCGACGAATGTATCAATTGTGGCGCTTGTGAACCTGAATGTCCAAACAACGCAATTTATGAACCAGCGGTCGATTGGCGGTATGCTGAAGGAACGAGTTTGACAGGAGATTTTGTCAACATAGATGGGCAAGCTTTTAATGCGGAGGAAGCACAAGAAGCGGTGAGTGATGAAGTATATTTCATTGTTCCTGACAAATGTACGGAATGCAAGGGATTTCATGAAGAGCCACAATGTGCAGCAGTTTGTCCTGTTGATTGTTGTGTTCCAGATGAAGATCATGTAGAAAGTGAAGAAAGACTTTTGAAAAAGAAAGCTTTCATGCATAAAGAAGGATAACTGCAAAAAAAAAATAATTCAACTGATCATAGTCCTATGAAAAAACACAATTTTAGTGCAGGACCTTGCATTTTACCCCAAGAAGTCTTTGACCAAATGGCAGCAGCCGTTTTGGACTTTAACCATTCTGGTACTTCCATCATGGAAATATCCCATCGACGTGCCGATGCGCAGGAGGTTTTGGGCCAAGCGATTGCATTGACCAAAGAATTGTTGGAAGTGCCGGATACGCATGAAGTGATTTTTACCCAAGGAGGCGCTTCTTTGCAATTTTTGATGGTGCCTTATAATTTGATGAAAAGCTCGGGCGGAAAAGCAGCCTATTTGGAAACTGGCGTTTGGGCCAAAAAAGCAATTGTCGAAGCCCGCCGTTTGGGCGAAGTTGATATCGTAGCTTCTTCAGCGGATCAAAATTTCAGTTATATTCCAAAAAATTACACGGTTCCAGACCATGCAGATTATTTTCATTGTACGTCCAATAACACCATTTTTGGCACACAAATGAAAACTTTTCCTGAAACGAAAATTCCCATGGTTTGTGATATGTCATCGGACATTTTGAGCAAGCCGATGGATGTTTCAAAGTTTGATGTCATTTATGCCGGTGCTCAAAAAAATATGGGGCCCGCTGGAAGTGTGGTCACCATCATCAACAAAGAAGTGTTGGGAAAAACAGGAAGGGATATCCCACATTATCTGAATTACCAAACCCACATCAGTAAAAATAGTTCATTCAATACTTGGCCGGTTTTGGCAATTTATGGCGTGATGTTGAATTTACAATGGTTGAAAAACTTGGGCGGTGTTCCAGCAATTACCCAAAAAAATCAAGAAAAATCAGCTTTATTGTACGCTGCCATTGACCAAAATGAACTATTCAGAGGAACGGCAGCCAAAGAAGATCGTTCGGATATGAATGTTTGTTTTGTGTTGGAAGATCCCAAATTGCAAGCTGATTTTGATCAGATGTGGAAAAGCGCGGGCATTCTGAATTTGAATGGACACCGAGAGGTGGGCGGATACCGTGCAAGCATTTACAACGCCATGCCGATTGAAAGCGTACAAGTTTTGGTAGAGGTAATGCAAGAATTTGAACGAAAATTTGGTTGAAATTGATACCAAGAATAGTTAATATTTAAAATAACAAAATGAAAATACTTGCCAATGATGGCTTATCGGCCATTGGAAAAGCAACTTTAGAGCGCAATGGCTTTGAAGTTTTGACGACTTATGTCGCACAAGACCAATTGGCCAATTTCATCAACAACAATGACATTTCGATTTTGTTGGTGAGAAGTGCCACCCAAGTGACCCAAGAAATTATCGATGCCACTTCATTGAAATTGATTGGTCGTGGAGGTGTGGGATTGGACAACATTGCGGTAGATTATGCCCAATCGAAAGGGATTCCAGTCATTAATACGCCCAATGCTTCTACTGTTTCAGTGGCTGAAATGGTGATGGCGCATGTTTTTTCGATTTATAGAAATTTGCACAAATCCAACCGAAGCATGCCTTTGGAGGGAGATCTGAAATTCAACTTATTGAAGAAATCCTACAGCAAAGCGTACGAGCTCAAAGGAAAAACAATGGGGATCATTGGTTTTGGAAACATAGGTCAAGAAGTAGCCAAAAGTGCTTTGGGTGCAGGAATGAAAGTGATCGCTTACAATCGAACGCCTAAAAAAGTGCAGTTGACTTTTGATTTTTTTGATGGCCAAACTGTCGAATTTCCGATAGAAACGACTTCGCTCGAAACGGTTTTAAAAGAAAGCGATGTGATCAGTTTGCATGTTGCCGCCCAAGACCATCCTTTGGTTGGTTGGGAAGAAATTGAAAAAATGAAGCAGGGGGCAGTGCTCATCAATACCGCGAGAGGTGGAGTAGTGGATGAGGAAGCGGTTTTGAGAGGCATTGAAGAAGGAAACCTTTTGGGCGCCGCTTTGGATGTCTTTGAACAAGAACCTCACCCAAGCGTTCATTTGTTGATGAACGACGAGATTTCTTTTTCTCCTCATTTGGCAGGAAGTACAGAAGAAGCACAGGATAGAATCGGTTTGGAATTAGCAGAACAAATCAGTAAATTATACCCCAATAAATAAATTAACACATTTGTAATTAAACGCTATGCCACAATTTCAACCTTTTAGAGGAATTCGCCCAATCAGAGACCTGGCGGGAAAATTTTCTACCAAAAGCATTGATAAATACAATATTGAGGAACTGGAAAAAGAACTGAGTGAAAATCCTGATTCTTTTTTGCACATCATTCAACCGACTTGGACAAAAGAACGCATCAACATCAAAGAAAGACATGATCGGGTGCGAGAAAACTTCTTGAATTTCATCGAAAGCGAACAGGTGGACAAAGACCGTCCTTCGTATTATATTTATCAACTGATCAAACCCAACCAAGAAAGTGTGCGCGCTTTGATCGGTTTGGTCAATATCAACGATTACAAAGAAGGGAAAATTAAGAAACATGAAAATGTTTTGACCAAGAGGGTCAAGCGTTTTGCGGATTATTTGCAAGATGTTCATTTTCATGCGGAGCCGGTTTTGTTGACCTACCAACAAAATCAACGGGTGGATTTGTTGATGGAAGTTGAAATGAAACGACTCCCTTTGATCGCATTCAAGGACAAAAAAGACAACGAACACCAATTGTGGCAAATTGAAAACCGTTTGAATCTGCGACAAATCAAAGCGTCCATTGAAAAAAATGAAGCGTTTTACATTGCGGATGGCCACCATCGCATGGAGAGTTCTATGGTGTATACGCGTGAAATGTTGAAAGCGCATCCCGATGTGGAAGACACAGATCCTATCAATTATACTTTGGCGATGTTGGTTTCTGACCAAGAATTGATCATCAAAGATTACAACCGCATGATCAAAGATTTGAATGGTCGTACGCCTCAGGAATTTTTAACAGCATTGGAAGCGCATTTCACCATCGGTGAAAGAGGGGAAATTCCATTTTTTCCTTCCAAAAAACACCATTTGGGATTGTATTTGGATGGGAAATATTACAGTTTATTTGTCAAAAGAGAAGCTTTGACTGTTGAAGGCATGTCAGAATTGGATACTTTTTTGTTTGAAGAATTGGTTTTGAAACCGATTTTGGACATTCAAAATTCAAAAGACGACAACCGATTGGGCTTCATCAGAGGAACAGGAGATTTGGATGGCGTGAAAAATTTGCAAGCGAAAGTAGACGAAGGAGAATTTGAAGCAGGATTTTTCTTTTATCCAGTGGTTTCAAGTGATTTGGAGAAAATTGCTGATTTAGGTTTGAAAATGCCGCCGAAAAGTACCTACATCGAACCCAAACCTTTGAGTGGTTTAACCATATTTCAATTGAAAGAATGAATATTGTAGAAAATTATCAGCAAATCAAACAGGATTTGCCCCAAGAAGTTGAATTGATCACTGTTTCGAAAACCCAAAGCAATGAAAGTATTCAGACTTTGTATGATGCCGGGAATTTGGTTTTTGGAGAGAATAGGGTACAAGAGTTGATTGAGAAACAAGCTGTTTTGCCCCAAGATATTCAATGGCATTTGATCGGTCATTTGCAACGCAACAAAGTGAAATACATCGCTGAATTTGTGCATTTGATCCATAGTGTAGAAAGTGAAAGTCTGTTGAAGGAAATCAACAAACAAGCCAAAAGATTTGAACGAACCATTCCTTGCTTGTTGCAAATTCGCATTGCTACGGAAGAAACCAAATTTGGATTAGAAGCAGCGGATGCTTTGGTTTTATTGACAACTTACGCAAGTAAATATTCCAACGTTGAAATTGTTGGATTGATGGGGATGGCCACTTTCACTTCGGATGAAAATCAAGTGAGAAATGAGTTCAAAGCATTGAAAAGAATTTTTGATGATTTTCAGAAGTTGGATGAACGCATACAAGTTTTGTCGATGGGCATGAGTGGAGATTATGCGATCGCAATTGAAGAAGGAAGCAATATGGTCCGTGTGGGCAGTGCGATTTTTGGACAGCGTTAAATTGGTTTATTTGTTCAAATAGATAGCATTCAAAATGCATTGAATCAAAAAAGGAGAGGTTGTAGCCTCTCCTTTTTTGATTGTATGGTCATTGAATTAATTCTGGATATTGTATCGAACTGGAATTTCAAATTGCATGTTTACGCTTGAGCCGTCTTCCAATTTCGCAGGTTTAATTTTCCCACGTCTTGCCAAACGGCTCGCAATTCTCTGCAAAGCTTGTTCCGATTCTTTGGCCAAATCCTCATTGATCTTTCCATTTCCACCTTTGATGGCGACAACTTGAATGATGTTCCCCGATTTGTCGATGATGAAACGAACCTTGGCCATGGCCGAAGTTTCACCTCTTGAGTTCATCACATCTGCGAAATCAGACATTTGACTGCCCAATTCATCACTCAACTTTTGTTGCATACATTTTTGAAGTTCAGCTTTCTTTCCTTCAAAACGTTCACATCCTGGATAAACTGCCATATCCTTTACCTGTCTTGGTGAATAGTTCACAACCGCTGGTCCTGTACCTGTTCCTTCAGATTTTGGTTTTTCTGGTTCAGAAATAGCCCTTGTAGAAGTAGATTTCTCCCCTTCTACGTTTTTGGTGCTGATCACCTTGTCTTCCATATCCTCGACTTTGACAATCGGCTCTTCTTTCACCACATCTTCCTTCGGCTCAGGGACGACTACACGTACTTGTGCAATCTCTGGCTCTGGTTCCGGCTCCGGTTCTGGTTCTGGTTCTTCTTCTTCGATCTCTTCTTCAATGATTTCAGGTTCGTCCACATCTACTAAAGTGATATCAACTTCTGTAATCTCTTTGTCCGCTTTTGTAAAAACGGCATTGTAAGAAAATATTGCTAAGGTAACCAAACCGATAAAAGCAACGCCAAGAATGAAGGCTTTTAAAAGAATGGAACGTTCGCTCATCCTCAGGTCATATGCACCGTACTCTTTGTTTCTTTTCTCGAATACGATGTCATCCAATGATTTATGTTGTTTTTCTGACATGACATTTAGATTTTTTAATTACTACTAATTCCTCTTTTCTGTTCGTACGCATCTATCTCGTTTTGGAAGATGTCCACAATCCCGTATCTTGAAGATTCGGTGATTTCCATTTCATCCAATACGTTGACCAAATTCTCATAATTGGATTCATCCGTCGGTTTGATGATGACGGTGAAATTATCAGGATTGGTTGCCCTTTTTCTTGCGGCCAATATTTCTTTTCGAATTCCTTCTTTAGAATAATTGGTTTCGTGTAACTGATCTACGGTCAGTTTGGTCTTGTCTTGTTGGTGCCAATACAAAGTGTTATCTCCTCCAATGATGATAGAAATTGAGTTTTTCAAATCAATTTCAGGCGTATTTTCCGGAGTTTCAATATTAGGATTTTTCGGAGGCATGTTCAAGCCCATCACATTCGGTTTACTAAAGGTTGTCGTAAACATAAAGAATGTAATAAGTAAGAAACCCAAATCAGCCAATGGCGTCATATCCACACGAGTAGAGGCTTTTTTTACCCTTACTTTTTTATCTTTTCTCAGTCTTCTCTCTAAATTTGCCATCTTAATCGTTAGGTTTGGATTCTGAATTTGTAATTAACTGGAACTTGTTAAAGTCCTTTTCTACCAACTGTTTGATCAGCTCTCTAAACTTAGGATACTGTGTTTTTACGTCTCCTTTAATCGCCAATTTCAATTTGTCATCCACATCGTAAGAAGCTACGACCCAGTCGATCAATTGTAAATTTGCACTGTCCATCGGGATTCCTGGAATCGTGTTCTTTCTGTCATTCTCACTTAAGTTCAAATAAGATTTCATCGCATTCATGGGAACTGTAATTTCAGACAAGCCATAGAATGTTTGCAATTCGGCTTCTGTAAATTTCATTCTGTATTTTTCACCCATTTTTTCCAAAATAGGTTTTTTGTTTCTATCGTCAATGATGCTGAAGTAGTAATTTCCTTCTTCATTTACAGTGATTCTTACCAAATCACCATCTTGAACTTTGGTCTCAGCTACAGAGCTCGGCGTTTGTACAGGTACAATGTCCGGCTTTCTGAACTGAGTCGTCAGTATAAAGAAAGTGAGCAACAACCAAGCCATATCGCTCATCGCTGTCATATCGATAAACATCTCTGTTCTTTTTGGTTTAACTCTTGCCATTTTTCATTTTTTTATTAATTAATCTTGAACTCAATCCATTGAGGTTTTCTCATGGATCACACAAAAAAATGAATTAATGGTGTTTGGCAAAAGCTTGTTGGATGGCCATCCCCACTTCGTCAATCTTGAAAGTTAAATCGTCAATCTTGTTGGTGATCATGTTGTAAAAGATAATCGCCAAAGCAGAAGCTCCAATACCTGTACCTGTGTTGATCAAGGCCTCAGCAATACCTACTGATAATTTGGCAGCGTCAGGTGTTCCACCTCCTTCACCCAAAGCAAAGAACGCTTTAATCATCCCGATTACTGTTCCCATCAATGCGATCAAAGTACCTACCGTTGCAATGGTTGCAATGATGCTGGTGTTTTTCTCCAAAGCGGGCATTTCCAAAGTCGTGGCTTCTTCCAAAGCTTTGGTCAAAGCATACATTTTTTGTTCTTTGTCTATTGAATTATCGTTGGCCAAAGCTTTATATGTTGTCAAACCTTCTTTTACTACGTTTCCAACTGAACCTTCTTGTGCATCACAAAGTTCGATGGCTTCATTGATTTTGTTTGCGCCAAGCAATCCTTTTACTTCATGAACGAAGTTAGAAAGGTTTCCTTTTCCAGATGCCTTTTTTAATGCAAATGCTCTGTCTATAGCAAATACAAAGTCCATCAAGAAGAAAGACATCAAGAAAGGAATGATCACTCCTCCTTTAAAGATAATCCCCATAAAGTTCTTTGGGTTACCAGCATAAGGATCTCCTCCTTCAAAGTTTGATGCTTGACCAAATAAACCATAAAAGATTGCCATAGAAATCAAAATCAGAATTACAACCGTGATCGGCGCATTAAGCCCACCTAATTTTTTTCTTGATCCTGCTACAATAGTTTCATTTTTTTCCATTTCCATTTTTAATTTTAATTATCACTAAATTTTTATTTACAAGAATGCGAATCTAAAATAAAATCTTAGAAAACCCGCTTTATTTTAAAATAATTTATTGCAATTATAAATCAACTTTAGCAATTAAGAAAATATATGAATTCTTTTAAATGTTAAATTATCTGTTTCATGCTAATAAATCACATGAAACACGTATTTCCAGTCGTTTGTAATTGATTTGATTTATTCCAAAATTGCTCAATAAGCGAATTGTTATCAAAGATCTACTTTAAATTGCAGCCAAACCACTTACAAATATTGCACCAAGCTTAACCGAACAATCATTTGTCAATGGTTAATATTTGGTTTTATGAATGAATCTAATGTATTCATTAGCGAATGTTTAAAAGGAAAACAGGTGTTGGAGTTGGTCAGTTGAGTTTTTTAGGCAGGAAACCAAGGGTTCATTGGGGCGAATTATTTTTTGTTTTTAAAATGTATGTTTTATATGGATTGATACATCTATTATAAAATGGTTTCTCAAGAATATCCCTGTGGGAGAGAGAAACTTGAGAAACCATTGTGGAAGTTTGATGAAATATAGTATTTCAATCAGTTTTTGTTGGGCTTGTTTCTATAAAACCAATGAAACAATTGCGGTAAAACGATGAATGAAAGCAGCATGCAAATCGGTAAGCCACCTACAATCATGATCGCCAAGGGTTTTTGTATTTCAGAACCCATACTGGTTGAGATAGCAGCTGGCGCCAATCCCATTGACCCCATCAAAGCAATCATCAAAATCGGACGGATACGGCTGATGGTTCCCAATTCAATGGCACTTTTTAAATTGGATTTTCTTAAATTTTCTCGCATGACTGCAATCAAAATGATGGCATTGATCGTATTGACCCCAAACAAAATGATGAAGCCAATGCCTGCCGAAATGCCAAAAATAGTACCTGTCATCCAAAGTGATAGAAATCCGCCGATGAATGCAAATGGAATGCTGCAAACTGCAATCATGGTATCTCTCAGGTTATTGAAGTTGAAATACAACAAAAATAAAATCAACAACAAAACGGCAGGAACGACAATCATCAACTGTTTGCTTGCTCTTTCCTTGCTTTCAAATTCGCCCGCCCATTCCATTTGATTCGCTTTGGGCAATTGTACTTTTTGACTGACTAATTTTTGTGCTTCAGCAATGGTGCTTTCCAAATCTCTGCCTTCGATGCTAAAACCAATCCCAATGTAACGGCTATTTCCTTCTCTGTAAATAAACGCTGGTCCTGTTTTGAAATCGATGGTCGAAATTTCTTTCAATGGAATTTTCTTGCCATCCAAAGTCGGAATGAGTATTTCGCCAATTTTGACCACGTCATCTCGGTAGGCTTTTTCAAATCGAAGTTGCACATCAAACACCCGTTCATTCTCAAAAAAATGAGTCGCAGCTTGTCCGCCGATCGCCATGGAAATCACCGCTTGAACATCGCTGGTGTTGACTGCATAGCGGGCCATCAAATGATCATGGAGTTGGATTCTCAGTTCTGGTAAACCAATGTTGGTGTACACATTCAAATCGGTAATGCCCTGAACGGTTTTCAAAACTTCTTCGACCTGTTGGGCGTATGCTTCCAATTGGTACAAATCATCGCCAAAAATTTTCACCACCAAAGCACTTTTTACTCCTGCCACATATTCTTCGACATTGTCTTGAATCGGTTGACTGAAGCTCAAGTTGATGCCTGGATAGGTTTCCAAAACCTTGCGCATTTCGTTGAGAATGGTTTCTTTCGAAACTTTTCTTTTCCAATCTTTTTCTGGTTTCAATTCAATGTGAAATTCATTGTTGAAAAAGCCTGTAGGATCGGTTCCATCATTGGGACGTCCCGTTTGGCTCATCACAAACTTTACTTCATCAAATTCACTTAATTTTTGACGTAGATCATTGGCTATTTTCAGAGATTCATTCAAATGAACACTATTGGGCAAAGTGGCACGAACATAAACTGCGCCTTCGTTCAAGTTGGGAATGAATTCAGAACCATAGTTGGAGAATTTTATTGCGCAAATCGAAATCAAAGCCAAATACACGATCAAAGTGACTTTGTAATTGATTCGTCCTAGACGAAACAAACCAATGGCCAATCGGTGGAAAGCTTTGGAAATGAAATTTTCTTTTTCTTTGATGTTTTTTCTCAACATCAATTTGCACATGGCGGGAACATACGTCAAACTCAAAATTAAAGACCCCAATAATGCGTAACCCAAAGTATAAGCCAAGGGAGCAAACATTTTACCTTCCACTTTCTGAAAGGAGAAAATGGGCAACAAAGCAACGATCAGAATGATTTGCGCAAAAAAGATGTAAGCTGCCACGCTTGAAATGCTCTTTTTGATCAAACCTGATTTGGAGGATTTGTTGAACTTTTCCATGCCAATTTGTTTGGCACGTTTTTCCAAGGCCACAAAGACGGTTTCTACAATGACCAAAGTGCCTTCCAACAACAAACCAAAATCCAATGCGCCCATGGAAATCAAATTGGCTGGCAATCCTTGGATGCGCAAACAAACAATGGCAAACAAAAAGGACAAAGGAATTACTGAAGCAACGATCAAGGTGGTTCGCCAGTTAAACAAGAAAATGAAAACAATCAGAGAAACCAAAACAATTCCTTCAATCAAGTTGTGGGTAACGGTTTTGACTGTTGTGTTGACCAATTCTGTTCGGTCAATGATCGGTTCGATTGTAACATTGTCTGGCAAGATTCTTTGGTTCAAATCTTCGATTTTCTCTTTCAAATGGGCGATGACTTCACTTGGGTTTTCACCTCGAAGCATCACAACAATGCCTTGCACCAAATCGTCTTGTTCATTGAATCCAACTTGACCCAAACGTGGTTTAGCGCCGATGTGAACTTGGGCGATGTGTTTGACCAAAATGGGCGTATTCCCTTTGACTGTCACCAAAATATTTTCTATGTCTTCTACCTTTTCCAGCAAACCGATGCCTCGTACAACATACGCTTGATCACCTTGTTCGATGACGTCTCCACCCACATTGATGTTGCTTTTCTCTACTGCATCATAGACTTCCAAAGGAGATAAATCATATTGTAGCAATTGTGTCGGGTTGATTTTTATCTCATAAATTTTTTCTTCTCCACCAAAGCTGACCACATCTGCCACACCTGGAACGGACAACAATTCTCGTTCGATTAGCCAATCATGGATCGCAGTGACTTCTCGAATCGGTAAATCACTTTGGATGATGTACCTGAAAATTTCTCCTGTGGCACCACTTGGCGGTTCAACTTCGGCTGATGCACCCTCGGGAAGGTCAAGTCCTTGAAGACGATTGGCGGTATATTGTTGTGCATAAAAATCATCAACATCGTCATCAAATAAAACAGTGACCACTGAAAGTCCAAACAAAGAAATTGACCGAATATCTGATTTTTTGGGAATGGTATTCATTTCTTTAGAAATGGGAAGTGTGATGAATTTCTCGATTTCTTCTGCACTTCTTCCTGGCCATTGGGTGATGATTCTCGCACGCGTATTGGTCACGTCTGGAAATGCTTCGATGGGTGTATTTTGATAACTCACAATGCCGATGACCAACAATAGAAAAGTCATGAAAAATACGATGAATGAGTTTTTGAGTGAAAAGGAAACAATGCCTTGAATGAACTTTTTCATTTTTTTTCTGTGTTATTTTATTTTTTCAAAAATCAACAACTGATTTTGAGTGACGATTTTTTCATTGGACTGGAATCCTTTTTCCACAAAATAATTCTCATGATTTTGTTCAATGATGTCGAGTTTTCTTACTTCAAGATGACAGTCCGAATGATAGACGACTACATAATATTGGTTGTCATTGAAAATCACCTCTTCTTTGGCAATCGTCCATGCTTTTTTGTCTGAGGAGATTTCCACCAAAACACTCGCAACCATGCCTGGCTTCAATTGGTAATCAGTGTTTTTTAGTTGAATTCTCGCTTTGAGTACTTTTTCTTCTGCATCAAAAACCTTTGAAATCGAATGAATTTTTCCGTCAAATACTTTGTTTGCATACGCCAAGGTTTTTACTTTGACTTCCATTCCTTCTTGGATGTGTTCCAAATCGGTTGCATAAATGTTGGCCATGACCCACACTTCACGCAAATCAGAAATGGTCAACAACTCATCTGATTCCATGATGTGCGAACCTGCTTGGATGTTTTTTTGGATGATATATCCACTGATGGGCGAACGGATTTCAAAGGTCGATCGGTTGGGATTGGCATGAAACATCGCCAAAGTTTGTTGGGTATTTTCCAGTTCCAATTGTAGATTTTCCAATTCACTTTTGGACGTCATCCACTCCAATTCTGTGATCAAATTGTTGTTGAATAAACTCTCTTGACTGCTCAATTCTCTTTTGGCAACTTGAATTTTTGAGTTTAAATTTTTCTTTTCCAAAACCAAGGCATTCAATTCTGGACTTTTGATTTCTGCCAAAACTTGTCCTTTTTCTACATATTGACCCAATGAGAAAAAAACATTCTCAGCAATGGCGTTGACCAAACTGTGGAAATGAACGACTTTCTCTTGGTCATAACTCACTTCTCCAGTCAATTCAATCTGTTGGGCAATGGGTTGAAACGCTATATGATCCAATTGCAGTTGAGATTTCAAGGTTTCGTTCAAACAAAATGTAGCGTCTTCTTCTGATTCATCTGTTTTTGTCGTTGCATTGCAATGGTGCAAAAACAAGGTGATGAGTGCCAATATCCCCGTTTTTGGGAATGTAATCCATAATTTTTTCATATTTAATTCCAATCTTTTTCTAAGGTGTATTGCATTTCAAGTAAAGTGGAATGCCATTGTTTTTTTAAGTCAATCAAACCGCTTTTTCCATCGACATAAGCATCTAAAAAGTCGATGTATTGCAATAAATTGATGTTTTTTGCCAAATAATTTTGTTGCATGACTGGCAATAGTTGCGCTAAGTTTTGCGCATAATTTGGATCGATTTCTTGCCAGTTTTTCTGTGCAATTTGGAAATTCTGAAATGCGTTTTTCAATTCATTTTCAATGCTTAAATTCTTATGCTGCGTTTCCAATTCACTTTTTTGCACATTGATTTCCGCCATTTTAATCGACGATTGATTGCGGTCAAAAATCGGAATGTCCATGGCAATTCCAAAACCAATGAAATCACGCATGATGCTTCCACCACGATCATAACCCACCGAAAAAGTCAAATCAGGCACGCGCATGGCTTTTTCATAGCTCAATTGTTTTTTGAAATATTCGGTTTCCAATTCTTTGAATTTCAAGTCAGAACGATTTTTTTTTGCGCTCTCCAACAATTGTTCAAATGTCTCCAACTCAAAAGCAGTATAGGTCCAGGCGTCATTTTCGTCTTCTAATTGTAGTTCAGTTTGTGAAGGCAAAGACAACCAAGTTTTCAAGGTTTTCAACTGTTCGTTTTTTTCGACGATTAGTTCATTGAACGCTGATTTGTAATTGATTTCCAAAGATTGTAAACGAACGAAATCACTTTGGCTAAAATCTTTTTTCGCCAAAAGCTGTTGGTGTGCCGAAATCAAATGATGCAACTGTTCGAGCAACTCATGGTACATTTTTTCCTTGTTTTGTACTGCGAGTGCTTCTGTAAAGGTCAGACGCAATTCATGCTTTAAATTTCGTAACACTTCTTCAAAATACACTTTGCTCATCGAAGCGTTCACTTTTTCTACAGCCATCAATTTTTTTCGTTTGCCAGCGGTGAGGATCAATTGCTCAATTTCTACCGAAAATTGGGTGTATTTTCCCCAATTGTTGAACAATGGAGGAAGCCTTTCCACGTTTTGATGACCATTTTTCCACAAATTAATCTCGCCAATTTGTACATTCGGATTGGGCCAAACACCTGCTTGAATAATGGCTGCTTCGGCAAGATCAATGTTCAATCGTTCTGCAATCAATTCAAGGTTGTTGTTGATGAACAAGGTTTCTGCTTGTTGAAGTGTCAAGGTCAATGGTTCATTTTGTCCCCAAGTAAAAATGTGGAAACTGAACAACATGCTTAAAAATACTTTTTTCAATTTGTCTATGATTTGTTGCAGACAAAATTATATTTCCCAGCTTAAGGTGGATTTAGAGATAGATTAGAATTCGATTAGAAGCCCATTAAAATTGGCTTAATGTGTTGGTTTGGGAAAAAGCAATTTGATTTGAGTGCCAATATTTTCAGTAGAATGAATTTGGAAGTCAATTTTATTCTGTTGAAAGATCAAAAGGGCCAAAGACAAACCAACCCCACTTCCTTGGATGTTTTTCACATTAGAGGCCCGATAAAAAGCTTGTTGAATGTTCCGAATTTCTTCTGCTGGAATGCCTATGCCTTGGTCTTGAATACTGAGTTGTAATTGCTGATTTTCATCTTTCAAAACGATGTGTACAGCTTTCCTATTGGAGAATTTGACGGCGTTTTCAATCAAATTGTACAGCGCAATTTCGAGTTGTCCTTTGTTGGCATAAATCGTTAAAAATTCATGCTTTTCGATTTGGATGTCGAATTGAATTGGTTGAGCAAAAGTAGGATAGTGGCTTTGGATCTTGGACAAGATGTGCCAAATTTGTTCGTCCAATCGATAGGTTTCGACTACATCTGAAGGGTTTTCTAAGTTGGTCAACAACAGTAAGTTGTTCAAAGTATTTTCGATTTCTGCTACATTTTTCAATGCAATTTCACTGACATTTTTATATTCCTCAGCGCTTCTTTCTTTTTGTGCAAAGACTTCCATCGTTCCTGCAATCGAAGCCAAAGGCGTTTTGATTTCATGAGAAACATAATTGGTGAAGTTTTTTTGAATCGCGAAGGTTTCGGCGATTCTGCCAAACAATTCATTGAATTTTACGGTCAATTTTTGAATTTCATCTTGACTTTCAGGTACGTGCAATTGGATTTTCTGTTGGAATTGAAAATCGGAAGTTTCAATTTGTTCGATGATTTGTTCTATCGGCGCATAAGCGACTTTGGTCAAATAATAACTCAACAACAAAATCATCAAAAATCCAATCAAAAGTGAAAGTCCTAAAATTGCCAATAATTGATGGATTTGCGAAGCGAAAAATTCATTTTCTGAAAAAGCAAAAACCACGAAGTTTCCTTGGTTGTCAGGATAGTAGAAGCCGTAATAATAGGTGTTTTCTTGTTTGAAATAGATCTTTTTTTGTTGGCGGACTTGGTCCATCACAGCAGCTGTTAAGTGCATTTCATTCAAAGCGTCACCATAGACAAAGTCGTTTTTCTCATTGAATATCTTGACTTTGGACAATTGGATTTGTTCGTCCAATGCAATTCTAATTTGGTTGTGCTCTCCTTGGGACATTTCATCTTTTTCCAAATAAAAGTAAGCGGTCAAAAGCGCGGTGTTTTCCAATTCTTTGAAAATGATGTTTTCTGATCTTTGAAAGAAAATTGAATAAATCAACAAAGCTGAAATGGTAAAAGCGACCCCAAAAGTTAAGGAAGAAATGAGCAATAAACGCTTTCGGATGTTCATCGGATTAGTCTTTGATCATGTAACCAACGCCTTTGACCGTTTGTATCAGTTTGTGTTCTGGCGTTTCTAATTTGGCCCGAAGATAAGAAATGTACACATCGACCACATTGGTATTGTTCTGAAAATGAATGTCCCAAACGGCATTAAGTATTTGACTTCTTGACAAAACCTTTTGTGCATTGTCCACCAAATAAATGAGCAATTTGTATTCTGTTGGTGATAGATCCACTAGTTTATCGAACGAATAGACAGCGTATTTATCTTTGTCAATTTTTAAATGACCGATGTCTTTTATATTGGTGTTTTCATCGTATTTGTTTTGGTAACGCCGGTGCAGTGCATTGATTCTTGACAACAATTCTTTGAAATGAAAAGGTTTGACCAAATAATCGTCAGCACCTGCATCCAAAGCTTTGATTTTATCCTCCACGCTACCCAATGCACTTAAAATCAAAATTGGCGTTTGCATTTGTTTGAATCGAATCAATTTGGTAAATTCAATTCCGTTAATGCCGGGTAGCATGACATCCAATAAAATGATGTCCCAATCTTTTGTTGTCAATTGCGCCTGTGCTTTTTCAGCCGATTGTACCAAAGTCACCAAATGTTGGTTTTCGGACAATCCTTGGGTTAGAAAGTCGCTGATTCGTGGGTCATCTTCGATCAAAAGTATTTTCATGTGTTCTGAATTAAATGAACCCTGCTCTTTTTAACAAAGCTCGGTTGTCTGGTTTTTTTCCTCTGAAATGTTCATACAATTCCATTGGATCTACGCTTCCGCCGCTCGCCAAAAGGTGTTTGAACTTTTTGGCAATTTCTGGATTGAAAATGCTATTTTCTTTGAAATAAGCAAAAGCATCGGCATCCAAAACTTCCGCCCATTTGTAGGAATAATACCCGGACGAATACCCACCATTGAACAAATGTGAAAAAGCCACACTCATATTGGTGCCCTTCATTGGCGCATACAAATCAGTGGAAGCCAATGCTTTTTGTTCAAATTCTTCAACAGTATCAATTAGCAATGGATTTTGTGCATGCCAGGCCATGTCCAACAAACCAAAGCTCAACTGACGAATCGTTTGGTAGCCTTCCATGAATTGTGCTGCATTTTTCACCTTATCAATTAAACTTTGAGGAATGATTTCTTGGGTTTCATAATGCGCGGCAAACAAAGCCAAAGCTTCAGCTTCATAACAAAAATTCTCCATGAATTGTGAAGGCAACTCAACGAAATCATGGTAAACATTGGTGCCTGACAAACTCTGATAAGTCGAATCCGCCAATATGCCATGCAATGCATGCCCAAATTCGTGAAACAAAGTGGTTACTTCATTAAAAGTCAATAATGAAGGTGTTTTTTCAGTAGGTTTTGTGAAATTACAAACAATTGAAATGTGCGGTCTTTTTTCTTGACCCTGCACACGAGATTGTTCGCGAAAACTCGTCATCCAAGCGCCTGCTTTTTTGCCTTTTCTTGGAAAGAAATCGGCATAAAATAAAGCCAAATGATTGTTGTTTTCATCCAAAACCTCATAAACTTGGACATCTTCATGGTATTTGTCAATGTCATTTCTGATGTTGAAATGCAATCCGTACAATTTTTGAGCAATTTGAAAAGCACCCTGAACGACTTTGCCCAAAGAGAAATAAGGTTTTAAATCTTCTTCGGCATAACTGTATTTTTCTTGTTTTAATTTTTCAGCATAATAAGCATGGTCCCATCTTTCAAAATCTTCAATTCCATCCAATTGTTTAGCAAACGCTTTCAATTCATTTACATCTCTTTCACCAAATTCTCTGGCTTTTTGAACGAAATCATCCAGAAAGTCCAAAACAATTTTTGGTGCATTCGCCATGCGTTCTTCCAAAACAAAATCAGCATGGGTATTGAATCCCAGTAAATTCGCTCTTTCTAAGCGAAGTTCTGCCATTTTTTGGACGATGTTTTCGTTGTTGTGAACATTGTCTTGAAAAGCACGTTTACCATAAGCCAAAGTCATTTGCTGGCGCAAAGCCCTATTTTTTGCATAAGTAACAAAAGGCAAATAGCTAGGTGCTTGCAAAGTAAAAACCCAACCCATGTTTTTCCCTTTGCTCTCCGCTTCTTTTTTGGCTTCTTCAATGACATAGCTAGGCAAACCTTCTAAATCGTTTTTATCGGTCAAATGCAATTCAAAAGCATTGGTTTCTGCCAAAACATTTTCGCCAAAATCCAAAGTCAATTTCGCCAAATCTTTGTCGATGGCTCTCAATCGGACTTGGTCTTCTTCTTCCAATCGGGCACCATTTCTGGTGAAACTTTTGTATTTTTTTTCCAATAATCGCAATTGTTCTGCAGTCAATCCCAAACTGTCTTTCTCGTCATAAACTTGTTGAATTTTATCGAACAAGATTGGATTGAGTCGAATGTCGTTTGAAAATTCAGACAACAAAGGCGAAATGATTTGTGCCGTTTTTTGCAATTGCTCATTGGTTTCAGCATGCAATAAATTAAAAAATACAGCAGAAACTTTGTTCAAAGTTTCTCCACTCAATTCCAAAGCTTCTATGGTATTTTCGAAAGTAGGTTTTTCGGTTTGCTGACAAATCGCTTGTATGTCGTTTTTTGCCCAAATCAGTGCGGTTTCAAATGCGGTTTGATAATCTTCATTCTTGATGATCGAAAAAGGAATGCTTTCAAAAGCTGTATTGAAAGGAGCCAAAAGAGGATTGTTCATGATGTAGGGTATTAAATGTTGCCTAATAAATTAAAATAAAAAAAGAGTTAATCCAATGAACCAATGATGTTGACTTCACGTTCCAATTGAATGCCGAATTTTGCCCAAACATCGTCCAAAATTGCTTGTGACAAATCGTAAATTTCTCGCCCTGTGGCTTGTCCATAATTGACCAAAACCAAAGCTTGTTTTTCGTGCACACCCGCATCGCCGATGCGCTTTCCTTTCCAACCCGCTTGCTCAATAAACCAACCAGCCGCCACTTTGTAATTGTCATCTACCGCGTGGCCAGAAATGTCGGGAAATTGAATTTTTAGAGCGTCAAATTCCAAAGCAGAAATTACTGGATTCTTGAAAAAACTTCCTGAATTGCCAATTTTCGATGGATCGGGCAATTTGCTTTGTCGAATGGTGATGATCGCTTGGCTGACGTCTTGTATGGTCGGGTTTTCAATGTTGTTTTCTGCCAATTGGTTGCGGATTGCGCCATAATCCAGATGAAGGACGTGTTTTTTTTTGGTCAAACGAAAATGAACTTCTGCAATCAAATACTGGTTTTTCAATTGGTTTTTGAAAACCGAATCGCGGTAGCCAAATTGACAATCTGCATTGGTGAAAATTCGTTTTTTTCCAGTTGCCATTTCGATGGCAGTCAGCTGTGTCAGAACATCTTTGATCTCAACTCCATAAGCACCGATGTTTTGAATCGGTGCTGTACCTGCTTTTCCTGGAATTAAAGATAAATTTTCAATGCCACCGAAATCATTTGCCAAACACCAAGTGACAAAGCCATGCCAATCTTCACTGGATTGTACGCTCACAATGACGTGCTCTTCTGTAGAAGAAACGATTTCAATGCCTTTTAAATCGATTTTTAACGCCAAGCCGTCCCAATCATTGACGAGCAACATATTGCTACCACCGTTGAGCAATAGGATTTTTTGTTGTGTTTCATTGGCCCACTTTAAAACTTGGAGCAAATCTTCTTGAGATGAAGTTGTTGAAAAATAACGGGCATCGACATCCACACCAAAAGTATTGTAGGGTTTCAATGACACATTTTCTTGTATCAGCATTTTTTTGATCTAAATTAAACAGTAATTAATGTTGTTTTTGGTTGCTTCCAGGATATTTTCTCAAAGCGACTTTCAAAATCTCTACCGAACGCTTTAAATCTTCTTTGTTCAATACATACGCAATTCTCACTTGGTTTTTCATTGAACTCGGATCGCTGTAAAAACCATTGCCTGGTGCTACCATCACAGTTTCTCCATCCAAATCAAAATCATTCAACAACCAAATGGCGAATTTCTCCGCATCGTCCACAGGCAACTCAACCATACAATAGAAAGCTCCTTTTGGATTGGGACAAATGACGCCAGGAATGTGGTTCAATTCGCTGACCAATAAATCCCGACGGCTGACATATTCTGCTCGAGATTGTTCGAAATAGTTGCCAATGTTTTCATGTGCTTGAGTCGCGGCATATTGACTGGTCAACACAGGACTCAAACGGGCTTGCGCAAAACGCAAGGCGCGGGCAATCACTTCGTCATTTCTTGAAATGATCGCACCCAAGCGTGCGCCACACATGCTGAATCGTTTGGATTCGGAATCGATAATGATTGCATGGTCTTTCAATTCTTTGAAACCCAAAACAGAATCATGTTTTTCATCATCATAGACATATTCTGCATAAACTTCATCAGAAATTAAATACAAATCATGCTTGATGATCAATTCTTTCAATTGCTCCAATTCAGATTTTGAATACAAATAACCGGTTGGGTTGCCTGGATGGCAAATCAAAATCGCTTTGGTTTTGTCCGTAATTTTTTCTTCAAATGAAGCAATGGATGGCAAACCGAAATTGTTGTCGATGGTTGAGCGCACTGGAACGATTTTTACATCGCTTTGACAGGCAAAACTATTGTAATTGGCATAAAAAGGTTCTGGGATAATGATTTCATCCCCAGGATTGGCGATCACGCCAAAAGCAAACAACAAAGCTTCTGATCCACCATTGGTCACGATGATGTTTTCTGGTTGTACCTTGTATCCTCTGTTTTGATAATAGTTGGAAAGTGCATGTCTGTATTCAGGTGTTCCTTCAGAATGCGTATAAGCAATCACTTCAAAAGGCAATTGATGGTAAGCTTCCAAAGCAGGAACGGGAGAAGCAATGTCTGGCTGTCCAATATTTAAATGATATACTTTTTTACCTTCTTTTTTGGCTTGGTCCGCATAAGGCGTTAATTTTCTTATAGGCGACAAAGGCATTAAGCTGCCTTTCACAGATAATTTTGGCATTTGTTAAAATTTTCATTAATTCGCTGTAAATATAATAGTTTTGGTATCATTTTTGTCTTAATCCTTTTGTAAATTAAATTATTAATCATATTAAAACCCAAAACTATGTCAAAAGAAAACGGAGCATTCAAATTATTGGCTGGACTATTAATCGGGGCAGCAGCTGGAGCAGCAGCAGGATTGTTGTTGGCACCACAAAGTGGAGAGAAAACTAGAAAGCAATTGAAAAAAGAAGCCAGTAGATTAAGAGAAGAACTGGACAAATATTCACATGATTTTAGTGACAAAGCCAAAAAAATAAAAGAAGATTTAGAAAGCCGCTTGGCCAATGTCAAAGATAAAATGCAAAGTGCTTCAGAAGAAGTTAAAAAAGAAGCAAAAAAAGCAAAAGATGAGTTTGAAGAAAATGTTGGGGTTTAATCCCAACATTTTTTTATTTTTGACCTTTAGATCCATAGAATATGTTTGATAAGCTTAAAGAGTACCTCAACGATAGAATTGAATATACCAAATTAGAAGTGGTCGACTTGGTCAGCAACATGATTTCAGTTGGCGTATTTGGTATATTGATCGGCATGTTTCTTTTATTGATTCTCATTATTGCCAGTGTTGCTTTTGGTTTTTTGCTAGGGGATTGGATGGGCAATGATGGTTTGGGTTTTTTGACTTTGTTTGGTTTCTATCTTTTGATATTTATTATGTTGTTTGTTTTTAGAAAACAATTGATGTTGAAAATCACGGACAAAGTGGTAGCAACTGCGATGGATGCTTTGGATAATTCAAACGACGATGAAAATGAAAAATAACCGATCGATTAAAAGTTTGGCTGAATTGAGATTGGCCAAAAAAGCTTTGAAGTTAAAAATTGATGCTGCGGATCAAAAAGCAAAAGAAGGATTGATTCTTTCTTCAGTCAATAAGTTATTTGACGGAGTTGAAAGCAATTCGCTTATGCATTCTTCTAAAATAGGTTCGGGGGTCAATTCAGCTTTGGGGTTCTTATCCAAAACTGCAGAAAAAACCTTTAAATTAAGCAATAAAAGCAGCTCAATATTATCGATTGGCATTGCGATTGCGGCACCAATTATTGCGAAAAAGTTGCAAGAATATATCGATAAAAAACTTTAATTCTTTTTTTCTTAAAAAGTATTGTAACATTTGCATAGATTTTATCACTTATAAAACAAAATTCTATGTCAAATTTGCTTGAAGCAAAAGGCTTAACCAAACAATACGGAAATAAAATTGCCTTAAACGATTTCGACCTGAGCATACCAACTGGTTCTATCTATGGTTTATTGGGGCCAAATGGCGCAGGGAAAACGACATTTTTAAGAATCATCAACCAAATTACAGCACCTGACAAAGGAAGCGTGACCATTGCTGGAAAACCTTTGAACAAATCCATCATTCCGATGGTCGGTTATATGCCAGAAGAACGCGGTTTGTACAACAACATGAAAATTGGTGAACAAGCTTTGTATTTTGCCAAATTGAAAGGTTTGTCCAATGCGGATGCGCAAAAGAAAACCAAATATTGGTTCGAAAAATTGGGCATTGATGCTTGGTGGAACAAAAAGTTAACCGAATTGTCCAAAGGAATGGGCCAGAAAGTTCAATTTGTGATCACGGTTTTACACGATCCTGAATTGTTGATTTTTGATGAACCTTTTAGTGGATTTGATCCAGTCAATGCGCAATTGATTGCGAATGAAATCATGGAATTGAGTAAAAATGGTACGACAATTATTTTCTCTACCCATCGCATGGAATCTGTAGAAGAAATGTGTGACCACATCGCATTAATCAACCATTCGAACAAGGTTTTGGATGGTGAAATTCATCAGATCAAACAACAATTCAAATCAGGAAAATATGTGGTGGAAATTGACAACTGCAACACCGAAAATTGGATGAATTTGCAACAGCAATTTGCCATTGATCATTTGGTCGAAAAAGAGAATTTCAAAAAATTTGAAATAGCCATTCCAGAACACATCGTTCCCAATGACTTGTTATTGCAACTGTCAACAGTTGGGCACATTGTTCAATACCAAGAAGCCATTCCATCGATGAATGAAGTTTTCCTCAAAGCCGTTCAATAATAACCTTATTTCAACAACATGAAACAGATTCTACTCGTTGCTAAAAGAGAGTTTTTAGCCCAAGTTAAAAATAAAACCTTCATTGTCATGACCATTTTATCGCCCATCATCATGGTGGGGATTTTTGGGATTATTGCTTGGATGATGTCGGCCAATACCGATCAGAAAAACATCGCAGTCGTCGATGAAAGCCGTGAGTTCATTACTTCTTTTGTGTCGGATGAAAATGAAATCTATAATTTTTATGGCGAAAAAGACATCCAAGCTATCAAGGACAGCTTGTTGGGAAGCAAATACTTGAATGCTTTGTTGGTCATTCCGAAATATGATGGAAATGATTTTTCAGCATTTGAAAAAAACATTGAATTGACTACCAATGGAAATATTGGGAAAATGGTCAAAGATAAGTTAGAAGGCAAAATCAACCAACGAATTGGTGAATTGAAAATGGAAGCCGCAGGATTGACAGCCCAACAATTGAACAATTTAAAATCAAATGTTTCTATCAAAACATATAATTTAAAAGACAGTGAAACCAAAGATGACAAAGGCGAATTGGGCGATTATCTCAAGTTTGGTATCGGCATGGCTTTGGCTTATGTGATCTTTATGTTCATCATGATTTACGGGGTGAAAGTGATGCGTTCAGTGGTAGAAGAGAAAAATAACCGTGTGGTGGAAATCATCATTTCTTCTGTGAAGCCTTTCAATTTGATGATGGGAAAAATTGTAGGAACAACTTTGGTTGCCTTTACGCAATTTGCCATTTGGATCACCATGGGAACGATTTTGTTTGCAGCGGGATCTGCTTTTTTGGCTTCGAAAATCAAAACTGCGACTGATTTATCGGCGATGTCTCAACAAAACTTGGTGGACAATCCAGAATGGATGACCAAAACCAATGAAGTGATGGCGGCTTTGCTTGAATTGAATTATCCGTTGATTATTGGCTTTTTCTTGGTGTTTTTCATTCTTGGCTATTTATTTTATAGTTCAATTTTTGCTGCGATTGGTTCGGCTGTGGACAATGAAACCGACACCCAACAATTTACCTTTTATCCTATTTTCCCGATGATGATTGCGATGTATGGCAGCATGACGACCATTGATAATCCTGACGGACCTGTTGCATTTTGGTTGTCGATGATTCCATTTACTTCGCCGATTTCGATGGTGACGCGTTTGCCTTTTGGAGTAGAGTGGTGGGAAATTTTGCTGTCTTTAACATTATTAATTGGAACCATGTTGTTGATGGTGTTTTTTGCCTCAAAAATTTATCGAGTGGGCATTTTGATGTACGGAAAGAAACCTTCGTTCAAAGAAATGTGGAAATGGATCCGTTATTCCAATTAAAAGCCTTTTTTCATTCCTTAAAACAGCTAAAAATTGCTTAAATTCGCCAATTAAATCAAATCTATGTCAGAAGATATTTTCAAGCGCATTATTTCTCATGCCAAAGAGTATGGATTTATTTTTCAATCCAGTGAAATTTATGATGGACTTTCCGCTGTTTATGATTATGGACAAAATGGCGTTGAACTCAAAAACAACATCAAACAATATTGGTGGAAAGCCATGGTGCAACTCAATGAAGAAATTGTGGGCATCGATACATCCATTTTTATGCATCCTACGATTTGGAAAGCTTCTGGACACGTAGATGCTTTCAATGATCCATTGATTGACAACAAAGATTCTAAGAAAAGATACCGTGCAGATGTTTTGATCGAAGATTACTGTGCGAAAATTGAAAATAAAATTGAAAAAGAAATCGAAAAAGCAGCCAAACGTTTTGGTGATGCATTTGATCAAAAAGAATTTGTAGCGACCAATCCACGCGTGTTGGCTTACCAACAAAAAATCGATGAAACGATTACCAGAATGTCACAATCTCTTGAGAAAGAGGATTTGGCCGATGTGAAAGCCTTGATCGAAGAGTTGGAAATCGCAGATCCAGTAACGGGTTCAAAAAACTGGACGGAAGTGCGTCAATTCAACTTGATGTTTGGAACAAAATTGGGCGCAACGACAGAAGGCGCAACTGATTTGTATTTGCGACCAGAAACGGCACAAGGGATTTTCGTCAATTATTTGAACGTTCAAAAAACAGGACGCATGAAAATTCCATTTGGCATTGCGCAAATTGGAAAAGCTTTTAGAAATGAAATTGTTGCACGACAATTTGTTTTTAGAATGCGTGAATTTGAACAAATGGAAATGCAATATTTTGTACAACCAGGAAGTGAATTGGAATGGTACGAAAAGTGGAAGGAAAAACGGTTGAAATGGCACCAATCTTTGGGCTTGGGCAATGAAAATTACCGTTACCATGATCACGAGAAGTTGGCGCATTATGCCAATGCTGCGACGGACATTGAATTTAGATTTCCTTTTGGATTCAAAGAATTGGAAGGGATTCATTCAAGAACAGATTTCGATTTGGCGAGCCATGAGAAGTTTTCTGGAAAGAAATTGCAGTATTTTGACAACGAACTGAACAAAAGTTACATTCCTTACGTCGTGGAAACTTCTGTGGGATTGGATCGCTTGTTTTTGGCGATTTTCTCGAACAGTTTGAAAGAAGAAACTTTGGAAGATGGAAGCACAAGAACGGTTTTGAGTTTGCCAGTGGCTTTGGCACCAATCAAAGCAGCGATTTTGCCTTTGGTGAAAAAAGATGGTTTGCCAGAAGTCGCCCAAGAAATTTACAAAGCATTGAAATTGGATTACAATGTCATCTATGAAGACAAAGATGCAATTGGAAGACGATACCGCCGTATGGATGCGATTGGCACGCCTTTCTGTATCACAGTGGACCACGAAACGTTGAATGACCAAGCGGTGACAGTTCGCCACAGAGATTCAATGGAACAACACAGGGTGCCGATGGCAGAATTGGCACAATACATCGATCAATCGGTCAATGTCAAATACCTATTGGAACAGCTTTAATTCGTTAAACATAAAAATATTTCAGTGTTGATTATTTGAACAAAGCAGCAAATAGTCAACACTTTTTTTTAACTTTAATAAAATTTGTTGTTTATGAGAAGTATTATCAGTTTTTTATTGACGGGTTTAATTGTTTTGGGCTTGGCGCATCTTTTGCCAGGTGTTGAAGTGAGCAGTTTCTGGGGCGCTTTGTTGGTGGCTTTGGTGCTGGGGATCTTGAACGCGTTTGTTCGTCCTATCTTGGTGTTTTTGACTTTGCCCGCAACCTTGATTACTTTTGGGTTGTTTTTATGGGTGATCAATGCCATCATCATTCTTTTGGCGAGTTGGTTCTTGGGAGACTATTTCCATGTCACCAGTTTTTGGTGGGCGTTGTTGTTCAGTTTCTTATTGTCAGTCGTGATTTCATTTGTGAACCAGGGCGGAGAGAAAGCATAGGCCATTTGAATTCAGTCGTAAAAAAGAATCCCCAATTTATGTGAAGATTGGGGATTCTTTTTTATTCGGCACTTATTGTATCAGTATTTTCCATGCGCCTTCCACATCATTGGCTTTCAACAATTCCTTGGCTTGTTCGTGCGAATTTTGATCGGCTTTGAAAAGTTCTCCAACCAATTGCTCGATGTTGCCCAACATGGCCAAATCATTGCCTGTCAGAACTGGACTTTTTCTGATGGCTTCAGGCAAAGCATCTACGCCGATTCCTTTGGTTTGTAAAGGTTTTGGGATTTCAAACAATGAAGTTCCATTAGAATGGGTGTACCAAGATTCACCCATTCTGCCGACCAAATCAATTTTTTTGGTATCGATCATTCCTGCGTCATTTAGGACAGTTTCATCGACATGGATCATTAAAACTTCACAAACAACCAAAGTACCCGCGCCACCGCCTTCTCCCAAATGGATCAGATCGGTCACTTTGCATTCAAAAGAAACTTTGGATTCTTTCACGCGTGGTGGTTGCACTTTGAGCGATGGAATTTCGGTCAACCCTGCTTTGTGGAATTCATTGATGTCTCTTTCGTATTCTGTGCTGGACAGCGAACTTTGGTGAACGATGTCGTAAGAAACGGTGTTGATCACACATTCTCGGATTTGTTCAACGTTTTCTAAAGTATGTTTTACCGTGGTGTCACGGACGCGTCGAGACGGTGAGAAAACCAAAACCGGAGGATTGGAACTGAAAACATTGTAAAAACTGAATGGGCTCAAATTCACTTTTCCTTCTGCATCGATGGTACTGACCAACGCGATGGGACGAGGTGCAACTGCATTTTGTAAATATTGTATAGAAACAGCTGGGCTGACCAATGCTGTGTCGATTGTTTTAATGGCCATTTTTTTAAATTTTGACAAAGATAAGGAGATTCTTCAGGATGAATTCTTGACCTATATCAAGTAATTTAACATGATTTTAATCATTAAAAAAGGAATTGTGGAATAATCATTGTACTTATAATATCATAATAACCTTAAAATTAAAGATTATGAACAAGTTAGAATTAGAAGGAAAATGGAACCAAATCAAAGGAAGTGTAAAGCAAAAATATGGCGAATGGTTCAATGACAATGAAGCCTTAGCAGACGGAAAAGTAGATGAGGTAATTGGAAGAATCCAAGAAAAGTCTGGAAAAACCCGTGAAGAGGTGGAAAAAATGATCCAAGATTGGAAAGTTTAGTGGCTAACTTTAACTAACGATTAAGCCATGGCACTCAACTAAATGTTGGGTGTTTTTTTTATCGGTTATTTTCAAGGCGGGTGAGGGTTGCAATGGAATAGGGAATAGTGCTGAAAGTTTGTAGCTTTGTGAAGCCAATCGCAGCATTGGTTGATTACAAAATAAATTTACAATTTGCGGTCACGCGTTATTTAAAGGATACGATAAAAAGTGTTAGAAAATTTTCAGACCCTCATCATTGTCATTGCTGCCATCACGCTTTTTGTGTATGGTTTACAAAACTTTAGTAAAGAAATCGAACAATTGGGCATCGAGCGATTGTCTCAATGGATTGGTAAAATAACGGCTTTTCCATTGGGTGGTTTTTTCTTGGGCGGAATTTTCACGTCCATCATTCAATCCAGTACTTTGGTGTCTTCGTTGACAGTTTCGTTGGTCAATTCTGGTGTGATAACTTTTCGGGACAGTATTTTAATTTTATTGGGAACCAACGTAGGTACAACTTCTACCGCATGGATTGTCTCGATGGAATCATCTTTTTTAGGCCCTTTTTTCATCGTTTTGGGAACATTGATCAGCATGATTCCAAATAGAATTTCTGTTGCAGGCAAATCGATTTTTTATTTTGGTTTCATCTTCTTTTCGCTCAGTTTCATCAGTGAAGCGATGGAGCCTTTGAAGAATGATCCACTGTTGGTAGAAATATTGTCGAAGGCGTCGAATCCGTTGTTGGGAATTTTGTATGGCATCCTTATTACCGTCATCATCCAATCGAGTTCGGTCGTGGTAGGTTTGGTGATTGTTTTGCTTTCCCAAGGAACTATTGACATTCAATCTGCCATTCCTATTGTGATTGGTGCAAATATTGGTACTACTTCTACTGCGTTGTTGATCAGTCTGAAATTTTCGCCTATGTCAAAATTGGTGGCTTTGTCGGCTTCTGTGTTTAACCTCGTCGGCGTTGCAATCATGTTTCCATTTTTTGGACTTTTGGAACAAATGGCCATTTCTTTTAGTAGCGAACCTTCGTTACAAGTAGCCATTGCTTTTACCATTAGCAATGCATTTACCTCGGTTTTATTTTTGTTGTTGCTTAACCCGACCCTTCGTGTTCTGAAGAGACACCGTTGGTATAAGGCGTCCGATTCTTTGATCAATGATTGAAAGTTGTAGAAAGAAATGCTATTCAAAATAAAAAAAACTGCTCCCAATTAGAAGCAGTTCACAAAATAGGTAAAAGAGAGATTAAAGTTATAATTGATTTTTTCAATACAAAGAGAGTGTTTTATACTCCCTTAAACCATTCTTGAAATTTAGCACCCAAAATTGGAATGGGTTTTTGTTCTCCGTTAATTGCACCAATTAAACCCAACACCCAAAGGATCAATAATAAAATAAAGCCAAAAACCCAAATCAATGTACCCAAAAATGGAATGACATTGATAAAAGATAGGGCCAAACCTGTTAACATAATCCCCATGCTCTGGCGAATGTGAAAAGAGGCCAATGGTAGTTTTTTGTCATTGTTCATTACAAATGCAATGATGAGTCCTATCACTGTAAGATAAGCGATCAATGCAATTGTTTTTCCGTTGTCCTCAGTAACTGTAGGAGAATTAAAGCCCGCATTTTGTTGGTTGTTTTCCATAATTTCAAAAATTTGTTATTGGTAGCGAAATTAGTTATTAATTTTAGTTTTTAAAGTAGAGAGAGTCCTAAATTCGTTTTAAACTTACATCACCACCATGGTTCTTTTCTTTCATTCAGTTCATGTAGCGACTTCCAAAATCACCGCATTTAATTTCTTGTATGTAAAGATGTTGACTTGAAATCTCTTTTGCAAGAGCGAATGAGTATATCGCTTGAGTCAATTAGTATAGTGTGGAAATAAATGAGGATTTGAATATTCTATTGATTTTATAGACCATAATCAAACGCTCAATCAAATCTAGCTTTTACTCACATAAACCAATCAAATACTAATTGACACAAAACAACGCAATCAAATATTCCTAACTTCCCAACGTTAAAAAAACGAGAATTTTAAACGATTTCCAATGCGTGCTTATGGTGTTTTTTTTTAATCCAAGAAAAGCTTCCGATTTGCATCACTGTACAATTTTTTTGATTCAAATGAAAAATTACTTGAATGATGCCAGAGGTGATTTTAAATAGTGCTGATCACATTAGCTACATCGTGATGTTGTTGTTTTCTGGTGGAGTTTCTTTGTTGAGTTTTTTCATTATTTTGGTGTATTTCAAGACCAAAGAAAAAATATACCTTTTCTATTTCCTATTTTTAATTTGTGGCTTGCTCAGCGCCATGATCAACATTGTGCATTTGGGATGGGGAAAGTTCAATGGCATTGACAGCTATCAAATGCTCAGGCGAAACTTAGAAACCTTTACGTTATTGGCGGTGTTTTTTTATTGTCTTTTTACCATCAACTTACTGGAAATTAGAAGGAAAAACAAAAGCTTAGCCAATTGGATCATGTTTTTGGCTGGCATCACAGCAGTTTATGGTTGTGTTTATTGGTTGATTTATCCATGGATATTTGTGCACGAAAAGACGTTTTTCATTGTTTCAAGAGCAGTCATTATGCCGATGAGTTTGGTCGCCATTGTTTGGGTAAGTGCCAAAATTCATTCCATCTTCAAAAGTTACTTCATCATTGGAAGTTCTCTGTATTTTACCGGTGCTTTTCTCGCGATTCTTCGTCAATCGACCACTTTTATTCCGTTTGATTTTTTCTATCAACTCAGTCCAGTTGTGTATTTTCAATCGGGCATATTTTTAGAAATCACTTGTTTTACTTTGGCGTTAAGCTTAAGGGTTTATTTGTTGTATCAATCCAAACAAATCAAAACCGTCAAAGAACGAGATTTGGCGATGGCCCAAGTTTTGGCCGCTGAAACCCAAAACAATTCTCATTTGATTTTCAATAGTTTGAATGTGATCAAGTACTTGATTCAAACCCAGCAAAAAGAAGCGGCTTTGAATCAATTGAATACGTACAGTAAGTTTGTTCGAAGCATCATCGAAACCGCTCAAGAACAACAAATCTCTTTGCGCAAGGAATTGAAAATTGTTGAATTGTACTTGGCGTTGGAATCTTCTCGTTTGGGTTTTTCTTTGGTCCAAAACATTCATATCTCGCCAGAAATTGATTTGGACGATACGTTCTTGCCGCCCATGTTGTTGCAATCTTTTACAGAAAAATTCATTTGGAAGAAAACCAGGATTGCGCCTTATTTTTATTTTTTCAAAGACGAAGAAGAATCAGTAAATGTGTTGATTATCAATGAGAAGTTGTCTACAGCCAATTGCCATCAATTGCCGCAAGTCCTCCAACAAAGATTTGAAGAAGTCGACTTTGAAAATGAGCGAATTGACTTGTACAATCGCACACATTCCAGTAAAATTCATTGTTTTACTTTGAAAAAGCAACAGCAAACTGAAGATCAATATGCGATCTGTGTACAAATTTCCGAAGGGTTTAGTGTATCAGTTTCAAATAAATAGCTTAACTTTCGATTCCGTCTCAACTATAAAATCATTGTAAGTTATGTGGTGGTCGAAAGACAAGTATTTGGTGTTGAATTTAGCTCAAAGTCATCTGCACTTTCTTTTGGTCTTGTTTTTTATTTTGTTTCCATTGGATGGTTTTTCTCAAAAAGTCAAAGAAATCAAACCTTCTCAGATTGAGCGATTGAATGAAGAGAAAAATGACTCTTTGTACGTGATTCAAGCCATTGAAATCAGTCGAGAGATTCATCGAAATTCCCACCAAGAGGAACGCGAGAATTACTATGCCAACTTGGCCATCAACCGAGCTTTGACCATGGGTAACAATTATTTGTATGCTAGGAGTTTGGACAATTTGGGCTTGTTGCACCGCTACCATCAACAATATTCAAATGCGATTCAATTGCACGAAAGAGCCTATCATTTGGCCAAAGAAGAGAATTGCGACCGCCTGAGCCAGATGATTTATGCCAACAATGCAGGGACGGCAGCGCGTTACAATGAGCAGTATGACTTGGCGGTTTCTTTCTATTATGAAGCCCTGCGCATCGCCCAAGAAGACAAAGATTTAAAGAACATAGGCATTTCGAGCAATGGTTTGGGCAATGCGTTGATCAATTTGAGCGAACGAAAAAATGAAGCTTTGGCTTATTTTGAAATGGGTTTGGAGGCAGAAAGAGAAAGGGGAGAAAGTTTGGGAATGGCGATGAACCTTTTGTCGATTGCGCAATATTATATTGAAACCAAAAAAGTAGATCAAGCTTTTATTTATTTGGAAGAACTGAAAGCCATCAATGAAAAAAGGAAGGACCGCTTTGGCTTGGCAATGACACACGAAGCTTATGGAGATGCTTTTTGGGAACAGAAAAATCAAGAACAAGCCACATTATATTACAACGAAGCTTTGCGGTTGTATCGAAATTATAACTATCCTTTGAATGCAGCACAAGTGCTCAATCGATTGGGGAAAATAGCGGCCAGTACGCAAAATCTTTCTCAAGCGATAGTTTTTTATGACCAATCTTTGGCGATAGCAGATAGTTTGAACAACAAATCCTTGGTGCGCCAAAATGCCTTTGACATCGCCATGGTGAAAGAAAAAGTCGGAGATTGGCGCAATGCTTTGAAGTTCTATAAAATCGGAAAAGATTACGAAGACAGCATCAATTTGGACAACCAAAAGATCAAAATCGCAGCCTTGAAAAACCAATTTGATTGGGACAAAACGGAAGCAAAAATCGGTCTGTTGCAAAAAGAACAAGAATTAAAAGAAAAAGAAATCGAATCCAAAAGTCTGCAATTGAGAAACCAAAAAGTATTCATTGTTTTGCTGTTGTTGGGAACTTTGTTATTGATTTTATTTGTCGTTGCCCAATACCGGTTGCGAAAAATCAAGTTTCAGACACAAAAGCAATTGATTGAGAAAGAAAAAGATTTGTTGCAAGCCGAATACGAAAGAAACATGGCGCAGGCCGAAATTTTGATTTCTCGCATGCAAGTCAATCCACATTTTATTTTCAACTGTTTGAATGCGATTCATTTGTTGATTCAAAAGCATGAAATCAAAGTGGCCAGCAAGTATTTGACAACATTTAGCCGTTTCATTCGGTTGGTTTTGGAAATTCCCAAAAATGAAAGCATCTCCTTGGAAGAAGAACTGCAAATCATTCAATATTATCTGAAATTGGAAGAAATACGTTTTGACAATCAATTGGATTATATGATCAAATGGGATGAAAATATGGATTTGTCCGCAGTGAAAATTCCGCCTTTGTTGTTGCAACCTTTTGTGGAAAATGCGATTTGGCACGGATTGTTGCCTTCCAATCAAGCACACAAACGTTTGAAGATTGAAGTCGGCGAAACAGAGCATTCGATTGAAATTTCCATTGAAGACAACGGTGTAGGCATGAAAAATATGGATGATTTTTCAGAAGGTTCAGATGAACAAAAGAAAAGTTTAGGCACAAAAATCACCAAAGAGCGCATCAGACAATTCAACCAAAGCTTTCCAGATTGTCAGATTCAATTGAAAATAACCCAGGGCGAAAACCAAGTTGGGACAAAAGTTCTGCTAACTTTGGCTCATACAATCTCTAAAATTACAAAACCATGAATATCGCGATCATTGATGACGAGGTGCATTGCATTGAAAGTTTGGTGATCCACATGAATGAACTTTTTCCGAAAGCCAATGTGGTGTACAAAACGAACAAAGTACAAGAATCGGTTGAAAAACTGAAAGAATTACCCATTGATTTGTTGTTCTTGGACATTGAAATGCCCGGGATGACAGGTTTTCAATTGTTGGAACATTTTTCAGAACGAAAATTTGATGTGATTTTTACAACAGCGTACAGTGAATATGCAATCAAGGCATTCAAAGCCAAAGCGATCAGTTATTTGTTGAAACCGATTGATGAAGAGGAATTGAAAGAAACCATTGAAAATTGGGCCCAAGAGAAAAATAAAAATCATGCAAACGAACAAAACATTGATGAGTTAATTGATCAATTGAAGAAAGAAGGTTTCATGAAAAGTAAAATCTCTGTGCCGATCAGCGATGGCTATGAATTTGTAGAGGTCAACGACATTTTGTATTGCAACAGCCAAAGCAATTACACCAATTTACACTTGGTCAATGGCAGTAAAATATTGGTCAGCAAAACCTTGAAAGAAGTAGAAAACGCTTTGAGAAATTTCTTTTTTATCCGGGTGCATCAATCCTATTTGATCAATCCCAATTACATGAAAAAATTCTCACGAAATGACGGCGGATACATTTTGATGCAAAACCAAGAAAGCATTCCAGTGAGCAATGCCAAAAAGAGTTTGATCGTCAACTTGTTTGATTCCGTCCGAAAGGATTGATGTGTGTGGGGTGCAATGTGAATTTTAAAAAAAAATATAATGAAAAGACATTTATTATTAATGACCTTATTTTTTTTGAACAATTTTTTATTGGCGCAAAATGAGCAATATCAATTGGCCATGGAAAATTTTCAAACCCATTACAATGCTGAAAAATATGCACAGATTTTTGATGAATTTTCTGAAGAAATGCAAGAAGTCCTGCCTTTGGAAAACACGCTTCAATTTTTATCAGGTTTAAAAAATCAAGTGGGAGAAATTAAAGCCAAAGAATGGATAGGTTTTGAGCAAGTGGCCTACGCAAGTTATAAAACGAGTTTTGAAAGAGCAGTTTTGACTGTGAACATTTCATTGAATGAAAATAATAAAATCAATGGACTTTTCATTAAACCTTACGAAGAATCCAGTGAAAGCAATGAGACAACCATCCATGCTTTGGACGATTATCCGAAAGAAATTGCGGAAATCATCTTTTCAAAAGCCAGGCATTTTCCAAACAATACTCAAATGTCCATTGCATTGATCCAAAATGGAAAAACAGCCTATTATGGTATCATCAAGCGCAATGATACAATTCTGCCGATTCAAAATCAGCAAATGGTTTTTGAAATAGGCTCTTTGACCAAAGTATTTACTTCCACGGTTTTGGCTGCAATGGTGTTGGAAGGAAAAGTGAATTTGACGGATGAGATCAACATGTATTATCCATTTTCTTTTAAAAATAATGCCAAAATAAATTTCGAAGCATTGGCCAACCACACTGCTGGTTTGCCGCGTTTGCCCAGTAATTTGGATCTAACCAACGAGGACAATCCTTACAAAAGTTATGGCGAAAAAGAATTGGAAGACTATCTTAAAAACAAGTGGGTGTCGAATGCTGACTTAGAGAAAGCGTATGTTTATTCCAATTTAGGAACAGGATTGTTGGGGCATACCTTGGGGTTGGTGCAAAAGACCAATTTTCAAACATTGTTACCAACCTATGTTTTTGAAAAGTTCAATATGAAAAATTCATGGACAACTTCCAGGAATTTGGGAAATAAAAAGGTCAAAGGGCAAAATCCAAAGGGAGAAATTGCAGCCCATTGGGATTTTGATGTTTTGTTTGGAGCAGGAGGGATGCTATCCACTGCGGAGGATTTGGCGCAATTTGCACTAGCACAATTCAATCCCAAGAACAAAGAGTTGACCATGACAAGGCAACCAACTTTTAGCATCAATGATCAGATGCAAATCGGTTTGGGTTGGCATCTCTTAAAATCTCAAAAAGGAGCAACATTGTTTTGGCACAATGGCGGTACTGCGGGTTATTCATCCTCAATGGCCATCGATGTTGAAAAGAAGAATGCAGTGATTGTTTTGTCCAATGTTTCTGCCTTTCATGCAAAGAATGACCACATCGATCAACTTTGTTTCGCCTTAATGGCTGAATTGGAAAAATAAAATTCAAATCATTTTTTTATACCATTCATTCTCAAATTTGAATCTTATATTTGAGAATAATTCTTCAATTGACAAACCTACATGATGATCCCAACCAAAGATGTTCACAAACAATTTGCCCATTATTTCAAAGAAAAAACATTGCAACCGTATTTGTATCTGTTGTCCAAAGGATTGAACGAAGGACACATTTGTCTGTCGTTGGATCAAATCGATCTTGACGAATTGTCAGCGGCGGGTTTTGACAGAAAATTAAGTCATAATGATTTGGACAATGCCGAATGGGTTGGAAATGAAAACGAATATTTGCCTTTGATACTGCACCAAAATCACTTGTATTTTCAAAGGTATTTTCAATACGAAAGCATGGTATTGAACCAAATCAAGAACTGGGTTGCCCAAGGGAAAGAAAATAGAAAAGCCATGCAACAACAATTGTTGGCAAAAAAAGAATGGATTCAGCACTTATTTCCAATGGAAAAAAAAGGCGTCAATTGGCAACAAATTGCTGCGCTGTCATCCGTTTTGAACCAATTTAGTATTATCACGGGCGGTCCAGGAACAGGAAAGACCACGACTTTGGCGAAGGTTTTGTACATTTTGTACGCCTTGCAACCCGAAATGAAAGTGGCTTTGGCAGCGCCGACAGGAAAAGCAGCGGCGCGAATGGCCGAATCCTTGAAAGCGGCTGGCGCACAATTTCCTGAAATTCAATCGAAATTTGAAAGCCTAACGCCATCGACTTTGCATCGTTTGCTGAAACCCCAAAAAAACAGCATTTATTTTCGGCACAATGCGGAAAATCCTTTGCCGTACGATTTGGTGATTGTCGATGAATCGTCGATGATTGATTTGGCCTTATTTGCCAAATTGTTGCAGGCGATTCGGCCTTCAACGAAAATTATTTTTTTGGGCGATAAAGACCAATTGGCATCGGTAGAAGCAGGAAGTTTGTTCGGGGATTTGTGCTTGGCGCAGAAAAAATTGAATCAATTCAGTGCAGCAACCGTGGATTTTATGAATGCATTTATTCCTGATAAAAACCACCAATTGGGGCCAGAACATACGACAGAAAGCAATCATTTGTTATTTGAGCACATTGTTGAATTGCAAGTCAGCCATCGGTTTTCAGATGAAGAAGGCATTGGCAAATTGAGCAAAGCGATACTTCAAAACCAAACGGAATTGCTCGAAGGATTTTTTGACAACCAAGAAGAAAGAGTGAAAATGGATGAAGAAAATAATTCAATGGTTTTTGAAGAATTTATTGAAGGTTTTCGAACATACATTGAGGAGAAAGATACGGCTTTGGCTTTGAGGAAATTGAATGATTTGAAAGTGTTATGCGCGATTAGAGAAGGGCAGTTTGGATTGTACGCTTTGAATGACCGCATTCAGAAATATTTACAAACCAAAGGTTGGTTGCAATTGACCACTGAATTTTATGAAAATCGTCCGATCATTATCAACCAAAACAACTACGAATTGGGATTGTTCAACGGCGACATTGGTTTGGTCAGAAAAGACGAAAATGGCGTGTTGAAAGTTTGGTTTGAAAGCAAAGAAAACGAATTGAAATCGGTTTTGCCCGCCTTGATTGATGCAGCCGATACGGTTTTTGCAATGACGATCCACAAAAGCCAAGGCTCTGAATTCAACGAAGTGTTGGTCGTTTTGCCTGAACAAGAAAACTTGCCTTTACTGACCCGTGAATTGTTGTACACAGCCGTCACACGCGCCAGAGAAAAAGTCATCATTCAAGGAACAAAAAATGTGGTTTTGAGCAGTGCAAAAAAACGCGTAGAAAGAGGTTCAGGAATTGTGCATAGATTTTAATCAACACCGAAAATTAGTCAAATGGCCAATCAATTAATTGTTTCCAATTCATTAGATAGTTTAGCGAAAACGCTTTCCAATAAAATTAGTCAAGAAAAATCTGTCTTTCGTCCGATTTATGTGGTGACCCAAACCGAAGGGATGAACAGCTGGTTGAAATTGAAAATTGCACAGCAAGTGGGAATTGCTGCCAACATTCAATTCATCAAACCCAATGATTTGTTGAACCGCGTGTTCCAATTGTTAGGCGGAAGTTTCATTCAGTCGATTTCTGCCCATGATTTGAATTGGTTGTTGTATAAAATTTTAGCAGAAAAAGATTTCATCGAAACCTATCCTCATATCGCAGCTTATTACCAAGAAAATCGTTTGGACCAAGAGATCAAACGCATGGCTTTGGCAGAGAAAGTAGCTGATTTATTTGACCAATACCAAGTGTATCGAACGGAAATGATCGAGGCATGGAATGAGGAAGAAGATGCACACGACAATTGGCAAAAAACTTTGTGGATGCGTGCAAGAACTTTGGCTGGAGAAGATTTTCCAGACAAAACCATGGTTGGGAATTTCATCATTGAAAACCTTGAAAACGAAGAAAGAACTGCGCTATTGCGCCAAAGAATTCCTGCGGTTTACTTTTTTGGTTTGAGTTTGATCACCGATTATCATTTGCGCATTTTTCATCATTTGTCTCAGCACATCGAAGTGTTTTTTTTGATGCAAAATCCTGCGCCACATGATTATTGGTACGAAGACCGCTCAGAAAAAGTGATTGATTTTCTGAAAAGAAAAAACATTTTCTCAAAAGAGGAAGAGTCCGTGTCCAATCCTTTGTTGACGACTTGGGGAAAATTGATCCAAGACACCTTCATGATGTTGTTTCAAGATGAGGAAACTTTGAATCAGTATGCAACGGTCGGTTTGGTAGAGCCAGAAGACAAAAGATTGTTGGGCGCGATTCAGCACAGCATTTTTCACAACGAAAAAGAAAACATTTGCTTTAGTCCAGAACAAATTCAGGACGGATCAATTCAGATCAATTCTTGTTATAGCCCGGTGCGTGAAGTCGAGGTGTTGTACAATTATTTGGTGCATTTGGTTGATCAAAAAAACGAATCGATTTCTTCGCGAGACATTGTTGTCATGGTGGCGGACATTGATTTGTACGCGGCCTACATTCGTGCGGTATTTGACAATGCGCCTTACCAATTTCGTTATACGATTGCGGATGAAAGTTACGCGGTGTCCGACGGCATTTCCAATACTTTGTTGGAAATTTTGTCTTTGAATGAGAACCAAATGACAGCCGAAAATGTGATGCGTTTGTTGGAGTTTTCTTCATTGAGAAAACAGTTTCAAATCCAAGATGTGGCGTTTTTAAGGCAATTGGTGGCGGATGCCAACATTCGATTTGGGATTGAAGGCGAAGTAGAAAACGACACCCATTTTGTGAGTTGGGAATATGGCATGAAACGTTTGATGTATGGTTTGTGTTTGTTGGGTGAAAAAGAGTTGGACAGCGGACCAGAAGGCTTTTATCCTTTGGACCAAGTCGAGGGTTTCCAACGGTTGGAAGTGATTCATTTGGTTTATTTTGTCGAAAATTTGATTGCATCCATTCAAAAACGAAAGAAAAAAAGAACGATTTCGGAATGGGTGCAGTACGTTGAAAATACTTTGACAACTTTCATTGGTTTGGGTGAAGAAGTACAAGACGAAGATTATGCTTTGTTGTTGAACCAATTGGAACGTTACAATTTATTGGAAGATTTGTTTGAGGAAAAAGTCAGTTATGAAGTGTTCATGCATAATTTTTCTTCGATTTTGAGTGGCAACCGAAAAAGTGGAAGTTTCGCTTCTGGCGGCATTACCTTTTGTTCGTTGATTCCGATGCGCAGTATTCCGTTCAAAGTGGTGGCATTGCTCGGTTTGAATTTTGACCAATTTCCACGTTTGGACCGCCGCCAAAGTTTTGATTTGATGTTGCAAGATAAAAAGCGTGGCGATCGAAATGTCAAACAGAACGACAAGCATTTGTTTTTGGAAACCGTATTGTCTGCCCAAAACTATTTGTACATCAGTTACATTGGCCAAAGTGTCAAGGACAATAGTACATTGCCCGCTTCGGTTCTGGTGGATGAATTGGTGGATTTCATCAGTTCCAATACTGAAAACCCAGAAGAAGTCGCGAAAAATTTCATTCAAAAACATCCTTTGCATGGCTTCAGTAAAAGATACAATGCCTCTGATTCGAATTTGTATTCTTATTTGTTGACGGCTAATAAAGAGAACATTGACTTTTACAAAAAACAAGAAACGCTTGCGCTTGATTTTTCTGAAATTGAATGGAGTCGGATGTTGTCTTTTTTCAAAGATCCGATCAAAGCTTATTATAACCGCGTTTTGAAGGTTTTCTATGAAGAAGAAGCCCTGAGTTTGCCTGAAACTGAGAGTTTTGAATTGGACCAATTGGGGCGATGGCATTTGAAAAATGAATTGTTGCATTTGGATGAAACCGCCCAATTAAATTACCGAGAAAAGGCAACCAAAACGGGAGAGTTTCCGTTGAAAAACATGGGTAAAGTGTTGTTGGAGAATGAGAAAGAAGCCATGGAGTATCTGAAAGGTGAATTCATGCGATTGACCGAAGGAAAAGCAGAAAGTCATATCGCGGTGGATTTGACCTTGGATGGCAGTCGGGTATTGGGTAAAATCAATGGAATTTATGGCAATAATTTGGTGACCTATTCATTTTCAAAGAACAGCAACAAATATTTGTTGGACACCTATTTGAAATATTTGATGGCGACGGCGATGGGGCATGAATTGTCGGCTTATTTCATTTCCAATCCAGAAGAAAGTGTCCGAAAAGCGTCCAGTTTGCGTGCCGATGAAGCCCAACAAATTTTAGAAGAAATGGTTCAATTGTACAAAAAAGGACACCAAGAGATTTTGGCGTTTTCTCCCGATTGGATCAAAGAGATGAAGTTAATTACAGTGTGGAATGCTGAAAAGATTCTTGAAAAAATTGAAAGCGGTTTCACCAATTATAAATTTTCAAATACCAATCCCTACCATATCAAAGAAAGAGAAAATGGATTTTTTCAGACCGAAGAATTCATGGAAGAATTTCAAGAAACTGCAGAATTGTTGTTGTTAGGAATGGATGAATTATTTTTAAATGAACAAAATGAACGATAAAGTAACGTACCAAGCTTTTGATGTAAAAACTGTGCCTTTGCAAGGTAGCAATTTGATTGAAGCCAGCGCTGGAACAGGAAAAACCTATTCAATCGCCATTTTGGTGTTGCGTTTGTTGTTGGAAAAACAAATGCCGATCCAAGAGATTTTGATGGTGACTTTTACCAAGGCTGCGGTGGCGGAATTGGAAGAACGCATCCGTCGCTTTGTGCGGGAAGCAGCAAAATATGCCGAAAATATAGCGATAGACGATGATTTAATCAAAAACTTGGTCGATCAAGCAATCGAAATGCAAGGCGAAGAAAAGGTATTGGAATTGTTGAAATCTGCGGTGTTGAATTTGGATGAAACTTCGGTTTTGACCATCCACAGCTTTTGTCAGCAAACTTTGACAGAATTTGCTTTTGAAACCGGACAATTGTTCAATGTCGAATTGGCACAAGACACTTCTGAAATTCAAAACCAAGAAATTCAAGCCTTTTGGCGGAAATATGTGACTGGAATTGAGGCGGATTTGTTGAAATACTTAGTGGACAATCAGTTGAGTCAACATGAAATTGGGCAAGTAGTGCAAGCGGAATTGACTGGAAAATCGATGATGTATTACGATGCCACTCAAAAATACAGTTGGAATCCTGCCATGGAATTTGAATTCAATCAACAGTTGCAAAAAGAAGTGGACAAGCGCGATATTTTGAAAGCGAAAGTCATGGAATTCATCCAATCCGATGTTGCATTTCATGAAGCAGTAAAAAGTAAGAGTGCTTTTAAAAACAATTTCATGGATTTATTTGATGCGCCTGAACAATTTCTTAAGAAAGCGATGGATGTGCGAAAAAAAGGCACGCAATACATTCGATCTAATGATCAATTGAATGCGTTTTTGGATGAGTTGGAAGAATTTGAAAAATTGATCAAAAAGCAAATTGAAACCATTTTAAATGAATTGTACAGTTTCGCGATTCAGCAAATTACACATGGAATTCGCCAACAAAAAACGATTCGAAACCTACTGTCTTTTGATGATTTGATTGAAAATCTCCATACTGCTTTGTGCAAAAGAAACAATCCTGGCTTGGAAAGAGAGTTGCAGAAAAAGTACCAAGCGGTTTTTATCGATGAATTTCAAGATACCGACAAATTGCAGTATGAAATATTTGAAAAAGCCTTTCATCAAAAAGCATTGCTATTTTACATTGGTGACCCCAAACAATCGATTTATGCTTGGCGTAAGGCAGACATTTCTACCTATTTCAAAGCCAGAAACAAAGTAGATCAGGTGTATGAAATGAATGTGAATTTTCGTTCGACTTCGGGTTTGATTCAAGCGATGAACCGTTTTTTTTTACCACAAGAAGCTTTTGACACCTTCGCATTTGGTGCAAGTGAAGAGCGCATCGATTATCATGAAGTGCAAGCGCCACCGAAGGATACCAAAGGAAAATTGACGCATGAGGGTGTGGAAGAAACACCGATCAGTTGGCAAACTTTTGGCAAAAATGATGAAATTTATGAAGGATTGTCTTTTGATGTATTGAATTTGCTGAACGATCCGAAACGCATGATTACAGACCAAAAAACCAAGGAAAATCGCCGGATTTTGCCGTCGGACATTGGGGTGTTGGTTCGGAAGAAATCAGAAGCCCAAGCGATCAAAAGGTATTTGTCGAAATTGGGCATTCCAGCGGTGACTTTGGACGATGCGAAGATTTTGCAATCGCCAGAAGCCAAGGAAATTTTGTATGTTTTGGATGCGATGGCGCAGTTGAGTCGTGCGCATTTGAATCGGGCTTTGTTGACGAAATACATCGGTTGGACGACTGAAGCAGTGCAAAATTCGGACGAAGATTTGTTGCTCCAACAATTTCGAATTTACCATGAAAAATGGCAAAAGTATGGGGTTTACACGGCTTTGATGAATTTCATTTCGGATTTCAATGTGACCGAAAATTTATTGGCCAAAGAAAATGGCGAACGAACGGTGACCAATTTGTACCATTTGTTGGAAATTTTGTACAAAACAGAAAACCGCCAGCATTTTAGTCCAGTAGAGTTGATCCATTGGTTGGAAATCAATTGTCAGAAAAATGATGCGACGGATGATGAGATGATTCAGCGGGTAGAAAGCGATGAAGATGCGGTGAAAATCACAACCATTCATAGCAGCAAAGGTTTGCAATATCCCATTGTGTTTGCACCTACCTTGGATTTTACGTTTAGAAGTGACAGCGACAGAGTGTACAGTTTTCGAACGGCTGAGGGAAGTTATCGTTCTGGGAAAATCGGACAGATGAGTGAAGAACAATTCAGGGATTTTTTGGTGCAAGAAGAACAAGAAAACCGCCGATTGTTGTACGTAGCACTGACGCGGGCGGTTTACAAATGCTACATTTACCATTCGACTAATTATAAAAATTCAACTTTGGCGACTTTCCTCAAAGCGTTAGAAGTGGATGGACAAGGGATTGCGCAAAAGCGAAATGAAGAAAATCAACAAATTACTGGAAGGTATGTGGCTGCGCAGGTTATGGCGCCGAAAGATTTGGTAGCGGAAAATTTCAAATTGCATCAGAACAATTGGTTGAGAATGAGTTACAGTGGTTTGGCTGGGCAAACAGAATGGCAAGCCAAAGCTTTGTTTGAGAGTGCGGAAGATGCTTACGATCAATTTGTTTTCAAGGATTTGAAGAAAGGCGCTAAAACGGGGAATTTCCTGCATTTCTTATTTGAGAATTTGAACTTTACCAAAGAAGAAACCTGGGAAAGAACGATGGAGCGCGCGATCAAACGTTTTTCTTCGGCAGAGGATGAAGTGTTTAAAGCCCATCTTTTGACTTTGTTGCAACAGGTTTTGCAAACGGAAATTTCGACGGAAAATGACGTTTTTTCTATGGCGGATGTCCAACCATACGATTGCATTCATGAATTGGAATTTGATTTTCCGGTAGGGGAGTTTCATCCAAAAGCATTGGAAAAATTGAGAGAAGAAGGCATTGCGGTTAATGAGCGGTACCGCGGAAAATTAGAAGGCTTGATGAATGGAAAAGTCGATTTGTTTTTCAAAAACAACGGAAAGTACTATGTGCTCGATTGGAAATCCAATTATTTAGGGCCGACAATTGAAGATTATTCTCCTGAAAATTTGGCGCTGGCCATGAACGATAACAACTACCATTTGCAGTATTTGATTTACAGTTTTGCGGTGAAAAAATATTTGGAAAGTCGTTTGGGCAAAAGTTTCAACTATGTCAGAGACTTTGGCGGTGTGATTTATTTGTTTGTGCGTGGCATGAGAAAAGGAGAAAATACTGGTATTTTCTTTGCGCAACCGAATTATCGCCAAATGAAATTGATGGAATTTGTTTTGGAGAAAGAGTTACAATCTTTTACCTAAATCAATTGGCATTTGAATTGTATAAATCCGATTGTGTGGATTTGTAAATCGGCGGGGATGGGAAATCTACGTCATTGGGTTTCAATCTGAATAAATCACCATTAATGACATAGAAAATGTAATCAATCTCACTGTGAAATCGATTCGAATTTGTTTTGTGCCAATTGTGATCCCCAACGGCAATGAATCGTAAAATGCCCGATTGATAAGGAATGTAGAATTCAGAAACGGGTTTTTGATCATACAAATAATGAAAGCCCAATCCTTGGGTCAATGGGATTTTTTCATATGGAATCTTTCGAGGAAGTTGAATTTCATTGAGCAATACATCTGAATAATAATAGCCCATGATGTTCAAAAAATAATCATCTGATCATGCAAAAACAAAATTTGTTTTCCCCTTTTGATTGGGAATGGTTGCTTTTTTTATTTTTCGAACTTCTTGATGGGTCAAATAAACTTGCGCTAAATTGACCGTATCATAGTAATAGTCAAAATAGGCATTGAACACAAGGGTGTCTTTACCGACTTTCATGTCATACATTCTGTACAAATCATGTTCTTTTGTCGATGAAGAGAATTGATAAAACGGCTGACAAGCAACAAGCAGCAAACCCGATAGTAAAATAAAACCATTCCTCATTGCATAAAGATAAAAAAAATCAAGGTCAATGGATGAAATATGAACCAAGCGTTCTTTTTCTAACTAACTTGAAATAATGTTAAATCTTTTTCTTTTGGGTTGAAATGTTTTTTTTAACCTTATTTTTAATTCAGGTTGAAATTTTCAACAATTGAATCAAAAACTTCCAAAATGAATAAATTATTGTTTTCCCTGTTGTTATTGGTCACGGCCACTTCTTGTCAATCCACGCCCCATTCAACACAAAACACAGAAATTATGCAAGACAAAGAGATTTTAAAAGCGGTACAAAACAACGATTTGCAAGCAGTCAAATCAGCTTTACAAAACGGCGCAAAGGTCAATACAACTGACCAAGACCAACGGTCGTTACTGTTGATTGCGACCATGAATAAAAATATAGAAATGGCGAAGTTGCTGTTGGCATACCAAGCAGATGTCAACCAACAAGCCAAGAATATGGACAGTCCATTTTTATTGGCAGGCGCCATGGGACAAACGGAATTGTTGCAATTATTTTTGGAGAACGGTGCCCGATTTGATGTGTTCAACCGTTACTATGGTTCAGCGTTAATTCCAGCTTGTGAACGCGGACATGTAGCGACGGTTCGTTTGTTGGCCAATACCCCAGATTATCCTATTGATCATGTGAATCGTTTGGGATGGACGGGTTTGATGGAAGCCGTTGTTTTGGGAGATGGCAGCAAAAAGTACCAAGAAATTGTTCAAATTCTCAAAGATGCAGGTGCCAAAATGGACATTCCCGACCACGATGGCATCACGCCATTGCAACATGCTGAACGAAGAGGTTTCCGAGAAATCGCAAAGATCATTCGAAATTAAGATAGTTTTGATTTACAGAAATTTTAATTGAATCAAATGAAAAGTAAGTTGATCGTGTTGGCTTTTTTTATTAGTGGAGCCATGATAAGTTGTTCTAGTTTGAATGAATTTGGACAAAGAAGAAACAAATTCAGTATTGAAAAGATCAAACCCAATACCAATGAAGAAGTATATGCACTCATCGATACAGCCCAGCTTTATCAGTTGGTGTCGATTGAAAGTAGCTTTGGGCCAGTAACTATTGAAAAAGTAAAAAATAATCCATCTTATTTAAAATTTTATAGCAATGGAAGGGTTGGAGAGTTTGAAAATATTGATTTTAATAATGTTGAAACCCTTAATCCAAAGCGAGCAAAAAGTCATCTTTATCGTTTGAAAAAAGGAAAATTGATACTTCAAAGTTATTTTAAAAATCCACAATGCGGTGAATGTTTTGTGAAACAGACAATTGTTAAAAATACTGATAGTCAGATTTTTATTTTGTCGGAAAATTATAAAAAAATTTATGTCAAAGTTGAAATTCCCAAAGCGTATTTAAAGTACCAACCTGATTGGTAAATTCATTTCTATAAAATAAAAAAGCCGTTTTTAGTAATTTCAAACGGCTTTTTGTTGTGTGATGAAAACAAATTATTTTTTGTTTTTGTACAAGTCTTCAGCGATTTGAACCGCTTTGAACGCATCCACTACACCACCAGTGACTGAGATGTCCGTCAATTGAGGATCTGTATTCACTGATTTTAGAATGATGTCTTTGATTTCTTCTGCATTGAATTTTGGATAGTGCGACCAAACCAAGGCTGCAACACCTGCTGTGATTGGCGAAGCCATGCTCGTTCCTTGAGATTCTTTGAATTGATCATGCGGAACTGTCGATAAAATCTGAGTGCCTGGCGCAAATACATCGACTGATTTTTTACCATAGTTGGAGAAACTTGCTTTCAAGTTTTTTGGATCAGAAGTTGAAGCGCCTACGGTGATGATGGAGTTCATGACTTGTTTTCCTTCATCATCAAAGTTGCTTGGATAGTGAATGTCTTGGTCAATGTTCAAATCATCGTTTCCAGCTGCTTTAACCAATAAAACACCTTTCTTCTGTGCATGTTTCATCGCCTCCCAAACAATGGTGCGGTCTGGCGAATAATCCTTTCCAAAAGACATGTTCAGAATTTTCGCGCCGTTGTCCACCGCATAGCGAATCGCATTGGCAACGTCCTTGTCGTGCTCATCTCCGTTGGGAACAGTTCTCACTCCCATGATTCTGATGTGGTTTCCAGCGATACCGTCAATCCCTTTGTCATTGCCACGAACCGCTGCAATCACTCCCGCAACATGCGTTCCGTGAAAAGCATCGGGTCCTTCGACGTCATTGTTTCCGTAGTGTTTTTCTTTCTTATCCGCATAATTATCGCCTACAATACCTCTGGGTTCAAAATCCACATTGTAGTGGTATTTCATCTGCATCCCAAAATGATCAATGGCTTCTTGGAATTCACCCGCCAAACTTTCATGGATGGCTTTCATGGTTTTTCCTTCCCAATATTCAGCAGGAATAAAAGCAAACATCGACATGGCCGGCATGGTTTCTTCGGTTGGTTCGTACAAACTCAAGCTTTCTGGTGTCACCAATTTGGCACCAAATTCAGCGATCAAAGGTGGAAAACCTTCATCAACCATCGCTTTCAATTGCGTGTATTGTTCCAGATTGGCCTTTGCTTCTGTCAACTTTTCGTTGATTTCTTTTTTGATTTTTTGGTAATCGGCATATTCTGCAGCGTGTTTGCTTTGGTTGCTTTTGTTTTTTTCAGCATTGTCGCTTTCAAACAAAGGCAAATAAGTGTATTTGTACACTCTTACTTTCTCCAAAGTATCGCCATCGACACTTTTGCCATCTTTTCCTCCGACAAAGTTCCAACCGTGTACATCATCGATGTAGCCGTTTTTGTCGTCATCTTTGCCGTTTCCAGCGATTTCTTTGGGATTGACCCACATGTTGGCGGCCAAATCAATGTGGTCTGCTTGAACGCCTCCGTCCAATACACCAACAACCAACTCAACGGGTTTTCTGTTTTTCTCTTTTAGAAATTGCCAAGCTTTTTCAGTATTGACACCGAAAACTCCTGTTGCTTCTTTGTTGTCATTGTACCAAACTTTTTCAGTTCTCAACAAGATAGAATCTTGGGCAAATACAGCCGTTGTAAATGTAAATGCCAAGCCAAGGGTGATCCAAAATTTATTCATTTGGGTGGAATTTTATGGTTTAATTAAAAGATTTTCTAAATAAGTAGCCGAATGGGGCCCTTCGTTACACAACAAATCCAAAATACTTAAATCGGGCAAGAAATCAAACTTTTCTTCAAAGACTTGGGAATATTTTGGAAATAAATTTTGATCTGGATGAATCTTTGGATTGAATTGCGTTCTGAAATCTTCTTCCATTGGCACTTCCAAATAATGTTCCGTGAATTGAACATTTAAATTCAATTTCAATTTTTGGTTGATCAATTCAAAAGTCATCCAATTGATGTCCCATAAGAACGCCAATTTTTGATCAAAAATCGGACGGATTTCATCCTCATAATATTCAAAATAAGGCGAACTTCTGTAAGCCGATTCAATGGATTTGAAATGTTCTTTTTGCCAATTGAAATCTTTTGACACCTTTAAATCTTTGAATTTTCGGGTACCATCATGAACGATCGGAATGCCCAAACGTAATTTCCCATTGGCACCGTGGATGTAACAACGGTTTCTATAAGTTTGTTTGGGAAAGTTTTCTTGCCTTTCAAAAGAAAAATCTTTGGCTTGATTCAAAGCGGCAAAATAGGAGACAGGCCCAAAATAAAATAACGGAAATGTCATGGTTTATTTTTTCTTATCCTTGTTCTTTTTTACTCTGAAATAATCCCAACCAAAGAAAACAATCAACGCAATTAGTGCATAATAACGGTAAGAAGTTTTATCCGGATTGTCATTGTTGATCGATGTCATCCAACGTTCCCAAATGAATTTTTTGGGTGCCGGTTCAAACATGCCATTGAAATTCGCCCAAACCAAAACCGGGCGGCCGATGATATGATCTTCTGGAACATAGCCAAAGAACCGTGCATCCAAAGATTGGTTTCTGTTGTCTCCAATCATGAAAAAGTAATCTTGTTCGACGGTGTATTGATTGGTCTTTTGTCCATCGATCCAAAACTGATCTCCTTCAATTTTCAAATCATGGTTTTCATAATTTTTGATCAAATTGTAGTATTGGGTGATGTTGTCTTGGGTCAACTGAATCTGATCTCCTTTTTTTGGAATGTACAAAGGACCGTAATTGTCTTGGTTCCAATCTTTGTCCAAAGGAAATATCGTATAAGTACTGTCGATGCGGCCATCTGCATATTTTTTTTCATCTTTGGTTTTGCTGATCAATTGCTCAACTTTGATGACATTGGGATTGTTTTTCAATTGGGTAGCCATTTCTTTTGTTAATGCACTGAATTGATAGGTAAAGTGATTGTTACTTCTTGCCTTTAGCCCATAATCTACGCCTTCCAACAAAGAAAAGCTTTCATACATTACTTGTGCGCTGAAAGGCACTTTGGTTTCTACCACGTAGTTGTTTTGCACCCAAGCATCTTTTTTGGGTTGAAATACTTTGCCATTGATTTTCAAAACACTTTCTTCAAATGAAATCGTATCACCTGGCATACCGACCAAACGTTTGACGTAATTGTCTTTTCGGTCGATGGCTGAAAAAGCCGAGTCTGTGGGATAATTGAAAACCACTATGTCATTGGCTTTTAATTTGCTCCAACCGGGCAAACGCATATATGGCAAACGCGCTTGGTCAACATAGGCTTTTCGATTGATAAATTCTGAAAAAGGAATGCCAATCGGTGTGATGGGAATGCGGACGCCGTAGCTGACTTTGTCCACAAACAAAGCATCACCAATTCGGATGGTGTTTTCCATCGAACCTGTCGGAACCACCATCGGTTGAAGCAGCCAAGTGTGCACCAAAGTCGCCAATACAATCGCAAACAACAATGCGGCAATCAAAGTGCTTTTTCTTTCTTCGGGTCCTTCGTAAGCTGGTTTTTCTACATAATTCAAATAAAAAGCATACAAACCAATGGTCAAAATCATTAAAATAGCATCGGTCCAAGTTCTTTTGCCAAAAGATCTTCCAAAATCAACCCAATAAACTACCCACATGATGGGCGCAACAATGGGCGTGAAAAATAAAATGATCCACCATTTTGGGCGTTGAATCAAAGTCAAACCAATCCAAAAGTTGTAAAAAGGAATGAAAGCTTCAGAGGATTTTCGCCCCGCATTTTTATACAATTGCCAAGTTGATGCGCCATAAATCAAGTTATAGATTAAAAATGCGATCAACCAGTTGAGTAGTATGTCCATATTGTGTAGTTTGTTGTCTTATGTGTTCACAAATATAAAAAGTTAATTCAGAGGAATTCAATTTTAACAAAAGCTTATCGAAACTTTCTTTGCTGACAAAGGAATTAATCCAAATTCAACACATCTTTCATGCTGAAAAAACCTTGTTTGTTGACGATCCATTCTGCTGCCAAAACGGCGCCCATCGCAAAACCTTTTCTGCTGTGTGCGATATGCGAAATGCGGATTTCATCAATTTTAGATTGGTAGGTTACTTCATGCGTTCCTGGGATTTCATCGATTCGTTTGGAATAAATAGGCAAAGCATCTTCAGATGATTTTTCATCGGATTCCCAATGGGTCAATGCATTGTTTTCAAGCATTGTTTCAGCCAAAGTGATCGCTGTTCCACTGGGTTTGTCCAATTTCTGGGTATGGTGAATTTCTTCGATGCTTGTTTGGTATTCGGGATATTTGGCCATCAATTTCGCCAAATAAGCATTGAGTTCAAAAAATAAATTCACGCCCAAACTAAAATTCGAAGCATATAAAAAAGCGCTTTTTTGACGTTCATTCAGCGCGCGAATTTCCTCCAAATGTTCCAACCAGCCTGTGGTACCAGAAATTGTCGGAATGTTGTTGTTCAATAAAGTTTTGATATTGTTGAAAGCTGCTTCAGGATTGGAAAACTCGATGGCTACTTCTGCGTCTTCCAGATCTTTTTCAGTCGGTGGTGCATTGAGTTTGCAAACAATTTGATGGCCTCTTTCGAGCAAAATTTCTTCAATAGCTTTGCCCATTTTTCCGTATCCGATGATGGCTACTTTCATGTGGTTGAATTTAAACGATTAAATATAATGAATTGAACTACTTTGCGCAATTAAAATTGATAACTGACACCCAAGGCCAATGCGAATTGCATATTGTGTGGATTTTGGATCAAAGTGGGGTGGAAGGACAGGTCAGGATCTTTGTCAATGCCGTACAAATGCGCATCGACTGTAGCATCGACGATGTTGAGGATATACGCCAAAGCGGTCAAAGCAATGGCATAATCACGGGTTCTTTTTCGGTCGTCTTGGATGGTTGCCAACTGTCGAACGTCCATGTTGTTGAGCGTGGGGTTGTCGAGTTCATTGCCATACAATTTCGCCAAATAGTATCCACGATATTCCTTGTATTGGTTGTTGTAATTGATGACAAAACCAGCGCCTGTTCCGAGCAAGGCCCACACCACCGGGACTTTCCAGTATTTTTTATTGTACACTTGTCCCATGCCTGGCAACATGGCCGAATACAAAGAAGCACGCATCGGATTTTTGATGGACAAATAATCAATGGTATCCAAAGGATTGTTTTGAACCGCTACGATTTCAGTGGATTGTATGGTCGCGCTGTCTTGTGTTTCAGTTTGTGAAAAAACCAAAAGTGGAAAAAACACAACGATATAAAAGCACCAACTTTTCATTCAAATAATTTTCTAAGTCTTTCGAAATCTTGGTCAGAATTGAAATCAATGATGATTTTCCCTTTTCCATTTTGGGCACGTTTGATTTCTACTTTCGATTGCAAATGGTCTTCAAAATGAACTTGCGCTTTTTTATACTCATTGGGCAATTCAGCTTTTTTGATTTTTTTGGCTGCAGGTTTTTTCAATGATTGAATGTATTTCTCAGTTTCTCTCACCGAAAGGTTTTCTGCAATCACTTTTTCATAAATTTCCAATTGGGTATCGATGTTGTCGATGGCGATAATCGCTCGACCGTGTCCCATACTGATCATGCCGTCGCGAATCCCAGTTTGAATAATTGGATCCAATTTCAACAAACGCAAATAGTTGGTGATCGAAGAGCGGTCTTTTCCAACCCTGTGGCTCAATTGCTCTTGGGTCAATTGAATGTCGTCGATCAATCTTTGGTAAGACAACGCAATTTCTATGGCGTCCAAATCCTGTCTTTGGATGTTTTCGACCAAAGCCATTTCGAGCATTTCTTGGTCATTGGCCAAGCGGATGTAAGCAGGGATGGTTTCCAAACCTACGATTTGTGAAGCCCTGAAACGTCTTTCTCCAGAAATTAATTCATAGCCTTCTTTGTTTTTACGAACAGTAATGGGTTGAATTACGCCCAAAATGGTGATGGATTTCACCAAATCTTCCAAAGCATTCTTGTCGAAATTGGTTCGGGGTTGGTAAGGATTGGTTTGAATTTTTTTCAAATCAATTTCAACGATGCTTCCCACCAAAACTTCTGCGCCTTTGTCGCTGGCAGAAACCACCGATGTTTCATCTTTCAATAAAGCCGAAAGTCCTCTTCCTAAACGATTGTTTGCTTGTTTTGCCATACCGAATTAAACCTTGTCGTTGTTTTTAATTAGAAATTCTCTTGCCAAATCTAAGTAATTTTCTGCGCCGCGGCTGTCTGCATCATAAGAAATGATGGCTTCACCAAAGCTGGGCGCTTCAGAAAGTCGGACATTTCTTTGGATGATGGTTTTGAAAACCATGTCAGGAAAATGACTGTTGACTTCATCGACCACTTGGTTGGACAAACGCAAACGTGAATCGTGCATGGTCAATAACAGACCTTCAATGTCCAAATCTTTGTTGTGGTGTTGCTGAATGCCTTTGACGGTATTCAACAATTTGCCCAAACCTTCCAACGCAAAATATTCGCATTGAATGGGAATGATCACAGAATCGGCAGCCGTCAATGCGTTCAAAGTAATCAAACCCAAAGAAGGAGCACAATCGATGATGATGTAGTCGTAGTCGTCTTTGATGGGTTGTAAAGCTGCTTTCAACAAATATTCTCTCTGCTCGTGATCGACAATTTCAATTTCAGCCGCCACCAAATCCACGTGGGCAGGAATCAAATCCAAATTCGGTGAATCTGTAGGTTGAATGGCTTCTTTTGCGCTCACTTGGTGTTCCAAAACTTCATAGGTGCCTTTTTCAACTTCTTCGATCACTATGCCCAAGCCTGAAGAGGCATTGGCTTGCGGATCGGCATCAATTAAAAGGGTTTTTTTCTCTAAAACGCCCAATGAAGCAGCTAAATTGACTGCTGTAGTTGTTTTTCCAACACCGCCTTTTTGGTTGGCAATTGCAATTATTTTTCCCATTTTATTTTCAAAAATTCGAGGGTAAAAATACAATATAAAAGCGGGTTCAAAGAATGGAACAATTAATTTTTATGAACATATCCCGCAATTTGATGGAATTTTTGGCAGTTCATGTTGTTTCAATGCATTCTTGCGATTGCTCAATCGGTAGTAGTGTCGGCTTCTTTGATTTTGAAATTTTTGATGTTGAAGCGAACGGTATCGCCCGGTTTGTAATTGTGATCCTTGGATTGGATCAATACCTTGTGGTTTTCTTTGGTTGCGGCATTGTGCAATTGATTTTTCTCACAAAGTGTGCAGCGGTTACAACAAACTTTCAGCTGGACATGGTCGCCCAAATACACACATTGTTCTACCATGCCACAAAGATGGGGTTCAGAATCGTCACAAAGCACGGTTTCTTCTGCTCGAAAGAACAAATTCACTTTCTCATCTTTGCAACTTGTGCAATTGTCGGGGCGTGAAACGAATCCAAAAGGCGTGTTGAAACCGTCTGCTTCAACAGTCGCTTCCAAATGATTGGATTTTCCAAAAAGTTCAGCGACATAGGCATTGTTGGGTTCGTCGTACAATTTGTTGGGGGTATCGACTTGCAATAATTTCCCATCGAGCATCACTGCGATTTTGTCTGCGGTCGAAAAAGCATCTTTGGTATCATGGGTTACCAGAATGGCAGTAATGTTCAGTTTTTTGATGATTTGACGGACTTCTTCTCGGATTTGGTCCCTTAAAATTGCATCCAAATTACTGAAAGGTTCATCCATCAATAAAATATTGGGGCGAGGTGCAATCGCTCTTGCCAAAGCGACTCTCTGTTGTTGACCACCCGACAATTGGTGCGGATATTTTTTGATATTTTCATTCAGCCCAGTCAGTTCGATGGTTTCCAAAACCCTTTGTTTGATTTCTTTTTTGGTCAAACCTTTCAAACCAAAGGCAACGTTTTCATAAATTGTCAAGTGCGGAAACAAAGCGTAATCTTGAAAAACCATGCCGGCGCCTCTTTTGTTAGGAGGAAGGGAACGGCTGCCTTTGACTACAATTTTTCCGTCCAAGTTGATGTAGCCTGCATCTGGATGTTCCAAACCAGCTATCATGCGCAGCAAAGTAGTTTTGCCCGAACCACTTTCGCCGACCAAAGCTAAAATTTCACCTTGTTCAACAGAAAAGGAGACATTGTCAACGGCAAAGCGATTGGCTTCTCTGTACTTTTTGCTAATGTTATTTAATTCAACGATGGTCATTTCTACAATACAATTATAAATTAAGTTCTTTTCCGAATCATGCTGTTGAAAACAATGATAGGAATGATTCCTGTCAAAACCACAATCAAACATGCGTTGGCAGATTCTGCGATCATTTCGTTGGTCGCCATGTCAAAAGCTTTGGTTGCCAATGTATGAAAGTTAAATGGCCGCAAAATCAACGTCAAGGGCAATTCTTTCATGATGTCCACAAAAGCCAATAAAATTCCGCTTGCAATGCTGGTTTTGATCAAAGGTAGGTCAATTTTCACTAAGGTTCTCAATGGAGAAGCTCCCAATGATCGGGCCACTTCGTTGACAGAAGCACCTGTTTTCTGAAAACCCGCATCAATGGCATTGTAACCCACTGCCATAAAACGAACGATGTAAGCAATCACAACGATGGTCAAACTGCCTGAAATCAACATGCCGACTTGTCCAGCGGTTAATTGAATCAGCCAACGGTCCAAGCCCATCATCGGAATCATCACGCCAACGGCAATGACTGCACCTGGAATGGCGTAACCAATGGAAGCGGTTTTGGTGATGTATTTGGTCCATTTCAAAGGGCTCAATCGCACAGCATACAATAAGAAAATCGATAAAAGTGCAATCAATAAAGCGGAACCAATCGCCAAGCTGAAACTTCTGCCGATCAATAGAAAGAATTCTGCATCGACGACATTTTTCCAAGTCAAATTCACCCAATAAATCAATTGCATCAAAGGCAGTAAAAAGCAAATCATCAAGACAGTGAAGGCAGTCAAACTGTAGAGCCATGCGGTTGTTTTTCTTCTTGGTGCAATGCGTACACTGGGCCTGTTGCTTTCGTTTCTGGCGCCCCAACTTCGGTTGCCTCTTTGGAAATTCTCCAGCCAAACCAAAAACAACACCATCAAAGTCAAAATGGCAGAAAGGTAAATGGCGGTATTGACGTCGCCCAAGGAAAACCAAGCTTTGAAAATTCCTGAAGTAAAGGTGTCGATGCCGAAATATTTCACTGTACCGTAATCGTTCAAAACTTCCATGGCCGCCAATGCAATTCCTGCTGCAATCGCTGGACGCGCCATCGGCAAAGCTACTTTGGTAAATACTCTTCTTCGGTTGCTGCCCAACAAAAGTGCAGCTTCTTGAAAAACACTGGATTGGCGTGAAAAGGATGCGCGACAAATTACATACACATACGGATACAAACTGATCGATAAAATGAAAATCGCGCCGGGCATGTTCATGATGTCCACGATGGCACCTTTGAAATGAATGTCCAAATTATTTCTTAAAAAAGCTTGCAATGGCCCCGTATATTCCAAAAGACCTACATAACTGTAGCCCATCATGTACGAAGGAAAGGCAAGTGGCAAGATCAAGAGCCATTCGAAATACTTTCTACCTGGAAATTCATAAATGGAGACCAGCCAAGCCATGCCGACACCGATGATGAAAGTCATCAAGCCCACGCCCAACAATAAAATCAAAGAATTGGAAAAATAAGCGGGGAGAAGGTTGTGGATCAAATGCGACCAATGTTCTCCTGGAGGATCCAATAGTTTAAACAAGATGGTTACAATAGGCGTGAGGACAACCATTAAAATCATGATTGCCCCCGCGGTCCACTTGTTCCACCAATAGATGGATTTTTTTGTCCTATTTTTTTGCTCCAATTTGCAATGTGTTTGTCTTTCAGAAAATTAAAGAAAGCGTTTGGGTGAAACAGTGGATTTATTTCCAACCGATTTCATCAAATATTTTTACGGATTCACTGTTCAATTGACCCAATTCAGACAATTCAACTTCATCTGCTTTGAAATCTCCCCAAGAAGTGGTAGTTGCCGCTTGTGTGGCTTTGGGATTGATAGGGTATTCAAAGTTCAAATCTGCCAACATTTGCTGGGCTTCTTCTTCTGACAAGAATTCCATCAATTTCACTGCATTGGCTTTGTTGGGTGCATGTTTGGTTACGCCCATTCCACTGATGTTGATGTGTGTTCCTCGGTTGTTTTGGTTCGGAAAAATGATGCCGACACTTTCGCCTGCCTTTCTTTCTTCTGGATTTTCATCATTCAACATCAAACCGATGTAATAGGTATTGACAATCGCCAAATCTCCTTCGCCAGCTGCTACGGCTTTGACTTGATCACGGTCGCTTCCTTTGGGCGTACGGGCCATATTAGCCACTACGTGACTGGCCCAATTTTTTGCTTCATTTTCACCATTGGCCAAAATCAAAGAAGCCAACAAGGATTGATTGTAAATGTTTTCAGAAGAACGCACCAAGATTTTTCCTTTCCATTTGGGATCTGCCAAATCTTCATAATTTTGAATGTCCGCTGGATTCACTCTGTCTTTGGCATAGGCGATAATTCTCGCACGGTAAGTCATTCCATACCACAATCCCGAAGCTTCGCGAAAGTGAGCTGCGATATTTTGGTCCAAAATGTCTGACTGGATCGGTTGCAATAAATCTTTGGATTGTGCGCGGTACAATCTACCCGCATCGACAGTAATCAATAAATCCGCCTGTGATTCTGCACCTTCTGTTTCCAAACGTTGGATCAACTCATCTGCACTTGCGTTAACGATGTTGACTTTGATGCCTGTTTGTTCAGTGAATTTTTTGAACAATTGATCGTCTGCTTTGTAATGACGATGGGTGTAAACATTGACGGTATTGCTTTCTGTATTTTCAGTTGTTTTATCTGAAGATTGACCACAAGAAATGACCAACATCAAACTGATGAAGAGCGCCCCGAAATTGAAATATTTTTTCATTGAATTGGTTTTAATTTTTGGCAAATATACGTTTATTTAGACTTAGTACAAATAAGGATAATGTTTTTTGAACTGAATTTTGTCAGATTCCATTCGATGGAATCAGTATGAGACGGAGTTTGCTGGTGGTTGGCAGAATGTTTTAAAGATTATAGAACGTGTTAATAATTTTGGATTAAATTCACTCAAAATTTAAACTCCATGAAAAAATACGTTTTACTATCGTTTGCTTTTTTGACGTTGAGCAGTTGTCAAACAAGTGTGAAATCCGATGCAAATGAATTGCCGATTGAAGTCAATTTGGATCAATACAGTGATTTGCAAAAGATACAAATCCAATTAGGACAAACCATTTTGGTGCGCATGCAAGAGAATCCATCGACAGGTTATCGCCTGGACACGAAATCGCCCCAAGATTGTGTGGTAGAGATCAACGAAGGAATTTTCGAACAAAAAAACACTGACATTCCAATGATGGGTGCGCCTGGTGTGAGAACTTATGAAGTCAAAGGCGTTAAAGCAGGTACATGTTTGGTTGAATTCAATCAAACGCCTCCAGGAGAGAGTCAGCCTTCCGATAAAAAAAGCATTCATTTTGTCGTGAAATAAAATAAAATTTCAATCCAAAACCACAGTTTTCATTGCTGAGGTTTTGGATTATTTTTTATTGACAAAAATCAAAGCTTTTCTCAAGTCATTGTACGTGATTTCTTTGTTCAAATCTTGGTACAATTTACTCAAAGAAAATTTTTCTTCCTCTTTTTGGTTTTTCAAAGCCTTCTTAACTTTATCCAAGATGTCTTTTTCGGGTTGATAAGCCGAAAGGTCAATCTTGGCATCGGTTTCAGCAATGCGAATCAAATGGTTCAAAATCGTTTGTAAGGTCAATCCACGTGCTTCGGCCATGTCTTCTAAGGACATTTTTTGTTTCACCAATTTTTTAGTCAACAGGTAAGTAGATTCTTTTTCGATGTTTCCTTTTTGGGCCAATTTTTCTTTGTTCTGACTGATCTTTTTTGGATGTAAAGTGCCGCCAGCTTTGAGGATGAAACCTTTGAATTCTAATTTTAAATCATTGGCATCCAGATTGTCATCCCATTCTTGTGACAATTCTCGAAAACGTTCATCCGCGCGCATCGCCAATTCATCCACTTCCAAAGCTGTCTGGTTGACGCCTCTCAGGCGCAGTCCGCTCAAATCCCGCAACCGTGAAAGCGCCACATAACCTTGTCCTTTTTCAAAAGCTTTGCTCAAATCAATCATCGCAGCATCCAACGTCATTCCCTGACTTTTATGAACGGTAATCGCCCAAGCCAAGCGCAAAGGAATCTGGATGAAAGACGCCAAAGCTTTTCCTCCTTCGTCTTCAATGGCCCAACTTTCCTCTTTCGCTTCGATCAATTCGCCATCCAGCGTGCGCACCATCGGGTTGCCTTCTACAGAAAAGCCATGCACACTTCCCAAGGTACCATTGACATAACCGATTTCATAATTGTTTTTGACAAACATGACTTGGGCGCCGATTTTCAATTCCAAATCATCCAAAGCCAACACCGATTTTTTCAAAACTTCCACCAAAGCTTCGTTGCCTTTGACCTTGGCTTTGAATTTTCTGGAAGCACTGCCAATTTGGTTCAAATGCATTGTATTGATGCGGTCCACATCGGCGTTGTGGGTAAATAATTTGGTTTCTTGTTCGCCCTCATCTGGATGAAATTCCACACGTTTTTCCAACAAATCCAAGGCTTTTTGAGAAATTTTTCCTGAACGGATTTCATTCAAAATTAAATTCAAATCATTGTTGCTTTGTCGAAATTGTTCGGTCAAATAACAAACCACAGGTTCGGCTTCGAGCCAAGCGTCGGACATGAAGGCGAATTTTTGTCTGGAAGATTCTTCGCCGTTACCAACGGGAGGCAACTGAAAAAAATCGCCCGAAAAAATCACTTGAATGCCACCAAAAGGCAAATCATTTTCCTTGAAAAATTTCAAAGATTGATTGACCAAATCCAACTGGTTGCGGTGCAACATCGAGATTTCGTCGATGATCAATACTTTGACTTTCTCCATTTTGTCCCGAAAGTATTTTCGCTTTTGTAAATTGGACAAATCCCGGATCGACAAATGCTCTTTGATGCCAATGCCTGCCCAAGAATGAATGGTCTGTCCGTTCATGTGGGTGGCTGCAATTCCAGTGGAAGCGGTGACAGCGACTGCTATGCCATGTGATTTCAAGTAGTCTATGTAATGGTTCAAGGTGTAGGTTTTTCCTGCGCCAGCGGAACCAGTTAAAAACACATTTCTTCCAGTTTTTAAAATTGAAATTGCTTTGTCTTGGGTCATGATTGTTGGTTAAATGTTTGAATTTGTCGAATTTCGATGGGCTACAAAATTAAGATTTCTTATTGGAATTCGGGTCAGAACTCAATCTATACTCGAATTGTTTTTCATAAAAGGAAAGAAAGCTTAAATTTAGCCAATTTTACTTTAGAAATCTAAATTATGAATTCATTCAAAATCAATGTAAATCACCAAAATAACTTTGAAGTTTCTGAAAAACAAGCTTTTGAGATGGATGCTGTGCAATTAAATGAAAGAGATTTTCATTTGTTAAAAGACCATCAGTCCTATGCTATTGAAGTTTTAGACAAAAATTTCAACCAAAGAAAGTATAGCATCAAAGTCAACCACACCGAATATGAAGTGGATATTTCCACTGCCTTGGATAGTTTGATCAAGGATTTGGGGTTTGAAGTGGGAGCAACCAAACAAATCAGTGCGATCAAAGCGCCGATGCCTGGTTTGATTCTGAGCATTAACGTCAAAGAAGGACAAGAAGTGGCAGAAGGGGACAGCTTGTTGGTGTTGGAAGCGATGAAGATGGAAAACAATTTCAATTCGCCTCGTGCCGGTATCATCCAGTCAATCGTAGTCAATCAAGGGCAAGCGGTTGATAAAGGCCAAGTTTTAATAGAATTTGAATAAATTAACCAAAGAAACATTCATTATGAAAAAAATATTGATCGCCAACCGCGGAGAAATTGCGCTAAGAATCATGAAAACGGCCAAAAGAATGGGCATCAAAACTGTGGCGGTATATTCGACTGCGGACAGAGAAGCGCCTCATGTTCGTTTTGCGGATGAAGCGGTTTTGTTGGGCGAAGCGCCTTCCAATCAATCGTATTTATTGGGCGATAAAATCATCGAAGTCTGTAAGGAATTGAACGTGGATGCGATCCATCCTGGCTATGGTTTTTTGTCTGAAAATGCAGATTTCGCAGACAAAGTGGAAAAAAACGGGATTATTTTCATCGGACCAAAATCCGATTCGATTCGGGTGATGGGCGATAAATTGGCTGCAAAAGAAACGGTCAAAAAATACAATATCCCAATGGTTCCTGGGTTGGATGAAGCGATCACTGATGTGGAAGCTGCCAAGAAAGTGGCGGAAGAAGTTGGTTTTCCTATTTTGATCAAAGCTTCTGCTGGTGGAGGAGGAAAGGGAATGCGCATCGTGGAAAATAGCGAAGCGTTTGAAGAGCAAATGAAGCGAGCGGTTTCAGAAGCGATTTCAGCTTTTGGAGATGGCTCCGTTTTTATTGAAAAATACATCGGTTCGCCTCGCCACATTGAAATTCAAATCATGGCGGACCAACATGGCAATACCTTGCATTTGTTTGAAAGAGAATGCAGCATTCAGCGTCGTCATCAAAAAGTGGTAGAAGAAGCGCCTTCGGTTGTTTTGACGCCAGAACTTCGACAACAAATGGGGGAAACTGCGGTGAGAGTAGCGCAATCTTGTGATTATGTTGGGGCTGGAACCGTTGAGTTTTTGTTGGATGAAAACAAGAATTTCTACTTTTTGGAAATGAATACCCGATTGCAAGTGGAGCATCCCGTGACGGAATTGATCACAGGTTTGGACTTGGTCGAAATGCAAATCCGAATTGCCAAAGGAGAAAAATTAACGATCCAACAAGAGGATTTGTCGATTCATGGTCATGCGTTGGAATTGCGTGTATATGCAGAAGATCCGATGAATGATTTCTTGCCAAGTGTTGGTCATTTGGAAACCTATCAATTGCCCCAAGGGAAAGGGATTCGTGTGGACAACGGCATTGATGAAGGTGTCGATGTGCCGATTTATTACGATCCGATGTTGGCGAAATTGATTGCGCATGGAAAAACCAGAGAAGAAGCCATTGGTTTGATGTTGGAGGCCATTCAGAATTATTTGGTAAAAGGAATTGAAACTACTTTGCCATTTGGTACGTTTGTTTTGGAGCATGAGGCCTTTGTGAGTGGAAATTTTGATACCAATTTCGTCAAAAAGTATTTTCATCCAGAAACCATTCAAAATAAAAAGAAACAAGAAGCAGAAGTCGCGGCATTGATGGCCTTGAAGCTTTATTTGGAAGAATTAAAAATCGTTAAATTACCTCATTCGTAACAGAATTATGGAAGATAAATTCAAAACATTAATCGATAAACAAGCCGAAGCCCGATTGGGTGGAGGAGAAAAAAGAATAGCTTCTCAGCATGGGAAGAAAAAATTAACTGCAAGAGAGCGCGTCGAATATTTGATGGATGATGGTTCTTTTGAAGAAATTGGGATGTTGGTTGAACACCGAACCAATGATTTCGGGATGGACCGGGAACAGTATTTAGGCGATGGTGTCATTACGGGTTATGGAACGATCAACGGTCGTTTGGTCTATGTTTTTGCCCAAGATTTTACTGTTTTTGGTGGATCTTTGTCTGAAACCCATGCCGAGAAAATCTGCAAAGTGATGGACATGGCTTTGAAAGTGGGGGCACCGATGATTGGTTTGAACGATTCAGGTGGCGCGAGAATTCAGGAGGGCGTGCGTTCTTTGGGTGGTTATGCCGATATTTTCCATCGAAATGTGCAATCTTCTGGGGTGATTCCTCAAATTTCAGCAATCATGGGACCTTGTGCAGGAGGTGCGGTGTATTCGCCCGCGATGACGGATTTCACCATGATGGTAGAAGGATCGTCCTATATGTTTGTAACAGGGCCAAACGTGGTGAAAACGGTAACCAATGAAACGGTGACTGCAGAAGAATTGGGCGGTGCAAGTACGCACTCAACCAAATCTGGGGTAGCGCATACGACTTCTGCCAATGACATTGAATGTTTGGAAGATGTCAAGAAATTGCTGAGTTATTTGCCGCAGAACAACCAAGAGTTAGCTGCTGCTTTGCCTTATGAATTGACGGATGAATTGCGCATGGAATTGGATGATTTCATTCCAGAAAGTGCTTCTACGCCTTACAACATGAAGGACGTGATCGAACATTTGATTGATGCGGACAGTTTTTTTGAAATTCACAAAGATTTTGCAGAAAACATCGTGGTTGGATTTGCACGATTGGGTGGAAAAAGCATTGGCATTGTCGCCAACAATCCCATGTATTTGGCGGGCGTTTTGGATGTAAACAGTGCGACAAAAGCAGCACGATTTACACGATTCTGCGATGCGTTCAACATTCCTTTGTTGGTTTTGGTCGATGTACCTGGGTTTTTGCCAGGAACGGACCAAGAGTGGAATGGGATCATCGTTCATGGAGCAAAATTGTTGTATGCTTTGAGTGAAGCAACGGTGCCAAAAGTGACGGTCATTACCCGAAAAGCCTATGGTGGAGCCTATGATGTGATGAATTCAAAACACATTGGCGCGGACATGAATTTTGCTTGGCCTACGGCTGAAATTGCAGTGATGGGGGCGAAAGGTGCTTCTGAGATCATTTTCAAAAAAGAAATTTCCGAAGCCAGCGACCAAGCAGCAAAATTGATAGAAAAAGAAAAAGAATATGCGGCATTGTTTGCTAATCCTTACGAAGCAGCCAAACGCGGCTTCATTGATGAAGTGATTTTCCCAAGCCAAACCCGAAGAAAGTTACTCAAAGCTTTTTCGATGTTGGAAGGAAAGGTAGTGGAAGGTCCCAATAGAAAACATGGGAACATTCCATTGTAAATAGAGTTTAAATCAAATGATAGTATAAAAACTGCAGCGGATTCGTTGCAGTTTTTTGTGTTAGAATGTAACATTTGTCACAATTATACAAAGCAATTCTGCTTACTTTTGCACTTTATTTAAACCAACCAAAAATGAAGCAATTCATCGCATTGATTGTATTGTTGACTTTTGTACAAAAAGGATACAGCCAAACGGATAACTTATTGACCACAGAAAAATATACTGCCAAAAACAAAGGGAAAGTGTTTGTTTCTTGGGGAGGAAACCGTGGTTATTTCACTGACTCTGACATTCGTTTTCGTGGAGAAAATTACGATTTTACTTTGCATGATGTCAAAGCACATGACAAACCCAAAGGTTGGCACATGGACTACATCAATCCTGTGCGCATGACCATTCCACAAACCAATTTCAAAGTTGGATATTTCTTAACCGACAATTATAGCATTTCTTTGGGCGTGGACCATATGAAATATGTGATGTACCAAGATAAAACGGTGAAGTATTCTGGAAATTATCCCGACAGAGGCAGTTATGGCGAAGCGATCAATGATGGTGAAGTTTTCTTGACCGAAGACTTTTTGACGTTTGAGCACACCGATGGACTGAATTATATTTATGTGGAATTGTCGAGATGGGATGACATTTCAAAATGGTTTGGCATCAGAAATACCGATCTATTTCAAATCAATTTGACCGAAGGTTTTGGCGCAGGCGTTTTGTTGCCAAAGACCAATACTAAATTGCTAAGTAAAGAGCGATATGACGAATTTCACTTGTCTGGTTATGGGATGTCTGCAAAAGTAGGATTGAACTTTACTTTTTTCAAACACTTCTTCTTGCAAACCGAACTGAAAGGGGGTTACATCAATATGCCGAGTGTAAGAACAACCCAAAGCAGTTCAGACAAAGCTTCGCATAGTTTTTACTTTGGCGAAACCATTATTTCTTTTGGCGGAATTTTTAGAATTTAAAAGAGAAAAATTTTCGCACTCAGTCTCCTTTTAATTTGGTGGACAAATTAAAAATGGCACCACCTTGGAAAACGGTGGAAGCTTGGTTTTCATTGATGACATAGCCTGAGTTGGGTGCTAATACAGGAGTTTCTACAAAGCCAAAGGGATCGGTGATCCAGGCCATGGTTTGTCCTTCTTCGACATAGCTGCCCACTGGCGCAATGCTGCGGAACAAACCTGACAATTCAGCGCGGACCCAAGTGGAGGTTTCGACGTAAATCATCGGGCGGGTGACAATGTCGGTCAAGAATTCGTCTTTCAACATGTCCAAATGCCTCAAAAAACGTTTGGTGCCTTTGACGCCTTCATCGGCAACCTCTTGGTTGATGTCCAAAGATTTTCCGCCTTCAAACAACAAGTATTTCACGCCCCGCAAATCACAAGCTTCTCGAAAGGATCCTTCAATGTTGTTTGAATACAATAGAAAAGGTGCTTGAAATGCTGCTGCCATTTCTTCCAAAGCCGGTTTGCCTTCTTCCACACGGACTTGCGCAACATTGAATCGGCTGCTTCCGCCAGCGTGAAAGTCAATGACGTAATCTACTTTTGGTACGATGTGTTCCAATAAATTGTAAGCAAATTGACTCGCCAATGAACCTTTGGCAGCGCCAGGAAAAACGCGGTTCAAATCTCGGCCATCAGGAAATTCTCTGGAGTGATTGACGAATCCAAACACATTCACTATCGGAATGCAAATGATGGTGCCTGATTTCGGTTCGTTGATTTTGCTGTAAATCACGCGACGAACGATTTCTGTGCCGTTGATTTCATCGCCATGCAAGCCTGCGCAAAGTAAGACGACAGGTCCTTTTTTGTCCGAATGCGACACAATGATCGGAATGTTCAGCTCAGTCATCGTATGCAATTGTGCAATTTTTAAATTGACCGTTTGGGTTTCTCCAGGTTGGATTTCTTGGTTGAGTATTTCGAAATTTTCGGTTTGTTCCATGAATTGAATCAATTTGAATTTTTAAATGTAGGCAATTCTTCCATTTAAAGTCAAGTCACTATGCAATTATCGTACAAATTTAGAGGTCATCGTTGGTTCAATTCATTCAAAAAAAATGCCTGCGTAAAAAAACAGGCATTTCGTATAAGATTTTATCTAAAGAATTATCCGCACTTGCTCGAACCGCAGTTTTTGCAAATCAAACAACCTTCTTGGTAAATGACTTGGTCTGAACCACAGCTTTTGCATTTTTGATCGACTTCTGTTCCATCAGGAATATAACGCTTCAAAGCCCTTGCTACACCTGCTTTCCAAGTATTGATCGATTCGGAATCCAATTCCATTTGTTGGATCAATTCCACGATTTTGTCAATCGGCATGCCGTGTCTCAAAACGCCTGAAATCAATTTGGCGTAATTCCAATATTCAGGATTGAACTTATCGGACAATCCTTCAATGGTTGTTTTGTATCCTTTTAGGTTTTGAAATTGAAAGTCATAGCGCGAATCTCCGTTTTCATCTCTGTTTTTGATGATCAAGCCATTGTTGACCCAACGAGGTAAGAGCAAGCCTTCTTCTTCATCTGCAATTCCAGTAAAGATTTCATAGGGTCTTCCGTCAATTAATCCGACAAATGCCACCCATTTTTCTTTGTTATTTTGGAATTTTACCACATCGGCCTCTAAGATTTGCGGACGTTTGCTAGGAAAAATGGTTGAAGCTGCTACTTTTTCTTCTTTCTCATCGGCTGCAACCAAAACACCTGAGCGAGAGCCATCTCTGTAAACAGTAATTCCTTTGCAACCGCTTTCCCAAGCGGTGATGTATAATTCGTTGACCAGTTCTTCACTGGCATCATTGGGTAAATTGATGGTCACCGAAATCGAATGATCGACCCATTTTTGGATATTTCCTTGCAATTTGACTTTGTTTAACCAATTGACGTCGTTGGAAGTGGCTTGGTAATATGGTGAGGCTTTGATCAAATCGTTGATTTCCTCTTGCGAATAATTTTTGTCAACATCGTAGCCATTTACTTTCATCCATGTTTTGAAATGATGGTGAAAAACAATGTACTCTTCCCAACTATCACCAATTTCATCTACGAAATCTACGCGGACTTCTTTGTCGTTTGGATTGACTTTTCTCCTTCTTTTGTAAACAGGTAAAAATACGGGTTCAATACCAGAGGTCGTTTGCGACATCAAACTCGTGCTTCCGGTGGGTGCAATGGTCAGCAAGGCAATATTTCTTCGACCAAATTTTACCATGTCTTCATATAATTTAGGATCAGCTTCCTTTAGACGAAGAATGAATGGGTTGTTTTCTTCTCTTTTGGCATCATAAATTTCAAAAGGGCCTCTTTCTTTTGCCAATTTAACGGAAGAAGCATAGCAAGCCAATGCCATTTTTTTGTGTACTTCAGTGGAAAAAGCAGTGGCTTCATCTGTACCATAAGTCAATCCCATGGCTGCAATCATATCGCCCTCAGCTGTGATGCCAACACCTGTTCTACGGCCTTGTAGCGTTTTTTCTTTGATTTTTAACCAAAGTTGTCTTTCAGTATTTTTGATGGCGTCTGCTTCTGGATCGCTGTCAATTTTTCTTAAAATGGCTTCAATTTTCTCTTCTTCCAAATCAATGATGTCGTCCATCATGCGTTGTGCAATCGCCGCATGTTCTTTGAACAAGTCAAAATTAAATTTCGCTTGGGGTGTGAATGGATTTTCTACATATGAATACAAATTGATGGCGATCAATCGGCAAGAGTCGTACGGACACAAAGGGATTTCTCCACAAGGGTTGGTCGAAACTGTTTCAAAACCAAAGTCTGCATAGCAATCAGGGATGGATTCTTTTTGGATGGTATCCCAAAATAAAATCCCTGGTTCAGCGGATTTCCAAGCGTTGTGAATGATTTTTTTCCAAATGTCCTGTGCTTGAATGGTTTTCGAATACAAAGGATCTTCACTGAAAATCGGATATTTCTGCACATAGGACGAATTGTTTTTCACTGCCTCCATAAAAGCATCGTTGATGCGCACCGATACGTTGGCACCAGTTACTTTTCCTTGTTCCATTTTGGCATCGATGAAATCTTCTGCATCGGGATGGTTGATCGAAACTGACAACATCAAAGCGCCACGGCGACCGTCTTGGGCAACTTCACGCGTAGAGTTAGAATATCTTTCCATGAAAGGAACCAAGCCTGTAGAGGTCAATGCGGAATTTTTAACAGCAGATCCTTTGGGGCGAATGTTGGATAAATCATGGCCAACGCCACCTCTTCTTTTCATTAGTTGAACCTGCTCTTCGTCCAATTTCATGATGCTTCCGTAAGAATCACTGTCCGTTCCGCTGCCAATCACAAAGCAATTGGACAAAGAAGCGATTTGAAAATCATTGCCTATGCCCGTCATCGGACTTCCTTGTGGCAAGATGTATTGGAAGTTTTTGATGACATCAAAAATTTGTTCTTCGGACATTGGGTTGGGGTATTTTTTTTCGATGCGTGCGATCTCACTGGCGATTCTTCGGTGCATGTCGTCCGGTGTTTTTTCATAAATATTGCCATCCGAGTCCTTCAGTGCATATTTATTGACCCAAACTCTTGCAGCCAAGTCATCACCTTTAAAATAGGCGAGTGCCGCATCAAAAACCTCTTGATTGTCGTAAATTTTCGCTTTTTCCATTACTTCCATCGTTGATCGTATCTTGTTGTATTGTTAGTGTATTGATTTTTTGAAAAAATTCAATTGAAATCGACTAATCAGCCACAAAAACATAGATAAAATATAGGTGTTTAGGTTGGCGATAAATGAATCGATTTCGTTATTGAATGAAGCAACAAAGTTAAGCCTTTTTTCGGACAAATATCGTCGCAATCAGCTAAGTTGTGAATGATTGAAATTTGAGAAGTTGACAAATAATTCAAACTCAATGATTAAAGAATTTGTAAGGCTTATTAGTTTTCTGGATTTAATTATTTGAAAATCAATTGAATGTGAATTGGGTTAATTTTTAATGTTCAAATATCTTTCTAAGGTTCAGATGATTGAATTTTAAAAAGTGAACAAAAATAATTGAGTTGATAAAATTAGAAAGTCAATCAATTGTATTTTGAAATGGAATAAAAAAGGATTGCGCTCAAAATGAATTTGTTCCATTTAAAAGGATCAATTCAGTATGGATAAGCTTCGTTTTTCAAATGCATCCTTATCATTTTTTTTGGTGGAAAAAGCTGTGTGAAAATTCAGCAAAACCCGCCAAATTAAATTGATTTTTAAATAATCACTTGAAAAACGAAGCGTACGTTTGATCAATTCAAACAATCTTTATTTCAAAATAATTTCTTCTTCTCCTTTTTGAATGTAACCTAACGACATGCTGCCTTCAATGGTTTCAATCACGCTGTTGGCATCTTCTTTGTCACAAACAACGACCATTCCTACACCCATATTGAAAGTGCCAAACATTTCATCTTCAGAAATTCCGCCTCTTTTCATCAATTCCTGCATCACAGTAGGAATGTTGATGGAAGATTTGTCGATCACAGCAGTCAAGCCTTTGGGTAAAATTCTCGGCACATTTTCGATCAAACCACCGCCTGTGATGTGTGCGATTCCAGTTAAATTGATTTTTTCACGGATGGCATCAATGTCATTTTGGTACAATTGGGTTGGGACTAGCAAAGTTTCCCACAAAGGTTTTCCTTCAAACTCCTCATTGAAATCCTGGAATATTTTTCGGACCAATGAGAAACCATTGCTGTGAAAACCACTCGAAGGCAAACCAACGATGACTTGTCCTTCTTTGATGGCTGAGCCGTCGATGATTTCGTCTTTTTCAACCACGCCTACACAAAAACCTGCGACATCATAATCGCCCACTTGGTACATGCCTGGCATTTCTGCCGTTTCGCCACCGATCAATGCGGTGCCTGTTGCTTTGCAAGCTGCGGCGATGCCACCAACGATTTCGGCTGCCACATCAGAATCCAATTTTCCACAGGCCAAATAATCGAGAAAAAACAAAGGTTTTGCGCCATGGCACAAGATGTCATTGGCGCACATGGCAAAGCAATCGATGCCAATGCTGTCGTATTTTTTGACATCCAATGCAATTCTCAACTTGGTGCCTACGCCATCGGTTCCAGAAACCAATACGGGATTTTTATAGCCAGACAATTGGTAAAAAGCGCCAAAACTGCCAATGCCATTCAGTACATTGTCATTGTGGGTTTCAGCAACGGCTTTTTTGATTTTTGAAACAGTTTGGTAGCCTTCTTCTTTGTCGACTCCAGCAGATTTGTAGGTGTTGTTCATTGTATAAATATTGTGAAAGGCAAAATTAAACTTAAAAGTCAGCATAAAAAATAAGTTTGATTTAAATATTTATTCCCATCCCAATTTTTAGAAAAATGAGATTTTTTGGTTTTTTTTAAGAATTGATTGAATATTATTTATATTTGTTTGAACATTAAAACTTTTAATTATGAAAAAATTGTTATTTTCTGCAGCTTTGGCTGTGTGTACCATGATGGGTGTCAATGCACAATCGACCAATTTTGAAGCAGGTGCTTATGCAGCGATTCCAATGGGAGATGCTGGTGATTTTACTTCTTTTAACTTAGGAATTACAGCAGCATACTATTGGGATGTAGTAGCGAACTTAAAGATTGGAGCCATGGTTGGGTACGATCTTTTCTTGGCCAAAGAATATGATTATGGCTGGGCGAAGGTGAAAGGGGATGACATTGGATTTGTTCCAATTGCAGCATCTGCTAAATATGATTTTGGTGGATTCTTTGCAGGTTTGAACTTAGGTTATGCTGTTGCAACCACTAAAGACATGGATGGTGGTTTCTTGTACCAACCAAGATTTGGATACAGCGGCGCTTCGTTTGATGTATTTGGATTCTACAAAGGAATTAGTTCAAAACAAACAGTTCATACTGATTTAGGGAAATTCAGTTCTTCTTGGACGATGAGTTCAATCGGTGCTGGATTTGCTTACAAATTTTAAATTTGTACCAACAGAAAAATTCAAAGCCTGGTTTTCCAGGCTTTTTTTATGAAAATTATTTTTTTGCTGACTTGTTTTATGTACAATTCTTTTCTAAAATTCCTTTCAGCAAAGGAGATGAAATAAATGAGAATTGTGTAGTTTTGAAAAAAATGAAAAAATGAAAAGATTTTATTTGAGTTTTGTTTTGGCGGCTTCGCTGATGCAATTCGGTAATGCCCAGCAAGGCGGAGGAATGTGGATTCCGAACGAATTGAACATCGAAGAAATGAAGTCAATGGGGTTGAAGCTTGATGCGGAAGAAATATTTAGTGCAGAAAAACCAGCGATCAACCATGCCATTGCACACTTTGGTGGAGGATGTACTTCAGAAGTCATTTCGCCCAACGGTTTGTTATTGACCAACCACCATTGTGGTTATGGACAAATCCAATCGCATTCGAGTTTGGAAAATGACTATTTGAAAAATGGATTTTGGGCATTGAACAATGCAGAAGAATTGCCCAACAATGGGTTGTTCGCTACTTTTATCATCAACATCATCGATGTTTCAGATAAAATACTTCAAGGTGTGACAGATGATATGAGTCCAGAAGAAAGACAAGATTTCATCAAAGGAAATATCGACATCGTTTCTGCCAATGCGGTCAAAGAAGCGTACCAAGATGTGAGCATTCGTCCTTTTTACAAAGGCAATAAATATTATTTGTTCGTAACCGAAACTTACCGCGACGTTCGTTTGGTCGGTGCGCCACCAAGTGCGATCGGGAATTTTGGAATGGACACCGACAACTGGTCTTGGCCAAGACATACGGGCGATTTTGCTTTGTTTAGAATTTATGCTGACAAAAACAACCGTCCTGCGGAATATTCAGCAGACAACATTCCTTACACGCCGAAACATTTCTTGCCTGTTTCAGCCAAAGGCGTGAAAGAAGGTGATTTTACTTTTGTGTACGGATTTCCTGGCGTGACTGACGAATATTTACCTGCCATTGCTTTGGAGCAAACGATTGACATCAAAAATCCAGCAAGAATTGGTATTCGTGACATTGCTTTGAAAATATTATTGAATGAAATGAAACAAGACGATGCTACCCGCATCAAATATGCTTCAAAATATGCGCGAATTTCCAACGCACATAAAAAATGGACAGGCGAAAGTTTGGGGTTGACCAAATCAGGCGCTGTACAAATCAAGACGAATTATGAAGCGGAATTCAACAAAAGAGTGCAAGCTGATCCTGTATTGAAAGCGAAATACGGTACTTTGGTCAATGAGTTAAATGAATTGTACGCTGCGAATGCTTTGTATGAAAAAGGAGAAATTTTCTTTGATGAAGCCATCTTTAGAAATTCAGAAACTTTCCGCATCGCCTTGCAAATCAAAAATTTGTTGGACGCTTATGGTACGTCGAAATACGATGATTTGAAAGGTAGAATGAGCAATTATTTGAAAGGAATTTACAAGGATTACAATGCGGATTTGGACCAAGAAGTTTCTTTGGCTTTGATTCAGAAATTCAAAAATGAAATGCCCAAAGAGTTTCAACCCAATGAACCGATCCAAATCGATGCTTCTACTTTTGCAAAATCCATTTTGACTGGAAAAACTTTGGTCAACGGCGCTAGCATGGTCACGGATATTGACCAAGCGTTTAGCAACGATGCCAACTTGTTGGAAGCTTTGATGGCAGATCCTTTGTTGACTGAAATTACCAAGATTTTAACGGCTTACGAAGACAAAGTTTCGACTAAATATTTGGCGATCAGCAAGCAAATTGACAATTTGCAACGTCAATACATGAAAGGGCAATTGGAAGTTTTTACCGACAAGAAATTCTTTCCAGACGCCAACTCAACTTTGCGCGTGACTTATGGAAAAGTAGACGGTTACAAACCTGAAAACCAACCGAGATATGAGGCGTTGACCTATTTGGACGGTGTGGTTGCCAAATACATTCCTGGTGATTATGAATATGATTTACCACAAAAATTGATGGATTTGGAGAAAAACAAAGACTATGGGATTTATGGTGTGGGCAAAGGTAAGAAAGCCAAAATGCCCGTGAATTTCATTGCGACCAACCATACCACAGGTGGAAATTCAGGAAGTCCAGCCTTGGACAAAGACGGCAATTTGGTCGGATTGAATTTTGACCGTGTTTGGGAAGGAACCATGAGTGATTTGTACTACGATCCAGCGATTTGTCGAAACATCATGGTGGATTTGCGCTATGTTTTGTTCATCATTGACAAATACGCCAATGCCAGCTATTTGTTGGACGAAATGACCATTGTGAAATAAATTCATTCCTTTAAAAATAGCAAAAAAAGCTTCTACAATTTGTGGAAGCTTTTTTTAATGCATTCAGTTGATCAATTCAATAAGCGATATTCATTAGTTTTAAATAAATTTTCCCAATCAGAATCGCTAAACCAAAGCTTAACAAAGTACCAATCAATATGTATTCTGTTAATTTAACGTCTTTTTTATTCTTTAAATCACCAAATCGGAAAATGGATTTCGCTGCCAACAAAAAACCAATTCCTTCCCAAAAATGAGTAATCACAAAAAGGAAAACAAACAGTCTTTCCAGCATGCCTATGTATTTTCCTGCATCTTTAAGTCCAGAACTGCGGATGTTGTAATTGAATAATTCGATGATTTTTTTGATAACGATGGATGAAACAAAGGTGATTCCAATGATGGATAGCAAAAGTATTTGATTTTTCGGGCTCAATATTTTGTCATAATTGATGGAATAGGGATGAAAATAATAGACAAATAAAGCAATCGAAATGAAATGTAAAATTTGATCGATGGCCAAATTCAACAAACCACTTATTTTATTGGCCAATAATAATTTCGTCAAGATGTCAATTGTCAAATGAACGATGGACAAAAGCAAAGCAGGAACGATGTATTCCTTTCTAAATCCAGTCAATGTCAAAATCAAAATGAAATGGATCAAACAGTGTATATAAAGGTAAAATGATTTGAACTTTCTTGAATGAATGTCGTTGATCATTTTGTCGCTTTGAAGGACAAAATCTCCTAATAAATGCGCTGTGATTACTTTAATTATCAATGGATACATTCTGATGTTTTTTGATCAAACAAATCAATGATGTCAACAATTTCTTCATAAGCCCCTCTTTTTAGTGCTCTATTCACCGTAGTACGGTCTTTTTGTAATTTTTCAGCGATTTCTTTTTGCAACAAACCTCTGTAGGTCAAAGCGTAAAAAATGGTTTCTGATGTAGCAGGTTTCCAATTGTCAATGATGAAACTCAATAATTTAAAAATAGGATTAAAACACGCATCAAACTCTTGATAAGGTGTTTTTAAACGCAAAGTATTGTTTTTTAACATCTCAAAAGCATCTCCAGAATTGACAAATGCAGTTCCATTTGATTCAGTGATTTTCTTTTCTTCAAATGAGATGTCTCCAATTCCAATAGCGATTCTCACATCTATTTTAGGATTGGTTTTGATCAAAGATTTGATGCAAATCGCAATGTTAAGCGCTTCATTTGCATTGACTTGAATTTGAAAGCTGTCGCCTCTGTAGATGGCCCATTTTTCATCATTATTTGTCACGCTGTCAAAATAGGCTTTGAGTTTTGGTTGCCATTCTTCTGCGTTGACTTCTCTTGAGTTGATGATGTCTCCAGTTAATACTGCGATCATTTTTTATTTCAAATATACACATAAATTGCATTAAAAACAGCAATTTAATGAAATTGTATAAATTAGTGCAATTTTATAGAATTGTTTCAATTGATGCACTTTTACTTGGGTGTTTTTCTATACTTAAATATTCTAAATTATCGAATGTTGTCATTGCTCATTATTAAATAGAGTGGACCATTTCCTCAAAATTTTCTCGATGGATTTTCCTTTGGCCAATTCATCAATCAATTTGTCCAAATATCGGATTTTTCGCATCAGATCGTCTTCAATCTCTTCCACGCGGTATCCGCAAATCACGCCAGTAATTTTTGAAACGTTGGGATGGATGCGGGCTTGTGTGAAAAAAGTCAATAAATCGCTTTTTTCATCCAAATGTTGCTGCAATGTTTTTGAATCAAAACCAGTCAACCAAAAGATGATTTGGTCCACTTCTTCTTTGGTGCGGTGTTTTTTTTTCAGCTTTGGCAATGTAGTGTGGATAAACACTGGCAAAGGTCATTTTGTACACCCGCTCTAAATTTTTCATGGACAAGAAATTTGATCAAATTTAAGAAAAAAAAGAGCATTGAACATTTGATAGGCTTTTGTTGGTCATAGCATGGGATGCATTGGTTTGTTTCACTAAAATGTCAAAAAGAAAGGATGCGCATCTTTTTTAATTAATTAACTTTGCCACTATGATTAGAAATGTTGTCAATATTGTAATGGGCATGATGTATGCTTTTATCGGAGGTTTTATCATGTACAGAGATTGGTTTTTCATGGATTTGGCGCCTTGGGCGGCGATCGCTTTGGGCGTTTTGTTCATTGCTTACGGTGGTTTTAGGGTGTATCGAGCGATTCAATTGATGCGGAATTAAGATGGTCAAAAGATTCTTATACTTTGCGTTTGTTTTATTCTTGGTTGCTTGCGGAAAAAATCGAGAAGAAAATACCCACAGAGAAGGGGAGATGGTGATTTATGCCGATCCCTCCAATCGAAATGTATTGGAAGCATTGACGGAGATTTACCAAATGAAATTTCCAAAAGTGGAATTTAAAATCATTTACCAACCAGAAAATCAAGTCTTGAAAAACTTGGTGGATACGGTGGCTTATGCTGCTTTTATCAACCAAGGTTTGGATGAAAAACAAACCGCATACATCAAACAATTGACCGATGTGACGCCGCGTTCTACTTTGTTGGCGCACGATGCGGTCGTTTTTATCACCGCAAAGAACAATCCTTTGGAAGCGCTCAGTTTGCCTGAAATCAAAAATGCGATTTTAGAAGATACCCACCAAATTGTGTTTGACAATGGCAATTCTGGGAATTTCAATACGGTGCAACAAGTGCTGGATTTGAAGATTCCAGAAGGCAAGAATGTGCAAGCTTTGGGCGATGCGCTGGCGGTTGTGGAATTTTTGCAACAATCCAAAAACGCCATCGGTGTGATTGGTTTGAACGAAATCAGTGAAAAAGACAACCCGCAAAGTGAAGCCATTTTGGAAAAAGTAAAAATTCTTTCCATTGTGGATGAAAACAACCAAGTAATTGCGCCCAGTGTGCCCAACATTCTGGCCTTGAAATATCCTTTTTCAAAAGGAATTTATTTCATCGTGAGAGAGCCTGGATTTGGTATTGGGAATGGCTTTTCTCGTTTTGCTGGTTCTCAACAAGGGCAATTGATCATCGGGCGTGCCGGTTTGCAACCCCACTTTTTGTACGAACGTCAAGTGCAAGTGAACAGCCAATCCATTGAGTGATTTTTAGTGGGTTAATTTAGGAATTGGTTAAAATTGCTTTTTTACCAAGCAGTTTCGTTTCTCTTTATATTTCTGATGTTTGAAAAAAATGAACCTTAATGTAATTTCTTCATTCGTTCAACATGAATCATGGCCAATGAAACCAGTAAAACTATGAAACATAGCTTTAGAAAAGCGTTCAGTGAAGAGAAAAAGACCATGAAAATCAAACTTAAAAAAAGCGTGGCGGCAAAAGGTCGCGTTCGAATTAGGAAATAAAAATTTTGAAGCACGGTCCAAGTCAAACCTGTGCCTAGACCGATCAACAACATTATAACAATTGCATACAACATCTTTCAAAGATAGCTCAATCAGCTTCATTATTGGAAAATATTATGGTTTATTGAAAATGCTATGGTATAAATAATGAAGTAGGTTTAACAAATCCTTCATAGACTTTCTTCCTCAACTTAGTTATTTCAACTAAATTTAAGGATTGTAAATATGGAGAAAATGATGAAAAAACTATTTGTACTGGATACTTCTGTGATTATTTTTGACCACAAATCCATCATGAACTTTGCAGAACACGATGTGGCGATTCCCATCACGGTTTTGGAAGAATTGGATGATTTCAAAAAAGGCAATGAAACCAAAAATTTTGAAGCCAGAGAATTCATTCGTTTTTTGGACAAAAACTCCAAAGATTTGTTGATCAAAGATTGGAATCCTTTGCCAGGAGATGACAAAGGTCGATTCAGAATCGTCATGGAAACCAACGGCTTGAGTCATTCAGCGGTCAATGTCTATGGAACAGATTCGATGGACAACCGGATTTTGAATGCTTGTTTGATCGTTGCCAAGCAAGAACCCAACCACCAAGTTGTTTTGGTGACCAAAGACATCAATTTGCGCTTGAAAGCAAAGGCTTTGGGCGTGAGGGCAGAAGATTATGAAACTGGAAAGGTGAAAATTGAGGACAATTTGCCGACGGGTATTTCGACTTACAGCAATTTTGACCAAGAAATCATCGATGCGCTTTACCGAGATTTTTCGATTCCATTGGAAGAGGTAGAAAGTTTGATGCGCATTTATCCGAATGCTTATTACATTTTACAAGGAGAAAAGTCCTCAGCCTTGGCGTATTATAATCCATTTTTGCAGCAATTGGAAAGAGTCAACAAGCAAACCTCTTTCAACATCAAACCCAGAAATGCGGAACAGGCTTTTGCGATGCATGCCATTTTGCAAAAAGAAATCAAATTGGTCGCTCTGCATGGTGTGGCGGGAACGGGTAAGACATTGCTAGCTTTGGCAGCGGCGATTGCGCAGAAAAGAGATTTCAAACAAATTTACTTGGCGCGTCCAATTGTGCCGTTGAGCAACAAAGATATTGGTTTTTTGCCAGGTGACATCAAATCGAAAATCGATCCGTACATGCAACCGTTGTGGGACAATTTGAAATTCATTCAATACCAATTTGACGAACAAGACAAAGAATACAAACAGTTGAATTTGATGGTGGAACAAGAGAAATTATTGATCACGCCTTTGGCTTACATTCGTGGGAGAAGTTTGTCGGATGTGATTTTCATTGTGGATGAAGCCCAGAATTTGACGCCGCACGAAATCAAAACAATCATTACGCGCGCTGGAGAAAACACCAAATTCATTTTTACAGGCGACATCAAGCAAATTGATACGCCGTATTTGGATGAACAATCCAATGGATTGTCTTATTTGGTGGACAAAGTGCAAGGCCAAAAATTGTTTGCGCACATCCAATTAATCAAAGGAGAAAGGAGTGAATTGGCGAACTTGGCCAACCAATTATTGTAAGAAATGTTGCTAAAATGTTGAAAAGTTCACGTTTACTATGGGTTTAATTTTGGTTAAGTACTTTGTAAATTCTATATTTGCGCGTTAAAAAATTCTTAATAAGACACCGATTATGAGAGGAAAATGGCTTATAGCAGGTATTGCAATTATCTTGGGGATTCTATCCGTGAGACAATTGAGTTATACTTGGTACACCAACAAAGTGGAAAGTGAAGCACGCAATATCGCTAAAGATGAGCAACATGAGCAGTTGGTTTTAGATAGTTTGGCGAATGATACGTTGAACTTGGGAATCATCAAGTACAATTACCGTGATGCGAAAAATAAAGAAATCAAGTTAGGACTGGATTTGAAAGGCGGAATTAGTGTAACGCTTCAAGTTCAAGTACGTGATTTACTTGAAAATTTAGCGGGCCACAGCAAAAATCCAATTTTTGTAGAAGCTTTGGATGCTGCAGACATTACCCAAAGAACCCAAGGAAACAGAGCCTATGTAGATTTGTTTTTTGAAGAATTTGAAAAATTGCGCCAAGAAAAAGGACAAAGCAACTTGAAATATTCTTCTGCAGACATCTTTGGAAACCGTCAAAATGCTTCATTTATTGAATTTGATGCCAGCGACAGCCAAGTCAAACAATTGATCAAAGACGACATTGATGCCAAAATTGGGACTGCTTTTCAAGTGATTTCTTCCCGTATCAACCGCTTTGGCGTTGTTGAACCAGTGATCCAACGTTTAGGTGGTGAGGCAGATGGCCGTATTTTGGTTGAAATGCCAGGTGAGAAAAACAAAGACCGAATCAAAAACCTATTGCAAAGTACTGCTAAGTTGGAATTCTGGAAAGTGGAATCAAACAATCCTCAGGTCATCAGTTATTTCACTACGGTCAATCCACAAAGTTTGGGGGTTGCCACCGATTTGGAAAACATTACCAGTTTGATCCAACAACCGATGGAAGGAAACTCTTTGTTTTCTGTGATGACCAAAGATACTGCGGTGATCAACCAAATGTTGAATTCAAAAGAATTGAAAGCGAGCTTGCCTACAGGCATTCGCAACTTTAAATATGCATGGGCGAACAAACCTGTTGAAAGCCGTGATGCCAATGTGAACGGAAAGTATCTTTCTTTGTATGCTTTGAGCGGCACCCAAAATGGTGAGCCTTTGCTTCCTGGTGATGTTGTAGACAAAGCTTCAGGAGAAAGAAACGCAGGTTCCATCACCAATGAACCGGTGGTGAGCATGCGAATGAATACGGAAGGAGCACAGAAATGGGCGAAAATCACCGAAGAAAACGTGGGCAATTCGATTGCGATCGTTTTGGACAACATGGTGTATTCTGCACCGAACATCAACGAGAAAATCGCAGGAGGTAGTTCTCAAATTTCTGGAAACTTTACCTTGAGTGAAGCGCAGGATTTGGCGAATATCTTGCAAGCGGGTAGCTTACCAGCTTCTTCAAAGATTGTTCAATTGGAAGAAGTAGGTCCTTCATTGGGGCAAGAAGCCATTGACAGTTCATTGATCTCATTCATCGTTGTTTTCGTATTGATTTTGGCATGGATGGTATTCTACTATAGCCGTGCAGGAGTTTTTGCAGACATTGCTTTGACTGTAAACATCTTGTTTTTATTGGGCTTGATGGTTGGGCTTTTTGGTGCAACTTTATCATTGCCTGGTATTGCGGGGATCATTTTGACTTTGGGAATGGCAATTGATGCGAACATTCTAATCAACGAAAGGGTCAAAGACGAAATGTTCAACCGTGGGAAATCGTTGAAAGAAGCGGTTCGAGTTGCTTATACATGGAAAGGAGCGGTTTCTGCCATTGTGGATTCCAACGTAACGACGATGTTGACGGCCGCAATTTTGTTGTTCATCGGTAAAGGACCAGTGCAAGGATTTGCGATCACCTTGTTGATTGGTTTGAGCTGTTCATTGTTTACGTCTATTTTCTTGACCAAATATTTTATCGATAGAAGATTTGAGAAGAAAAAAGAAGTGAGTTTCTATACCAATTTGACCAAAAACTGGTTCCAAGGGATTTCGTTTGACTTCATGTCCAAAAGAAAAATGTTCTATGGTATCTCAGCAGTTGTTTCTGTGGTTTGTATCGTTTTGGTTGTAGTAAGAGGATTTGATTTGGGGGTTGATTTCCAAGGAGGGAGAACATATACGGTGCGTTTTGATCAGTCAATCAGCGCAAGTGATGTGCGTCAAGCATTGGAAAAAACTTTGATCGATGAAGATGGCAACTCGGTTTCACCGACGGTAAAAATCTTTGGTCCATCCAACCAAGTGAAAATTACGACCAAATTGAAATCTACCATCGAAAGCACAGAAGTAGATGATGAAATCAAGAAAAAAGTATACGAAGGTGTGAAAGGATTTTATACCAAAGAAATGTCTTTGAGCAATTTTGAAAGCGACAATACAGACATTGGTTTGATGGCCATTGAAAAAGTAGGGCCAACGATTGCAAGTGATACGACGCGTTCGTCTGTGATTGCTGTGATCTGTGCGTTGTTTGTCGTGGGCTTGTACATTTTGATCCAATACAAATGGGAATTTGGGGTTGGATTGGTAGTGGGTGCGGTGCACGACGTGTTGATCATTTTGGGATTGTTTGCCGCTTTGCATGGTTTTGTTCCATTCAACTTGGAAGTCGATCAAGCATTCATAGCAGCGATGTTGACGGTGATTGGATATTCGATCAACGATACCGTGATTATCTTTGACCGTATCCGTGAATACATGGGCTTGTACCCAACGATGGCATTTGATCGATTGATCAACGAATCGACCAACAGTACGTTGACCAGAACGATGAACACCTCATTGAGCATGTTCTTGGTGGTATTGATCATCTTCTTATTTGGTGGTGAAACGATCAAAGGATTCATGTTTGCCATGATGGTGGGAATTTTAGTAGGAACTTATTCGTCTATTTTCATCTCTTCTCAAATCATGTATGACTTGAGCAAAAAGAAAATGGAACGATTGGGGAGAAAAGACTAAAATTTAGTCAAAATAGAAATATTAAAAACTCCGAAAGATAATTTCGGAGTTTTTGTTTATAAGTAATTATATTTGTCGTTATGAATGTAGCAGTCTTATTACCGGCTTTCATTAGTTTTGAAGAACTTACGGTGATTTTGTTGATTTCTGTGTTGATTTTTGGACCCAAGAAAATTCCAGAAATTGCCAGAGGATTGGGAGAAGGCATACGTGCCATGAAAAAAGCGACCGATGACATCAAGCAAGAATTGATGCAACCCATTGAGGAAATTCAAGAAGAAATTCAACAAAAGATCAATGAACCGATGAAAGACATCAATCCGATCCAAGACATTCAGGATGCTTTGAATGAAGAGATTGATTCGATTCCTAACCCAACCGAGACCATCAAAGAGCATTTAGACGATATTGTAGGACCGATCAAGAGAAATTAAGCGTGGAGCAAATCATTCAATTGGACAAAGAACTTTTCTTGTATTTGAACAACTTGGGACAAACTCAGTGGGATGTTTTTTGGATTGTTTTATCTGAACGCACGACTTGGATTCCATTGTACATTGCACTTTTGTTGTTGCTTTATATGAAGTTGGGTTGGCGAAAAACCGCATTGATTTTGGTATTGAGTTTGTTGATGGTGCTTTTTACGGACCAAATTACCAACTTATTCAAATCAGGATTTCAACGTTATCGCCCTTGTCATACACCCGAATTTGATGACATCATGCGACGAGTAGATTGCGTTGGAAGAGGAAGATTCGGTTTTACTTCTGCACACGCATCCAATCACTTTGGATTGGCTTTGTTTTTAGGATTGATTTTAAGGTCTTATTTCAAATGGATGTTAGGCGCTTTGTTGATTTGGGCAGCTTTCATCGCTTACAGTCGGGTGTATTTGGGCGTTCATTTTCCTTTGGACGTCTTTTGTGGAGGCATCTTAGGATTGGTCTTGGCGCGGTTGAATTACGCCTTGTATCAAAGGATATTGAAGAAATATCCAGGAAAGTTCAAGGGGTAAAATGAGACCTATTTTTTGTGGTGTCTTTTTTTCAAGATTTTCAAAACATCTCTCAATTTGAAACCACGGGCATGGATGGCCATCAAATAATAGAAAAACACATCGGCTGCTTCTTCTAAGAAATTCTCATCGCTGGATTGTTCAGAAGCAATCACCATTTCCACGGATTCTTCGCCCATCTTTTTTGCAATTTGGGACGTGCCCCGCTGAAAAAATCGTTTGATTTTGTTGTTCGGTGCATCCGGTCTTTTGCCTTGTTCGATTTGTTCTTCCAATTTTTCAAGGAAAGGATAAGGCTTTTGCGCTTTCTTGGTTTCCATCATTGATCAAATATTACAAAGGGTAAAAATATCAAATATTTTATCGCTGGCAACATTTGTAAGGTAAAATTAAAATCGAGGGACCTTGTTTGCTATCTCTGATTTAGACATAAAATAAACTGCGCTTTATTCTTTCAATTTGATGAACTCCAAATCATAAAATTGCGCTTGGCTTTTGTTGATGAAATGGTTGGGGTCTTCACTGAAATCTTTGAAAAAGATCGACATCGGTTTGTGTTGAATGGCAGGGACCTCACATTGTTTGATGCAATTTAACAAAAGCACTTCCCTTTCCTTCATTTCTTGTTCGTATTGAAATACTTTGCCACTAAAAATATCAGCATAGATCAAAGGTAAATTGCTTTTTTCATGGAATACGCTGAGCGGTAAAAGAAATTGAATTAAAAATGTAGCAATTACCAAAGCAATCAGTACTGAATTAGAAATTTTGAACCGATGAAAAGTTTGATTGGCCACTAAAAAAACGAGAATTAAGGCGGAAAAAACCAAGACATTTTCTACTCTTGGCGGTGGTAAGATTCTCAAACTGTAAATAGTAATAAAACTGCCTGAGAAAATTAGAAATCCAATTCCTATAATTAAATAAATAAGGTTGACTTTTTGAGGCAAAAGGGATTTGATTTTCAATACAGGATGAATGGCTATAAATAAGACAAAAGGTATTAAAAGATAACGAATGCCGATGGTAACAATTTTTTTAATGCTAAAAAACACAACGTTTAATAAGTTCATATCCGTCTGTGTTATACCTTCTCTTTTTTGATTTCCTGGTGAGAAGACAATCAAAAGCATCAGCAAACCGATAAAAGCTAAGGCGAGCAATAAGTGTATTGATATTTTTTTGTTTTTTAAATAATAAAAACAATTGATGCCCAACAAAAAGATTCCCGCAAAGCCTACCAAAATCTCGACACAACCACCAATGACGAATAAAGAAAAGAACAATAAGACGATGTCTGATGTTTTCTTTTGATGAAAGATATTGATAGAAGTTGCTATTAAACAAAGAAATGCAATTGATGGCAAAAAGTAAGTCACACTTCCTGCCAACCAAAAAAAGTTTTCAGTCAACGAGGGCACGACCATAATGTAGATTGAAAGTAAACTTGCACTCAGTAAGTGATTGGAATAAACGGTCTTTATTTTCAAAGCATTCAATAAGTACCGCATTGAAAAATGAAACAAAACCACGAATAAAATAGGATACACCCAAAAATAAGTGATAATTCCATGAGCGATAGGCGAACTGATTAATACAGACGTTGCAAAATAACGGGAAGTCCAATTCAAATAACGATCGATGTTGTGTTCGATGAAGTTTAAATTGTTAGGATTGACAGCATAGGAGAAATCATCGGCTGTTGGATAATTGAAATACGCCAAAAAAAGCAAGGGTAAAATAGCCAAACAATTGATGAGAATTAAAAGGTGTTGAGTAGAGGATTTATTCATGTCTTTTTCTTTTTTTGATGATGTATTTCGGTCTTTTTTTGGTTTCCATATAAATTCTGCCAATGTACTCACCTAAAACGCCAATACCGATAAGTTGTACGCCACTTAAGAACATAATGGCAACAAATAGAGAAGCATAGCCGCTGACTTCGATACCGAAAAATATTTTTTCAATGATTACTTTTGAACCGATTAAAAATGAAATCAAAGCCACCAAACTTCCGATATAAGTCCAAACCCTGATAGGAATAGTGGAAAAAGAAGTAATGCCTTCAATGGCCAAATTCATTAATTTATATCCATTGAATTTAGTTTCTCCAGCCGAACGCTTTTCTCTTGTGTATTCGACAATGGCATGCTGATAGCCGACCCAACTGAAAATTCCTTTCATAAAAAGTTGACTTTCATTGATGGTCAAGATATGGTCAACAACTTCTTTTGACATCAACCGAAAGTCCCCTACATTGGGTTCGAGTTGAACTTTGGAGATTTTGTTGTACAACTGATAAAATAATTCAGCAGTTTTTCTTTTCAAAAAAGAATCGGATTTTCTGTTGGTTCTTTTGGCCAAAACCACGTCAAAACCATTTTCGTATTGTTCAATCATTTTTGGGAGAATGTCCAAAGGATCTTGTAAATCTACATCAATCGGAATGATGATTCCTCCTTTGGCTTCTGACAATCCAGCAAAAAGTGCATTTTCTTTGCCAAAATTTCTTGAAAATTCCACGATGACAATTGAATCGTCGTTTTCAAAAGCAAGATTTAAAACCTGTTGAGTTTGATCAGTGCTACCGTCATTGACGAAAACGATTTCATATCTATAATTTTTAATTTGGTTTTGAAAAAGTTTTTCGATTGCTTGGATAAAAATGGGAAGCGCTTCTTCTTCATTGAATACAGGAACGACAAAGCTGATCAATTTGATTTTCATGGGTTGGTTTTAAGCGAACAAAGTTAAATGAAAAAATAATATGATTTAGATTATTAGATGCTGGAACGTAAAGTCCTAAGCCAAAATGAAATTTAAATTGCGAAAACGAAAAATGCTATTGTTAAATTATATCTACATTTGCGACGAACATTGATAGAATATTGTTTTTAATGTAAAATAGTTTTCTTTTGGCCTAAATTAATATAGAATAAACTTTGTATGCTTTCTTCACTACTTATTGCGCATTTTAACAATTGGGAATATTTTCAAGATTGTTACAAGAGTATTCAAAACCAAACGTACAGAAATTTTGAAATAGTTGTATTAGATGACTGCTCTACTGATGGATCTTTTCAACAACTTCAAGCATTGGCTCTAAAAGACTCAAACATCAAATTGTTTAAAAATGAGACCAACCAAGGTGTAGGTTTTACGAAAGCCAAATTGATTGAATTAGCCAAAGGAGAAGTAATTGGTTTTTTGGATCCAGATGATACCTTATATGAAAGCGCTTTAGAATTAAGTATCAATGAGCATGTGAAAAATGAGAAAATAGTAGCTACTTATTCACAAATTATGTTGTGTGATGAGAATTTGAATTCTTTACGTATTTATACGAGAACTCGAAAGATTAAAAATAATAATCAACTATTTTTTAATATCAATAATGAAGTCTCTCATTTTTTTACATTTAAAAAGAAAGCTTATTTAAAGACGAATGGGATCAATCCTGAACTGACTTCTTCTGTGGATTTTGATTTGTATTTGAAACTTTATGAAATAGGTGAGTTCACTTATATTGATGAGCCTTTATACTATTATAGGCAACATCAAAAAGGAGTTTCTCAAAATATAAAAAAGAAGGATTCTGTAAAGAAAAACTGGAACAAGGTTTTATATGATACTTGTCTAAGAAGAAAAATTGATAAAATTGGCAAAACAAAAGTATCAGAAAACATAGATTTGAGTAAATTGATTTTTGAGAGAGAAAATAGTTTATTTGAAAAAATAAAAAGAAAGCTATTCTAATTATGCCCAACTACTTCCGACTATCAGAAAACAAAAATTATACGCTTAAAAAGATAAGCGAATTCAATGATTTGTGTTTTCCGATTCGAAAACCACACCATTTTTATGACAACTACCGTTTTGTGCAAAATCCATTTGCGCCGATTGAGAAAAATTTCATTTATGGTGTAGAAAAAGACGGAAAATATATCGCACAAATGTTGACCATGCCCGTGCCACTTTCGTTGAATGAGAAAGAAATTCCAGCTTTTTGGGGACAGGATTATTTTGTGTTGGAAGAAAATCGAGGAGAGGGAATTGGCAAGAATTTGGCGAATGACTATTTAAAGAAGGATTATTATATTGCCGTTGGATTTTCGGAAAAGTCAGCGGTCATTCACCAAAAAATGGGCGCCAAAAAAATCGGTTATCTCGATTTTTATCGAAAGTGGAGTTCACCTGTCATGCAATTGAAATTTGTGGTGCACCGCCTTTTGAAAGTCAAAGCTCAACCCGTGCATACTTATCACTTTCCTGATCGAGTGAAGCAATTCAAACGAATGAAAACTGCTGCGCAATTGAATTTGCCTCAGTTGAACTGGAATCAAAATGTGGTCGAAACCATCCGAAACCGTGCGTATTTTGACTGGCGTTTTTTTTACAAACCGCGCCGTTATTTTGTGTACCAATCCCAAGAGAAATTGGAAGGAAATCCACCTTATTTTGTAGTGAAAGTTCATTTTTACAAAGGAGTCAATTGGTTGAAAATTGTCGATTATCGGTTTGATCAATCAAAAATTGAACAATTCCATTCGATATTAGAAAGTGCAGAACAACTTCGAAAAGATTTGAATTTGTTTGGCATTTTAATTTCTTCTTCCCAGAAAATAAGTCAAGAAAAATTGATGGAGAATCAATTTACAAGATACAAACATGAGGTCGTTTTGACGACTTATCCTTTCACACATGAAGTTGGGGAAGAAAACGGAAATGACTTTGCAATTAGTTTTGCAGACAGCGACATGGACATGCACAATTATTTGGGACGATTCAATTACGGAGAAGAATAATTGTTGAAAATTTAAAAAAAAATCCAACTATGCCTAAAATTATCAATTTTCACGACATTTACGACAAACAATGGTTTGAAGACACCTTGGATGTGATTCAAGATTTGTATGAAATCGTTCCTTTTGCTGAAATTGAACGATTTTATCAAGGAAAAACCAAAGCCAAAAATCAAGTGCATTTGACAGTGGACGATGGCCATATTTCGACTTACTCATTGATTTATCCAGCTTTGAAAGCCCGAAATCTAACGGCTTCGATTTTTGTTTCGCCTAAAATAATTCAAGAACAAACCAATTTTTGGTATTTTGAAAGTGGAGATTATGACAAAGAAAAGTTGCGGATTTGCATTGCCCAAGTTTTAAACATTCCCAATGAGAAATTGCAAAATCTCTATCCGCGATCGGTCATGAAAACGTTGACTTTGGCGCAGAATTGGGAAATCATCGCATTGTACCAAAAGAAATACAACGAACCGACCAAAAAAGGACAATACATCACAGTGGATCAATTGTTGGAATTGGAACAATCCGGTGTTTTTGAGATTGGTGCACATACGATGAACCATCCGATTTTGGCGAATGAAAATGATGAAGTTTCCCGATATGAAATTCAGCAATCGGTGGAAGATTTAGGGAAATTACTCCATAGAAAAGTTACTACGTTTGCTTATCCGAATGGAAGTAAAGGCTTGGATTTTGGCCCAAGAGAAATTC
>DATJBZ010000021.1:0-7605 GCA_035515075.1 Moheibacter sp. | reverse complement strand
GGGAATATTTTTGGGAAAGCAGATCGCTTGCCCGAAGCGTTGAATTATACCAATCAAGCACTTGAATTTTCTAAATTGCTGGAGAATAATCTTTTAGTTGGAACTGCTTTCAACAACCTTGGAAATATTTACTATAAATTAAAAAAGTACGAATTAGCCGTTTTGAATTATAAAAAAAGTGAACCGTTTATGATTGAAGAAAAGGATAATCAGACCCTAACCGAAGGGTATATTGGTCTGGCTCGTTCTTATTTAGCGTTGGAAAAGCAAGATTCTGCTTTGCATTTTGCGCGACAATCTTACAACATATCCTATCGGAGTGGATTGCTTAACAATGCGTTAGCATCCAGTAAGTTTCTTTCTGATTATTATAGGAAGAATGAAAAATATGACAGTGCACTTTTCTATCAAACCACCATGATTACGCTCAACGATTCTATTCATAGCATTGAAAAAATCAAACAATTGGAAAGTATGAGCATGCAAGAGCGAATCCGTCAGCAAAAACGTGCGGCTATGATTCAAAAAGAAAAGGAAGAAAATGGTCAAAGACTTCAACTTTTAGCGATTGGAATTTTGATTCCCATTTTATTTTTCTTTAGTATATTCATCAGCAGACGTAAAGTACACCGAAAATTGATTCAATTTTGTGGTGTTTTGTCTTTGTTGTTGTTATTTGAATACATCACACTGTTTATGCATCCTTTCGTCGCTGAATTAACCAATCATTCACCTGCCATTGAAATTGTGATTTTTGTGTGTGTTGCTGCATTGATTGTTCCTGCACATCATAAAATTGAGCGATGGTTTACAAAACAATTGGCTACAAACTATGAGCATACTTTCATCAAAAAAGAAGAAGTTACAGTTGAAACCAAGGATTTCGAAAATTCCGATGTTGCGGAAAATGAAATTGCAAAACCTAAACCTGAAGAGTCAAACGAAAACTCTGAAAATGATTCATCCAAAGACAGTTAGAATTGAAAACCGTTCTATTTTTCTCGACTTTCCTTCGTGAAATTTCACATAGTTTCATAGCCTGCAAAGATAAGGTAGTGCAGAATTGAAAATATTTACTTCGGTTTTTATTATCTTCTAATCGGTGGAACTTGTTCTGATCTCACACTATCGTATTCAATAGAATCAGCTTCTGAAGCATCAATCGAGTCGGGTAGGATGTTTGGTTCCAACATTTCTGTTTCCGTCTCCATCTCCATGGTTGGACTTTCCACATTTTTTTGTTCTTTTTCACATGAACTTAAGACAAAAACAATCACACAAAAAGCACTAAGAAAAAGGGCTCGGTCTAATTTTAATCATTTCATAATCATAGTTTTAGGGGTTTATAAATAAGTAAAAAAACACTTTTATAGAGTAAAGGTAAATAAAAAAATAAAAAAACAGAGGGGATTTTAAACCTAATTTTTTGAATATAAATTAATTAGCTTGAAATAGTGGGCATTTGGTGAGCTTCAATGACGTCACATAATCGATAGTTGAAGCTCTCCAAGCAACTGCTCTTCTCATTTATATTTCAGTATGAAGAACTCATTTAATTATTTTTAATCAGCTTTATAACTTGACCTTCTATATGCAAATAATAAATGCTTGCTGGAAGTTTTGAAACGTCAATTTGTTTGTTTTGCCCACTCAATTTCCCACTTAAAACACGTTGTCCTACCGATGAGAAAAGTTCGTACGATACGTCTTTTTCAATTCGTAAATTAATTACATTTTTGGTCGGATTGGGGTAATATCCAATCACCAATTCATGGTTATTTAATCCCAACAACTCACATTCAAAATTCAGCTCGAGCTTCGATGCAGCGGGAGGATCTAGTAAAAGATCATCGGTTAATAAAGGACAATAGCAATTATTTCCTTCCACATATTGTTTAAGCCAAGACAGTGCGATTTTTCCTACTGTACCGTTTCCACCGTTGGGCGTATTTGCCACCGAATGGTCTCCATTTGCAACCTCAAAAAGAACTTTGTTGGTTGTATTCGGCGTTACATTGTAATGGATATTTGCGTGCAGCAAAGGAGGTGCAACCGTATCATTTTGACCACTAAGAATCAGGACCGGACTGTCATGATTTAGTGATGGACTGTTTAGATAGGGACATAAAGCAACAACACCCGCAATGCTGTTATCAAGTACAGCAGCTCTTTGCGCGCCACCGCCACCCATCGACCATCCGCTCACTGCCAATTGGTTTAAATTTAGGGATGCTTCAAGCGGAGAATTGGCTCTTGTATTTTCTTGTTTGATGGTTTCCAAAGCATCCAAAAGTGCCAAAGCACGTGTTTCTGGAAGGTCAAAAAGCGTGTTTGTTCCAATTATAATGGTTACAATTCCGTGCGATGCATAAAAAGGTCCCCATTCTTCAACACTGGACGGAAGGGATACAAATCCAGGTACAATGGCAATACTGGCAAACGGTGGTGTAGCATTTGTTGGGTAATAAATGGTTGCACCCAAATAGTCTGGACCGTTACGTATTCCATCCGCTTCGGTTAATGTCGCTACTTCATAAGGTCCCGGATTTGTTAGACTTTCTACAGTTATATCTTCACACTGCCCAAAAACAGGGTTGGTAAATGACGATAAGATAAACGCAAATACTAAGACAAGGTAAAATTTTCTCATGTTTCCTTTTTGTTGAATTTAATTATGTAGGAATAAATATATAGTTTTTAAATTGAAAGTAGACAATTACATTCAGTATATATTTTTACTTGGCTTTGCTGCATTTTATGATATAAAATGGATAGATATCATCCACTTCTCTAATTTCAATTTTTCCAGCGTTTGAAAATTCGTTTTGAATTGTTTCTTTATCGTAAAAGAACATTTTTAAACCGCCAAATAGTTCATACCTGTCTTTGTCAATGCAAATTCCACGACCGTAAATTTCCGCTTCTTTTGTAATTGTTGCAAAAACCATATATCCATCCTCTGTAAGTTGATTAAAGCAATCTTGGATGAATTTTTTTCTCTCTTCTTTATCCAAAAAGTGAATCAAAGCGTAACAATAAATTCCGTCGTATTGGTTTTTGTCAAAAGGCATTTCCGTAACCGAACCGTGGTAAATCATCAAGTCATCTCCAAAATGTTTTTGAGCCAAATCAATGGCCGTCTTGGAAATTTCAATTCCAGTTACCGTCATTCCGTTTTTTCTAAATAACTGCGCATTTCGTCCATAACCAATACCAGGAATAAGAATATTTTTAAGATTCTTTTCGATGAAGAAATTATTTGCCCATTCCGTCGATTTTGCAGGTTCAAATCCCCACAATTCGTGTTTGTCTTTAAATGTCTCTTCCCAAAACTCGGTCATTGTTGTTATTTTAATTCTGTATAAAATTACATGAAATGTTTGGAACGCAATCGTTGGCTACGGAGTTTGAATTCATCGATTGAAGTTCGTAGTCAATCCTAGATAACCCTAAACTTATGATACTCACTTTTCTTTCTTAAAAAATGGGAAATTAGTTTAGCCAATTCCTTCCCAAATCTAATCCAAGTCATACGTTTATAGTCATTTCCATCGTATCTTTGAAGAACACCACAAAACGATGTCCAAATCAACTTTCTTTTTAGATAAGATCAAATCCTTTTTCGCTGAAATTGGCGATATGACTTATTTTGCAGGTCGGTTCTTCAGGGAAGTTTTTAGTTCTCCTTTTGAATTCAGAGAACTCATCAGACAATGCTACAACATGGGAAACCGATCCTTGTTCTTGGTTGTTGTTACTGGATTTATTTTGGGATTAGTTTTTACACTTCAATCTCGACCTACTTTGGCTCAATTTGGAGCAGAATCGTGGATGCCTTCTATGATCAGTCTTTCGATTGTGCGTGAAATTGGACCTGTAATTATTGCTTTGATTTGTGCAGGAAGAATTGGTTCAGGAATTGGTGCAGAATTGGGATCGATGCGTGTGACGGAACAGATAGATGCAATGGAAGTCTCGGGAACCAATCCTTTTAAATATTTGGTCGTTACCCGAATCTTAGCTGTGACACTGATGTTGCCGTTGTTGGTGATTGTCGGAGATGCGGTTGCTTTGATTGGCTCTGCGATTGTTGAAAGTTTAAAAGGAGGTGTTTCATACACCCTCTATTTCAACCAAGTATTTAATGCGTTGCGTTTCAGTGATGTATTTCCAGCAACGGTGAAAACTTTTTTCTTTGGTTTTGCCATTGGATTGGTCGGAACATACAAAGGATACAATTGTGCAAAAGGAACGGTTGGAGTGGGAGAGGCATCGAACTCTGCCGTGGTTTATACCTCTATGTTGCTATTTATCATTGACTTTATTGCCGTTTTTATAACTGATATATTTTTTGAATTGTAAATGGAATCTGAAAAAAACATAAAACCCGTATTGGAATTAAAAAACCTAACAAAGAGCTTTGGGGATAATCATGTGCTGAAGGGATTTAGCTTGAAACTTCACGAAGGCGAGAGTTTGGTCATCATGGGGAAATCAGGTTCGGGAAAATCGGTGATGGTCAAATGTATTGTAGGATTAATTCAACCCGATAGTGGAAGTATTACCATCCGCGATCAAGACATCATTACAATGGGTCAAACCGAATTGGATTTTTTACGGACAGAAATTGGATTTCTTTTTCAAGGAAGTGCCTTGTATGATTCCATGACAGTTCGTGAGAATCTGGAATTTCCATTGCGTCGGCACAAAGACAAAGTGAAAGACTTTCAAAGCACAGATCATTCCGTCAAAGAAGCTCTTAAAAGTGTGGGGCTTTTGGATGCCATTGATCGAATGCCCGCGGAACTTTCAGGTGGAATGCAACGAAGAGTAGCATTGGCTCGTGCATTAATTCTCAAACCAAAAATCATTATGTATGATGAGCCTACAACAGGTTTGGATCCAATTACGGCCAATGAAATCATTCAACTGATGCGAAATGTTCAAAAGGAATACAATACGTCTTCTTTAATTATTACGCACGACGTAGATTGCGCACGTGTTATTTCAAACCGGATGATCTTATTGGTCGATGGAATCAATTATGCCGAAGGAACTTATGAAGAACTTTCAAATTCAAAAGACCCTCAAACAAGCGCATTTTTTAAAAATTAATTTTATGGCAAAAGCAAATTCACAAAAAGTAAAAGTCGGAATATTTGTGGTCGTGGGAACGGTCATTTTGGTACTTGCTCTTTATTTTATAGGATCCCGACAACATCTCTTTTCAAAAACCATTCACTTGTATGCTGTTTTTGAAAATGTGAGCGGACTTCAATTGGGAAACAATGTTCGGTATTCAGGAATCAATGTGGGAACGGTGACCAAGATTGAAATGAAAGAAATCGGTAAAATTACGGTCGAAATGTCGGTGGAAGAGAAATCGTCTTATTTTATTAAAAAAGATGCCATTGCATCCATCAGTTCCGATGGATTGGTTGGAAGTATGGTGGTGAATATTATTCCGGGTTTGGAACAGAAAGGAGCGAATGTCGCTTCGGGAGATTTCATCCTCTCCTACAATAGTGTGAGTACGGACGAAATGCTTAAAACTTTAAATAAAACCAATGAAAATGCGGTTTTATTGTCTTCAGATTTACTGAAAATCACCCAGCAAATTCTGGAAGGAGAAGGTACACTGGGTGCGCTACTAAATGATCCTTTGATGGCAGATAACATTCGAAAAACAGCTTTAGAACTTAAGAAAACATCGGAAGGAGCAAACTTGGCAGTATCCAATATCAATCAAATTATTTCAAAAATAAATTACGACGAAAGTGCTGCAGCCGTACTTTTAAGCAATCCTGAAACGGCTGTTCAAGTGAAAACGGTTTTCAATAATCTAGAAAAATCAAGTAACGACATCAATGTAGTTACTCAAAATTTAGAGGAATATATACAGGAAATTAAATCAGGCAAAGGAGCAGTCAATCATCTTACCCAAGATGAAGATTTTGTAAAAGATCTCGACGCCACTATGATTCAAATAAAAGAAGCTTCTGAAAAGTTGAACGAAAATATGGAAGCTTTGAAACACAACTTCCTATTCCGTGGATATTTTAATAAATTGGATCGAATCGAAAGAAGAGAAGCTAGAAAGGCGGCTAAGGAGAAGTGATGTTAAGTTTATTTTCGTTCAATAAGAAGTTTAATTCTGCATTAAATTTTACGGAATGTCAATCCTCGGATTTTTATCAAGTCGATGATCTTCAAATATTTCAAGCGCAACTTTTAATAATCCAAATTGGCCAATTCCTAAAGCAATAATTCCAAAAGACAATTGTTGTAAAGCCTCCAGTTCAGAAAAATAAACTCCGAAAAACCCAATTAATACTAAAAGGAAGGCAAGAATAGAAATACATAGTAAGGCGATTTTACCTTTTTTTGGATTCCCCCATACTTTTCTCGAAGCTTTGTTTTGAGTTTTTGTAGGGTCTTGCAGAGTTGAAAAGCTAATTCCTAAACCCATGAAAATGAGTGCGAAATTGTAATTCTCCCAAATGGTATCAAAGCCAATGACATAAGGTTTAAATACATAAAAGAGGGATACTACCATCATCGGATATTGTAAGTATCTGATTTTGTGAAATATACCTCTTTGGTTTAACTTGGTATTGTTGCTTTGTAATTGTTCATTGTTTGGGCGTTTTCTTTTTTTAAGGACTGTTTTTCGCCAATAAATTGAATCTCGCTGTTTATTTAAAGTTGAAATTAACTTCTCTTAATTTCACTCAAATTTCCGGCTTCGAATATAGGATTTCTCTTATTAATTCAGTTGAATTAATAAGGAATTTCAACGGATTGAATTTTGTTAATACCTTATTTCTTTAATTTCGAAAAGCCGATCTTCTGTGGCCAATTTCAATACCGCTTTTTCTCCCACCTTTTTGTTTATCAATATTTTTGCAATGGGCGAAATGAATGCTATTTTTCTTTTTCCAATATCTGCTTCGTCCACACCCACAATTTGATACGTCTGAAGTTTGGTTTCGTTTCCTACTTGTAAGGTTACGGTTGCACCAAAACGTACTTCCTCTTTGGGCTGGGTGTTTAAATCAATTATTTTTGCCGAAGAAATCCGTTCATTGAGCAACTGTAATTTCGCATGAATGTAATTCGTCTCGATTCGTTTTTCCTTTTCGTTGGATCCATCGATTTGATCTATTTCATCTAAAAGTTTTTGATGCTCGTCTAAAAGTTCATCCATACCCACTTGTGTTACGTAATTTATGACACCTTCTGGTAAATCCGCTCGGGGTGGAACCAACGGGATTTCTTCCTGGTCATCTTCATTTACAAATCCTCTACTCACGGTATTTTTATTAATTTGTAATTTATGAAAAAATAAATCAAAAACGGATTTAATTTAGGAATTGGTTTTTTTTTCTTCGATTTGAATTTCCTAGTTCAATCTCCGCTTGATTTTGTGTCGTATTTAAACGCTTTTCCTTAGGAAGAATTTATTTAAAATTCTCCATCCAAAAGATCTTTCGCTAAACTCGCTTGTTTTAATTTTTTATTCCGAAGTATATAGTTCACATCCGCAGGATTATCAACCATCAATTGGGTATGGTAATAGTTTACATGCTCCAAAATTCCAAAAAT
>DATJBZ010000020.1:0-33781 GCA_035515075.1 Moheibacter sp. | reverse complement strand
GGAAGAACCAAAATTTGAATTTTACACCTCTCGTTTGGGAATTGGATACAAAGACATTGTTCCTTTTTATAATAATTACGTAAAAGATGAAAAAAATGTAAAGCTAAAAATGTTGCATTTCTTCATCAACACGGGAATCCGAGACAATTCCTATTATTGGAATGAATTGACCAAATGTTTGCAAGTATATGTGAAGTTGAGAGAAGTTTGCCCGTCTTTGGACAGTTTAAATATCGGGGGAGGTTTCCCCGTGAAAAACTCACCAGGATTCGAGTTTGATTATGGATATATGGTCGAAGAGATTTTGAATCAAATTCAAATTATATGTGATGAATGGGAAGTTCCTGTTCCTCATATTTTCACTGAATTTGGATCATTTACAGTAGGAGAGAGCGGTGCCGTGATTTACAAAGTTTTGCAACAGAAAAAACAAAACGACCGTGAATCTTGGAACATGATTAATTCCTCATTTATGACAACTTTACCTGATGCGTGGGCAATCAATAAACGCTTTGTGTTGTTCCCCGTAAACCGTTGGCACGACCGATATGAACGTGTTTTATTGGGTGGTTTGACCTGTGATAGTGATGATTACTACAACTCAGAACAACATGTGAACGCGATTTATTTACCCAAGTTTAATGCAAATAAACCTTTGTATGTAGGTTTTTTTAATACCGGTGCCTATCAAGATAATATTGGCGGTTTTGGCGGTGTTCATCATTGTTTAATGCCGCAACCCAAATACTTATTGATCGATGAAGATCACAATGTAGAAGTGTTTTCCGAACAACAATCGCATGAAGATGTCCTGGATATTTTGGGATATAAACAATTTGAGAAGAGTAGGAAGGCAAAAATGAATGCAACAGAAAATAATTCAACAGAAAAAATAAAATCAAAATGAACAAAGGACCCGTTAGTCAATTTTTAGAACACAATTACAGACACTTCAACGCAGCTGCTTTAATAGATGCAGCGAAAGGATACGAAACCCATTTGACCGAAGGTGGAAAAATGCTGGTTTCGCTTGCTGGTGCCATGAGTACCGCAGAATTAGGAATTTCATTGGCGGAAATGATTCGTCAAGGAAAAGTAGATATTATTTCTTGTACCGGAGCGAATCTGGAAGAAGATGTGATGAATTTGGTGGCGCACTCACATTACAAACGGGTTCCAAATTACCGTGATTTAACACCTGAGCAAGAAAAAGAATTGTTGGATGGACATTACAACCGAGTTACCGACACCTGCATTCCTGAAGAAGAAGCCTTTCGTCGTTTGCAAAAACATTTGGAAGACGTTTGGCATGCTGCGGAAGCAAAAGGTGAAAGATATTTCCCACACGAATTCATGTACCAAGTGGTGAATTCAGGCGTTTTGGAACAATATTATGAAATCGATCCGAAAAACTCTTGGATCATTGCTGCAGCTGAAAGAAATTTGCCGATTGTCGTTCCAGGTTGGGAAGATTCTACTTGTGGAAATATTTTCACGTCGAATGTCATCAAAGGAAATTTGAAAGCTTCTACGGTAAAATCAGGAATTGAATACATGGTGTATTTGACCGAATGGTACCGTGAAAATTCAGGTGGAAAAGGCGTGGGATTCTTCCAAATTGGTGGAGGAATTGCCGGTGATTTCCCGATTTGTGTCGTGCCGATGATGTACCAAGATTTGGAGTGGGAAGACGTTCCTTTCTGGTCGTACTTCTGTCAGATTTCTGACTCAACTACTTCTTACGGATCGTATTCAGGTGCAGTGCCTAACGAGAAAATTACTTGGGGAAAATTGGACGTGGATACACCGAAATTCATTGTAGAATCTGATGCGACGATCGTTGCACCTTTGATTTTTGCTTGGCTTTTGGGGCAATAATTCAATAAAGAAAACACCTATAAAAAAAGCTTTTAGAATTTCTAAAAGCTTTTTTTGTGGTACGCTGGCTGTGTTTTTATTGTTTCGCAAATTGTAAGTGAACGACAATGTTCACCTCTTTTCCAATCCCTGCAGCAGTCGGATCAAAATTGATGTTGTAATCGAATCGATTGATGGTCGTTTTGGCTTTCATCCCCAATTTTTCTCCTTGTTCACTTTTGGCAATTCCACCATAATGAACATCAAAAATGACTTCTTTGGTTACATTTTTGATTGTCAATTTCCCGTACAATAAATAATGATTGGGCTTTCCAGTCGCCAATATTTTCGTGCTTTTAAAGGTCATTTTCGGGTACTTTTCAGTTTCAAAAAAATCAGCGCTTTTCAAATGATTGTCTCTGTTTTCAACACTGGTGTCAATGCTGTTGACATCAATGGTGAAATCAAAGTTGGCATCGTTTAGCGCTTCGCCTGAAGTGGTCAAACTTCCTGTGTAAGCCAAGAACTTCCCGTTGATGAAGCTAATGCCTGAATGAGAAATGCTGAAATTGATCGAAGAATGGTAAGGATCTACTTTCCATTGAGTTTGTGCGAAAACACCCACCGAAAGGATGAGCATCGTCAATAAGGACAAAGTTTTTTTCATGTGTATTGAATTTAAAGATGGATAATTATTGAATTTCAATAGCAATATTACAAAAGTAGTCGAAAAACTTGCCAATTCCTTGATTTAAGTTAAAAATAGGGATTTTTGTTTGGGTGCAATCCATTCGTTATTAATGAATTGCTGTCGATTGAGTCACGATTGATTGAGCCAATTCACTGCAAAAACTGCATTCAAAGCAGCCGTTTCTGTGCGCAATCGTTGGTTGCCCAATGAAATTCCTTTGAAGCCTTTTTCGGTCGCCATTTCAATTTCTTCTTTTGAAAAATCGCCTTCTGGACCAATTAAAATCAAATAATCGGTGTTTTTTTGTTCAATTTCTTTGAAATGAACGCGTTCAAAATCTGGATGACAGTGCGCGATGAGTGCTGTAGCTTGTTGTTCTTTTTGGATGAATTCATGAAAGGGCGTCAAATCATGGAGGATAGGGAAGTTGGCCTTCAAAGATTGTTTGCAAGCGGCATGAATGATTTTTTCACAACGTTCCCATTTGATGTTTTTCCTTTCAGAATGGAAGGTTTTCAACAAAGTAATTTCATCAATGCCCATTTCTGTCGCTTTTTCTAAGAAGAACTCCAAACGATCCATGTTTTTTGTTGGCGCAATGGCCACATGCAAATGGAAATTTCTTTTTTCTTGATTTTCTAACCATTCCTCTATCTCCACTACGGTATATTTGTTGTGGATTTCCGTCACTTTTCCTTGACCGATTTTTCCTTTTCCGTCGGTGACCAAAATAGTTTGACCGATTTTTCCTCGCGTCACTTTTGAAAAATGTCGGCTTTCTTCTTCCAAAAGAACGGCCGTTTTGTCCTGAATTTCTCCGATGTATAACTGCATTAAATCAAGTATTTGCTGACTGATCTGGCATCCAAATCAGTGAATTGTTGTTGTTCCAATTTCAATTGTCCTGCCATGGCAATCATGGCGGCGTTGTCTGTGGTGTATTCAAATTTCGGGATGAAAATTTGCCAATCGCCTTGGCTTTCCAAATCTTTCAATCTTTTTCGAATTTCAGAATTGGCCGAAACGCCACCCGCAATTGCCAATTGTCGAATGCCTGTTTTTTTGGCTGCTTTCATTAGTTTGTCCAATAAAATGTCGACGATGGTTTTTTGGATCGACGCACACAAATCATTCAGATTTTCTTGGACGAAATGTTCGTTTTTTTGGGTTTGATTTTGAACAAAATACAGAATGCTGGTTTTCAATCCGCTGAAACTGAAGTTCAACTCATCCACTTTGGGTTTGGAGAATTTGAATTTTTCAGGATCACCTGTTTGTGCCAACTGATCGATGATCGGACCCGCGGGATAATTCAATCCCAAAATCTTTCCACTTTTATCAAAAGCTTCTCCAGCAGCGTCATCAATGGTTTCGCCCAAAACTTCCATCTCAAAATAATGGGATACTTTGACGATCTGGGTATGGCCGCCACTCACCGTTAAACACAAAAAGGGAAAAGTCGGTTTTTGTGCATTGGCATCTTCGATGAAGTGCGCCAAAATGTGCGCGTGCATGTGGTTGATTTCAATCAAAGGAATGTTCAGCGCCATACTCAGAGATTTTGAAAAGCTGTTGCCGACCAAGAGTGAACCCAATAAGCCTGGCCCTCTCGTAAAAGCAATCGCAGCGATTTGATCGCGGGATATACCGGCTTGTTGGATGGCTTCACTGACCACTGGAACGATGTTCTGTTGGTGCGCACGCGAGGCCAATTCAGGGACAACGCCACCATATTTTTGGTGTATTTTTTGATTGGCAATGACGTTGGATAGAATTTTTCCATTTTGGATGATGGCAGCGCCGGTGTCATCACAGGAAGATTCAATTCCGAGAAGGATTGGAAAATCACTCATTGATATTGATTTGTATTTGATTAATTACCCGTAATTTTACGGCAAATATCGGAATTTTGAACTTGAAATTATTAAGACGTATTGGAAGAGTTGTCATGTTGCCCATTATTGGGTTACTTTCACTGATGTTGGTGGTCATGATTTCGATCCAAATTCCTTCCGTACAAACCAAAATCGCGCATTATGTCATTGAGGAGCTGAACCAAACTTTTGGCACTGAAATCTCAGTCGATCGTTTGAGCATCGAGTTTTTTGGCGATGTCAATCTGTACGGCGTTTCTACCAAAGATGACCATGGTTTGGAGTTCATCAACATTCCAAGATTGCAGGCCAAATTGAGTTTGACGAATTTGATCATGGAATCCGACCGCATCAAAATTCGAAAATTAAATTTGTACGAACCCAAAATTAAAATCATAACTTACTCAGGCGATAGCATCAGTAATTTCATTCAATTGCTCGACCGTTTTGCAAGTGAAGAAGAAAAATCAAAATCAGATTTTCGTTTGCACGGTGTGGTGCAAATTGTACAAGGTGAATTGTTGATCCGAAATGAAAACCTAGAAGCTTCCGAACAAAATTGGGTGGATGCGAAAAAGTTGAATTTGAAAGTGGACAATTTCAAATTGGAAAACGATGACATTTGGGCGGAATTGAAAGAATTGAATTTTGAAACCCTGCGCAGAGACGAATTGTATGTCATCGATCAAATTGCAGCCAACTTTCATCTCTCAGATCAGGAAATGCGATTTGATGCGTTAAAAATTAAAACCGAGGATTCTGATTTGACAGGACATTTGGTATTTTCTTTTGCTGAATCGGCTGATATGGCCGCTTTTGAGAGCAAGGTCAATTGGGACTTGGCTTTGGAAGAAAATTCAAAAGTAAACCTCAAAGACATCCGTTATTTCGTCAAAGATTTTGATAAAAATACTGAATTTGGCATCATGGGCTTGGCTTCTGGAACTTTAGAAAATTTGGTCTTCAAAGATTTGCAATTGGTCGGCAATGGTGCGTACATTGCGGCGGATGAGTTGTTTTTGCAGCACATGACGGATGGCGATAAAATCGTATTGCAAGGAAATGCAATCAAAGCCAAAACTTCTTACATCGATTTGGTGCATGCTTTGCCGAGTTTTATCGGTGAAACCATTCCAGATTTTGTGAACCGATTTGGGACGATGGATTACAAAGGGAATTTCGCTATGGATCCTGATGAAATTGCCGTGAACGCTTATGTGATCACCGCTTTGGGAGATGCGGATTTACAAGTGAATTTAGCAGATTACCGAAACCATTTGAAATACAGTGGGAATGTGATTGCTTCTGATATCAACTTGAAACAAATTGTCGAAGTCGATGAATTGGGCTTGGTGAGTGGACGTTTGGATTTCACAGGAAGTGGAACGGACATGAAACAATTGAAAATCAAGGCCGATGGGAATTTGGCGTATTTGGATTTGTTGGGCAAACGATTCAACCGCGTTGTGGTGAATGGACGGGTGGAGAAGGAGCAATTCAAAGGCTATTTGTCGATCAATGATCCACAGTTGAAAGCGAATTATGATGGCTTGTTTGATTTTTCAAAACAACCGTTTCATTTGGATTTTACATCCCAAATTGACCATTTGAATTTGGATTATTTGGGGGTGACCAAAGAACTGAATGCCCATGTGAAGGCCAATATCGAAGGAGATTTCTATTTCAGTGAAATTGATGATTTCATCGGTTCATTGGAAATGGATGAGGTATATTTTACTTCCAAAAAAGACACGGTGAACATTGCGCATGCGCACATCATCTCTTCCAAAACAGATGACAGAAGCCGATTGGAATTGGATGTTCCTGGTTATTTGAAAGGAGAAGTGGTGGGTACTTACAAATTGAGCGAATTGCCCGATGCTGTGGCCAATACTTTGGGAAGTAGTGCGCTGTTGACCTATACGCCGAAAGAAGTTTCGCCCAACCAACAATTCAGTTTTTATTTTGAATTTGGCCAAGATTTGTTGAGTCTATTGGATGAGCGGATTGAAATTGCTTCAGGAACGATTGTCGATGGATTTGTGGACACGAGCACCAACAATTTGATGGCAGAGTTGAGTTCGACGGGCATTGGCTATGATGGATTCAATGTGTACAATCCGTTGATCAACATCGATACGTCCAAGGAAGGCGAACAGATTTATTTGCGCAGTGACAGTTTGTCGGCCAAAGGAACGATGTTGTACGATGTGGGCATTCATACGACGCCGATTCAGGATTCATTGTTGATGAGTACCAATTTCAAATTGGGCAAAGAGTTTCCAGTTACTTTTGATTTGAATTTGTTTCAAACCATGAACGAAGACCAAAATTTGGTATTTGGTTTTTCACCATCAACGATTTTAGTCGATGACAATTATTGGCATTTGAATCCAGAAAACAATCCCGATTCGAACCGTGCCATCATCAACTTTGATAAGAATTATTACGAATTACAGCATTTGACATTGGAGTCTGGCGACCAGCGCTTGTTGTTGGATGGTTACTTTGAAAGTCCATTGAATTATAAGTTGAATGCCGATTTGGAACAATTGGTTTTGGCGAACATCATTCCTAAAGGTTTGTTGGGCGAATTGAAAATCGATGGAATTGCCAATGGTGAAATCGACATCCTTCGGACCAAAGATGAACTGAAACCTTTGATGCAATTAAAAATCAATGAATTGGGCTTGAACGATTACGGTTTGGGTGATTTGAGTCTCAATGGGGTGTACAACGTCAATGAGAATGTCTTTGATTTGGAATTGTATTTGGAGCAAAAACAAGTGCAAGTCTTGTATGCCAGCGGCTTCATCGACAACAAACCAGAAAAGCCAGAAATCAATATGGCGGCGAGTTTGGACGATTTGAACTTCAATTTTGTTGAAAGCTTTTTGTCGGCAGCGATGAGCAATGTACGCGGCATGGTTTCGGGCAACATGAACTTTTCAGGGCCTGTCGAATCACCTGATTTCAATGGAATGTTGGATTTGAGAGATTTGGGCTTTAGGGTAGATTTCTTGAATGTGGATTATTCATTTGATGGTGTCAATACCGTTCCAGTCGCTAAGAAAAATGGTGAACAAGGTTCCATCGCTTTGAATGGATTGAATTTCAGAGATACAAAATACAACACCAAAGGAGAAGTGGTTGGGCAATTGCTTTTCAGAGACTTTGCTTCATGGTTCCTGAACTTGTCGTTCAACACCCCAAACCTTTTGGTTTTGGATACCAAAATGTCCAACAATGAATTGTTTTATGGCCGTGTGTTTGGGCAAGGAGCATTCGAATTGTTTGGTCCGCCAGAGCGTTTGGATATTTCTGCCAAAGCGATTGTGAACGATGGTTCAGAGTTTACGATCAATACCGGGGCGACCAAAGTAGAATCCGAAAATAAATTGGTGCGTTTCATTCCAGAAGCACATGACCATGCAACAGATTTGGGTCCCACAGGGATGAACATTGATTTGGACATCAAAGCAACAGCAGGAACCAATGTCAATTTGATTTTTGACCCAACTTCTGGGGACATGGTGACGGCGAATGGTTCTACAGAAAGTTTGAAATTCAAACTGAATCGTGCAGGTGCGATGTCATTGGATGGCGTTTATACTTTGGATTATGGAAAATACGAGTTCAGACAAGTTCCTTTATTGAACCGAGATTTTGACATCAAACCAGGCAGTTTTGTGGCTTGGACGGGTGGTGGAGCATTTGATGCGACCATGGACATTACTGCCAATTTCGAAAAAACGGTTTCGAATGTGGGCGAGTTTTTGGGCGCAGGTTACAGCCAGAGTTATGATGTGATTTTGGGCATTGTAATCAGTGAATCCTTGGCCAATCCGCAAATGGATTTTACTTTGAGCATTCCCAAAGGAGGAGCGGATATTCAATCATTGATCGATTACAAATTCAATTTGGATCCTGATGACAAAATGATTCAGTTTGGGGCGGTATTGTTGTTTGGTCAATTCATGACAGACACCGATGCGGTTTTGACAGCAGGAGCTACTTCAACTGGAGCGGGCATTGCTTTGAAACAATTGGGGGGCATCATCAACTCTTTGATTGCAGGCGGAGGTGTTTCCATCGGTATGGATTATGTGACAGGTTCTGCGATGAGTGGAACGTCTGATATTTTCAAAGGCAATATGAAAGTAGATTTGAGTCCAAGATGGACTTTCAATGGTGCGGTTGGTGTACCTGTTGGCGGTGGCTATTCGAATGAAACGACGACTGGAGAAGCGGAAATCGAATGGGACATTTCGTCGATGATGGACAAAGGCATCGTAGTGAATTTCTTCACGCGTCCTACCAATTTTGGGGTTCAGAATTTTGGAAGTGCAGGGAATTTCCAAAGTTTCGGTGGGGGAATTACCTACAAAACCTCTTTTGACCATGCATCAGAAATTTTCAAAAAGAAAAGAGAAAATCCGTCAAGAAAATTGACAAAAGAAACAGAAGAAAAACCAGGAAGCATTTTATTGCAGCCTTCGGCCATACAGGATTCGGTGCAAAGTTCAGCCGATACGGAATGGTTGAACAAAAATGATTCCATCCAAGAAAAACCCCAATCTCAATCCAAAATCAATCGACCACCGCTCAAAAACGGTTTGGTTCGTTTCAAATGATCTTGCGAAAGTGGTGCTTGTTTTCATTGGAATTGAGCAAGCTTAAAAATTACAAAATGATGAATGAAAAAATAGAATATGAGAATGAAAGTAAACAATGAAATTGATGAAATAGACAAAACCATTCTCATGTATTTGATCGAGAATACGCGTTTGCCCTTTACTGAAATTGCGAAAAAAATGAATGTTTCTGCAGGAACCATCCATGTTCGTGTCAAAAAAATGGAAGAAGCAGGCATCATTAAAGGCACAACTTTGATTACCGATTATGACAAAATGGGCTATCAGTTTGTGGCGTATTTGGGTTTGTTGTTGACCAAAACCAATAAAATTCAACATGTTTTGGAAGAATTGTACAAAATTCCCAACGTGACTGTAGCGCACATCGTGGCAGGTAAATACAATATATTTTGTAAAATTAGGGCGAGAGACACCAGCCATGCCAAGGATTTGATCCTGCAGATCGATGAAATCGAAGATGTGTTGAGAACCGAGTCGATGATTTCTTTGGAAGAGAGTTTCAATGATAAAAATCGTTTGATGAAAGCGATATTCATGTAAATTTGCAAAATGAAAAGATCTTTTTGGTTTCAACTGTTGATAGCGATCATGCTGTTTTTGGTCGGTGGAGTATTGTACCGCGCTTATTTGATTTGGGAGACCAATGATTATTTGTTCAAAGAATTCTTTGAATTGGGCGATTCGGTGATGCCTTCGTGGTATCCTGGCGTTTCATTGGCTTTGGGATTGGTGAGTTTGATCGGTTTGGTTTTGACTTATTTTTACCGAAAAATCGGGGTGTACATGACGATTGCTGGTTTGTTTTTGACGATTGTCATTCAACCGGAATTCATGCCTGATGGCACTTTGTATTCCTTGTTTGCCTTATTTTTCTTTGTAGGTTATGGATTGACCGTGATCATTCCTCATTGGAAAGAATACAAATAAATTGAATAAAATACCCTGACCATTATTTTAGAATGGTCCAAAAAATAATAAAAAAGCACGACTTCGACATCTTTTGGCGGAGTGGTGCTTTTTCTTTGTTGAATAATTCATAATTTCATAGGTCAATCCATGTTTGAATTTTAATGAAAATACTATGCTAACAAAATCTTTTATCTTATTTATTTATCTGTTTTTTCGATTTTCCGCACCTTTTGAATTCCAAGTTATAGAAAATGAAACCTTAGAAAATGCATCAAAATTTGCTCAACTTTCTAAAGAAGATCAGAAAAACTTATTGCAAGTTTTGGCTAATGGGGAGTGTGCTTATAAAGACATTCTATTGTATGGGAATGTGAAATTTGTAGATTCATTTCCTGATTTTACCATTAAATATGTGGATTCGTTTCCCGATATAAAAGTGAAATTTGTAGACTCTTTTCCTAATGAATGTGGAAAATGGAGAAAAGTGGATTCTTTTCCTGATTTTAAGGTAAAAGTTGTTGACTCCTTTCAGGATTTAAAAGTAAAAGTCGTTGATTCTTTCCCTGGAATGAATTAATTATAAAAAGAAAATGATAAAATCAATTGTGATGCAATTTGAAAAATACAATTCCATAGAGAATTCTTACGATGAAAAATTTGTTCAATCCATTTTTATGCAAGGGTTGGCTGATGTTGATTATATAGTTCAAGAAAAAGTTCATGGCGCTAATTTTAGTTTTATAACCAATGGAAAAGAAGTTTTAACAGCAAAAAGGACAGGCTTAATTCTTGAAAACGAAAATTTTTATAATTCTAACATTGTCAAAAGACGATATGAAGAAAAAGTAATAAATTTATTTGATGAAATTTCAAGAACTGTTGATTTAAAAAGCTTGATAATTTTTGGTGAAATTTTTGGCGGTGGCTATCCACATCCAGAGGTGAAAGTTGAGAAGGAAATTTCGCTTATTCAACACGGGATTTATTATCATTCGCATATTGATTTTTATGCTTTTGATTTATTGATTAATGGAAAAACTTTTTTAGAAGTACCAAAGACGAATCAACTTTTTGAAAAACATGGATTTATTTATGCAAAAACACTTTATAAAGGCAACTTAAAAGAATGTTTAAATTATCCCAATAACTTTAAAACTACTTTGCCGAAAATGATTGGTTTGCCTGAATTGAATGGGAATGTTTGTGAAGGTGTAGTCATTCGACCTATAAAATCATTGTTCTTGACCTCGGGTTCTCGTGTGTTAATTAAAAATAAAAATGAAAAATGGAGAGAAAATAACCGTCATATTGATGATCACCTGATTAAAAAAATAATGAAAGAAGAATGGAGTGAAAATGTTCAGTTTTTATGCAAAGAAATATTGAAATTCATTTCTGAAAATCGTTTAAACAATGTGTTGAGCAAGATAGGAGAAGTTCATTCGAAGAAGCATTATGGGAAAATATTGGGATTGTTTAACAAAGATATTTTAGAGGATTTTCTCAAAATACATGAAGAAATGTATAACGAATTGGAAAAAAACGAACAAAAAGAAATTAATAAATTGATGAATCAACAGGCGGGGAATTTGATAGGAAATTATTTCATAAATATAAAAGAATAAAGAAGATATATAGAGTATTTTAGCTTTTTGGAAACTTAAAAATAAGTCAAAATTATGGCGAAATATACACAGATCAAACGTTGGGAAATCATCATTCAGTTGGTCGAGCGAATTCCTTATATTTCCAAACAAAGCTTGATCGATCGCATGGAAGAAGACCATGACATCAAAATCACTGCTCGAACTTTGGAGCGTGATTTGAGCAGTTTGGCAACGGATTTTGGGGTGTTTGTTTCGTATGATCGACAACAAAAAGGTTATTTCATTGCAGCGGATAACCAAGAACAAGTGTATGATTTTTTGAAATTTTCGGGGCACATCTTCATGGGCGAATTTTTCAGAGAAACTTTGAAAGATTTTGAGGATTTGAAAGAACGCATCAAACCAGAAGACAACGCTGACTATGCAGGTTCGATACACATTCAGTCCATTTTGATGGCGTTGAGAAGCCACAGGGAAATTGGGTTTGTCCATGAGAATTTTCAGAAAAACACCTTGACACCGTATCAAATTGTTCCCTTGCAACTACGCGAATACGGGCGGCGTTGGTATGTGGTGGGTGTGCCAAAAGGCGAATCACATTTCAAAACTTTTGGTTTGTCTCGGATTTCACAATTGAAAATCTTGGGCATTTCTTCCTTGGATCCTTTGGCATTTGAAGAGCAACTCAAAAAGTTTGACCGCATCATTGGTTTGAATTACAATGCCGCTGAAAAAGCAGAAACCGTTCGGATTGTCGTCAGTGCCGAGCAATATAAATATTTGAAAACCTTGCCCTTACATTTCAGCCAAGAACATGAGAAAACCTTGCTCGATGGTCGGGTGCAACTGAAATTGTTTTTGATCCCCAACCATGAATTGAACATGCAATTGCTCAAAATGGGCAACCAAGTAGAAGTCTTGGAACCTTTGTTTGTCCGGAATCAAATCATCGACTTGCTCCGACAAAGTTTGGCATTGTACCAAGATTGAAATTGAGGGAAAATTGTTACTGAACCCGAAAGTTACTATTTTAGCTCTGCTAGAAATTATGCCGATTTGGGCAATGACTTAACTATAGAAGTTGTTTTTATGGGCTAAGTGTATGAAAATAAAAGATGAGAAGTATTGAGAAGTTCACGGATTGCACCCGAGGTAAAGCCGGACTGAACGAAGTTAAATCCGTGCTATTGGGGGACTTATCAGTATAGCTGATTTTGTTTGTGTTTTTTTAATGAAATAATTCTCTCCGACATCCTTTGGCGATGTGAAATTATAGCTTTGTAGTTGCGATCAGAGAGAATCATTTAAAACTAAAAAATATGAAAACGACAAACGAAAATCAACATTGGGTAGACAGATACCGGACTGAAATTAGAGAATACCTATTAGAAAATTACGACAAGTGCTGGTTCGATTACCACGAAAGTTATACCATCTACATCAATACCGATACGGGTGAATTGTCAAAAAAATCTTCACCTTGGGGTGCGCCAAGAAAACCTTATGGTGCTACCAACATTGAAATTATCACAATGAGAGATAAAAATATGTGGGCTTATGTTGGGGCTGATGAAGTTATTCACACCCAACCAATAGAATATGTCAAAGAAACATTGGGTCTTGAACTACCAGAAAATTGGAGAGAATACACATACGATGAAAGAAATGAATGGGTTGATAAAAATGTTGGTGAAGAGAAAATTAGAGCGTATAATTTGGTGCTTTGGGAAAGGGAAATTGACCTAATCATTGATAGCTTATCAAGCTACAAAAAATAAATAAACTTTAAAAATTGAAACTCGATCGAAATAACTGATCAAAATCCATGAAAGTCCTTCATGGATTTTTTTTAATTAATCAATGGTTTTTCAGCAAATGATTTTTGAATTCAATGAATAGCTTTTGCCTATAACAATTTTTGACAACTATCAGGTTTAGCCTTCAACATTTTGCGTACATTTGACTCTTTAAAAAATCACACAAAATGAGCATTATAACTGAGATCTTTGCAAGACAAATTTTAGATTCAAGAGGAAATCCAACCGTTGAAGTTGATGTCATCACCGATGCGGGTTACATAGGGAGAGCTGCCGTGCCTTCTGGCGCATCGACTGGTGAACACGAAGCGGTAGAATTGAGAGATGGTGGAACGGCCTATTTAGGAAAAGGAGTTTTGCAAGCGGTCAACAATGTCAATGAGAAAATTGCCGAAGAATTGATCGGTTACAATGTGTTTGAACAAGCCTTGATTGACCAAGTATTGATTGAAATTGATGGCACAGAAAATAAATCCAATTTAGGAGCCAATGCGATTTTAGGCGTTTCCTTAGCGGTCGCACATGCTGCGGCAAGCGAATTGGGCATGCCGTTGTTTCGTTACATCGGTGGAACCAACGCCAAAGTTTTGCCCGTTCCGATGATGAACATCATCAATGGTGGTTCACATTCTGATGCGCCGATTGCTTTCCAAGAATTCATGATTTTGCCAGTGAAAGCCGATTCTTTTTCACATGCTTTGCAGAAAGGAACTGAGATTTTCCATCATTTAAAAAATATATTGCACGAAAGAGGTTTATCCACAGCCGTTGGGGATGAAGGTGGATTTGCACCCAACTTTGAAGGAACGGAAGACGCCTTGGATACGGTGGTCAAAGCCATTGAAAATGCAGGTTACAAAGCAGGAGATGATATTTTGATCGGATTGGATTGCGCTGCAGCTGAATTTTACAAGGATGGACAATACGATTATTCGATTTTTGAAGGAGAAAATGGCGCCGTGAGAAACCGCGAACAACAAGTCGCTTATTTGAAAGAATTGACCGAGAAATATCCGATCATTTCTATTGAAGACGGCATGGACGAAAACGATTGGGAAGGTTGGAAGATGTTGACCGATGCGATCGGTGACCGTGTTCAATTGGTGGGCGATGATTTGTTGGTGACCAATGTGAAAATGTTGAAAAAAGCGATTGACGAAAAAACAGCCAACTCGATTTTGGTCAAAGTGAACCAAATAGGTACGCTGACAGAAGCGATTGATGCCGTTCAAATGGCGCAAAACGCAGCCTACACCACTGTGATGTCGCACCGTTCTGGAGAGACAGAAGACAACACGATTGCGGATTTGGCCGTAGCATTGAACACCGGTCAAATTAAAACGGGTTCTGCTTCGCGTTCTGACCGGATGGCGAAATACAACCAATTGCTTCGAATCGAAGAATTATTGGGTGAAACAGCCGTTTATCCAGGACTTTCCGCTTTCAAAATTAAGTTGTAAAAATTATCAAAAAAAATTGACAAAAGTCATATTGAACCAAAAAGAGATTTTTGTATATTGCTAAAAACTATTATCCAAAATGTCAGATAAAGCAAAATTTATTTATAAAGACTCAGCAGTTGAGTTTGAAGTAGGAAAAGGGAGCATGGACGAGAAATATGTCGACTTTTCTACCTTTCGTTCCCAAACAGATGGAATCATTACCTTGGATCCAGGCTATAAAAATACCGGATCTTGTACCAGTGAAATTACTTTTTTAGATGGAGAGAAAGGTGTATTGATGTACCGTGGCTATCCGATCGAACAATTGGCAGAAAAATCCAATTTCGTTGAAGTCATGTACCTTTTGTTAAAAGGTCATTTGCCTAACGTTCCTGAGTTTGAGCAATTCAGCAACGACATCAAAGAAAACGACATGGTTTCTGAGGACATCACCAAAATATTGTCCGCTTTTCCAAGCACCGCACATCCGATGGGTGTTTTGTCGACTTTGACCAGTGCTTTGACGGCTTTCAATCCAAAAGCAGTTGATGTAAAAAACGAACAAGACATGTACCGTGCTGCGGTGACTTTGATTGGGAAATTTGCGGTTTTGGCTTCATGGACGTTGAAAAAAGCCAAAGGAATGCCTTTGAATTATTCGGACAGCAAATTGAATTATGTAGAGAATTTTTATCAATTGATGTTCAAAAAGCCCAACCAAGAATTGGAAATGGACCCTGTGATCATCAATGCCTTGGATAAATTATTGATTCTTCATGCAGACCACGAGCAAAACTGTTCGACTTCAACCGTTCGTTTGGTAGGATCAGCGCACACAGGATTGTTTGCTTCGATTTCTGCTGGAATTTCTGCACTTTGGGGGCCACTTCATGGAGGAGCCAACCAAGCCGTTGTAGAAATGTTGGATCAAATCAAAGCCGATGGTGGAGATGTTCAAAAATGGATTGACAAAGCCAAAGACAAAAACGATCCGTTCCGTTTGATGGGCTTCGGACACCGTGTGTACAAAAACTTTGACCCAAGAGCTAGAATCATCAAAACAGCTGCAGATCAGGTGTTGGAGAAATTAGGCATCCAAGATGAATCATTGGAAATTGCCAAAAAATTGGAACAAGCGGCTTTGGAAGATGAGTACTTCATCGAAAGAAAATTGTATCCCAACGTAGATTTCTATTCTGGTTTAATTTACCGTGCATTCGGTATTCCAACAGAAATGTTTACGGTAATGTTTGCAGTAGGACGTTTGCCAGGTTGGATTGCCCAGTGGATTGAAATGCGTGTCAACAACGAACCAATCGGTCGTCCAAGACAAGTTTATACGGGAGAACCCAAAAGAGATTATGTGGACATTTCAAAAAGATAATGTTCTCAATGAGATGATTAAAAGGCAGAATGATTCGTTATTCTGCCTTTTTTAATTCGATCAAAAAGGTTTCTTTTTTACAGATTTCAAACACGAAATCATAAGATTGTTCTTCTCGGAAAGCCGCACGGTACAAACGACAAGGCGTAGCGCGCACTTCATCGGTACCAAAATTGGTGATGGTGCTTTTCTTAAAGATTTTGTTGTACAAATAAACGGAATCGATGCCTTCCGTTTGCATAAAATCCAATACACCTTCTCCGTAATTCATCGGATAAATTTTGGCCTCTTCCAAAGCCCTAGAGTTAGGAAAATAGGAGCATTGTAATGCTCTTGGTCCAAAAAGGAGCAAAACCACGACCACACCTATGGAAACACCAATCAAATAAAAACGAAGTCTTCTTGCAAAATTCATTGAAATATATTTAAAATCCGAATTGTAATTTTCGGCAATTATACGATTAATAAATTGATATCATGGAAAGGCAAATCAAACCAATCGCTGATTTTTTGGTTGGTGTTGAGTCCATGAAACAAATAAACGCCAGCACGCAAACCGCGGTCATTTTTGACGACTTGTTCAAAACCACCTTCTTTAGCGATGGACAACAGATAGGGCAAAAAGAAATTGCTCAAAGCTTTGGTTGTCGTTCGTGCTACCCTTGAAGTGATGTTGGGCACAGCATAATGGATCACGCCGTGTTTGATGAAAGTGGGTTGGTCGTGGGTCGTAATTTCTGAAGTTTCAAAACAACCGCCATTGTCAATGCTCAGGTCGATGATCACTGCGCCAGGTTTCATGTGTTGCACCATTTTTTCGGTGACCACACAAGGCGTTCGGCTGTCGCCTCTCAAAGCACCAATGGCAATGTCACACCTTTTCAGCGATTTACCCAATTCTTTCGGATCGAGCATGGAGGTAGAAACACGGATGCCCAAGCTGCTTTGCAATCTACGCAGTCGGGTCAGTGATTCGTCAAAAACCCGGATGTTGGCGCCCAACCCTAAAGCGGCTTTGGAAGCGTATTCGCCCACAGTTCCAGCACCTAAAATCACCAATTCGGTTGGCCGAACACCTGCAATGCCGCCCATCAAAATGCCATTTCCACCGTTGGTATTCGCCATCAATTCACCCGCCAATAGAACTGAAGTCGTGCCTGCAATTTCACTCAACAAACGAACCAAGGCCAAATGTCCGTGGCTGTCTTTGATGAATTCAAAACCAATCGCTGTGATTTTTTTGGCGGCCAATTTTTCAAAATAAGTTTTGGTTTGGGTGTTGATTTGAACCGTAGAAAGGACAATCGCATTGGGTGTCAAAAAATCGATTTCTTTTTCAGTCAATGGACTTACTTTTAACAAAATAGGTTTGGAGAAAACCTGTTGCGCGTTGTAAGCAATGGTTGCACCGGCTTCCGAATATTCTTGGTCGGTGTAATTCGCATCCAAACCTGCGCCCGTTTCTAGGGTGATTTCATGGCCATTGGCCACCAAGACTTGAACGGCATCGGGTGACAAACTCAATCTTTTTTCTTGGTGATTGAGTTCTTTTGGTATCCCAATGCTCAAGCTGCCTTGTCGTAATTTCACTTCCAATCTTTCTTCCTTGGGGATCAATTCTTGGGTTGAAAAAGGCGTATAAATTCCACGATTTCCCATGCCCTAAAATTAAGTAAAAATAATGGTTCTTTTTTCGGCGGTTGCATTTATTTCAATGCGATGAAAATCCTCTGGCAATAAGTTGTGGATGGTGTCTGGCCATTCGATGAAACAATAGTCGCCCGAATCCAAATATTCTTCTACACCAAAATTCAAGGCTTCTTCTTCGGATTCAATGCGGTACAAATCGAAATGAAAGATTTTTCCGTTGGGAATGCTGTATTCGTTAACAATAGAGAAAGTTGGACTGCTGACAACATCTTGACTGCCCAATGCTTGGGCCAATAATTTGATCAAAGTTGTTTTTCCAGCGCCCAAATTGCCTTCGAACAAAACGATGTTGAATTGGAGTTTCGAAGCGATTTCTTGTGCCAAAACCGCTAATTCATCCAAGCTTTGAATGGTTTTTTTCATGTAGATTTGATTACCAAAGAATGATCCTTTATTTTGGGTTCAAAGTTACAAAAGGAATGATCATTTCTTCCATTGAAATGCCACCATGTTGATAGGTTTCTTTGTAATAATTCACATATTGGTTGTAATTTTTTGGAAAGGCCAAAAACAAATCCTCTTTGGCAAAAATGTATTTTGAACTGACATTCACTCTCGGCAAATGAAAATCTTCAGCACGGTCAATCACAAAAACATCGTTTTCATCATAAATTAATTTTCGGCCCATTTTGTAACGAATGTTGGTGCTGGTTTCTCTGTCGCCCACGACTTGAGAAGGCTTGCGCACGAAAATGGTTCCATGGTCGGTGGTCAATAGCACTTTCATGCCTTCTTCTTGTGCTTTTTTGACGATTTGCAACAAATAGGAATTGGCAAACCAGTTTTTGGTCATCGATCGGTAGGTTTTGTCATCTCGGATCAATTGACTCACAATTCGATTGTCAGTTTTGGCATGGGAAAGAATGTCGATAAAGTTGTAGACAATGACCGTTAGGTTTTTGTTTCGGTAATGGTTGAAATCATCCAGAATTTTCTTTTCAAAATCAGAGTTCAGGATTTTATAGTATTGTAAACTCAAATCCGCCAAGCCCAATCGTTTCATTTGATCGGCCAAAAATTCTTTTTCAAATTGATTTTTGTTGCCTTCGTCGTTGTCGTTTTTCCATTCGTTGGGATAGCGTCTCTCAATTTCCGCAGGCATTAGACCTGAAAAAAAAGCATTTCTTGCGTACTGTGTAGCTGATGGCAAAATGCTGTAATACATTTCTTCTTTTTCCACATGGTAAAATTGAGAGAAAAGTGGTTCGATGGTTTTCCATTGATCGTACCTTAAATTATCGATCATGATCAGCAAAGTGTTTTTGTCTTTGCTCAAATGCGGACGCACCCAATCCTTGAACACCATATTGGAAAGCACAGGTTTTTCGTTGTTGCCCATCCAGTCCAAATAATTTCTTTCAATGAATTTAAAGAAAGAAGCATTGGCATCTTGTTTTTGGTTTTCCAAAATTTTGACCATTTCAGCATCTTGGATGTTTTCCAATTCCAATTCCCAAAACACCAATTTTTTATAAATGTCTTGCCAATCGATGAAATCACGTGCGTTCATGATGTCCATGGCGATAATCCGAAACTCTTGTTGGTAGTTGACTACAGCTTTTTCTGTGATGATTTTGTTGCCATCCAAAATCTTTTTCAAGCTCATTAAAATTTGGTTGGGATTGACTGGTTTGATCAAATAATCCGCGATGTGCGCACCGATGGCTTCTTCCATGATGTGCTCTTCTTCACTTTTGGTGATCATCACAATCGGCAATTGAGGTTTGATTTCTTTGATTTTTTGCAAAGCTTCTAAACCGCCCATGCCGGGCATGTTCTCATCGATTAAAATGGCAGAGAAATTTTCGTGGGGAATGATTTCCAAGGCATCTGTTGCATTGTTGATCATTTGTGTGGTGTAGCCTTTTTTTTCTAAAAATAGTGCATGAGCTTTTAATAACTCAATTTCATCATCGATCCATAATATTTTTATCGCCATAAGTGTGGTTTTTTGCTTAATTTTGTGCACGAATTTTGTGTAAATTACTGATTTTGGAGTATGTGAACAAACTCAAGGTATTTAACGATCCAGTGCATGGATTTATTAGCATACCCAGCGAATTAATTTTCGATATCATTCAGCATCCTTATTTTCAACGATTGCGAAGAATATGCCAAACCGGTTTGACGGAATTGGTTTATCCGGGTGCGCGTCATTCTCGTTTTCATCATGCCTTAGGTGCAATGCATTTGACGCAAAAGGCGATAGAAACTTTGCGTTTGAAAGAGATAAATATATCAAAAGAGGAAGAAAACGGCGTTTTGTGTGCGATTTTATTGCATGACATTGGCCATGGTCCATTTTCGCATGCTTTGGAATATGCTATCATGGAAGATTGGGTGCATGAAAAAATATCTTTGCATTTGATGGAATTGTTGAATGAAGAATTTTCGGGTCAGTTGGATTTGGCGATTCAAATTTTCAAGGGCGAATATCCACGGAAATTTTTGACGCAATTGGTTTCCAGCCAATTGGACATGGACCGCATGGATTATTTGAAAAGAGATAGTTTTTTTACGGGTGTTGTCGAAGGCAACATCAATCCAGAACGAATTATTTCAACTTTAAATGTTTTCAATGATGAATTGGTGGTGGATTCGAAAGGAATTTATTCGGTCGAAAAATATTTGGCAGCGAGAATGTTCATGTATTGGCAAGTGTACAGTCACAAATCCTCATTCACAGCAGAAGTTTTGGTCACCCAAGCTTTGAGAAGGGCGAAAGAACTGAGTGCAAAAAATGTGGATGTGTTTGCGACGGAAGCTTTGCAATATTTTTTACAAAAAAACGAAAACGATGATTTGACGGAGCGTTTGCAACAGTTCACACGTTTGGATGACAGTGATGTTTGGATTTCTTTGAAAGCTTGGCAATACCACGAAGACAAGATTTTGTCCTATTTATCGAAATCTTTGGTCAATCGACAATTGCCCATTTCCAAAATTTTCAATCAAAAAGTGGACGATCAAACTGTGGACAAATTGAAGCGAGAAATTGCTGAATTCATGGAAGTGGAGGATGTCAGTTATTTTGTTCATCAATCCAAAATAAAAATCACACCGTATGACAAGGACCATGGGCCGATTTATATATTGGATAAAAGCAAAAAAATACAAGAAATTTCTGCTTCGCCTTTGCAGATATTGTCCCATCATTTGCTAAATTCGATTGAAAAATACCATCTGTGTTATTTAGATGTTAACAAAAACTTAGGATAAGCTCATGATATATGAGCAAAATTAATACTTTTGCATACTATGGAATTTAGTGCAGTAGAAATCGCTTCCGTATTAGAAGGAAGAATAGAAGGAAATGCTGAAGTGACTGTGGGGACACTTTCTAAAATTGAAGAAGGAGAATCTGGATCGATTTCATTTTTATCCAATTTGAAATATGAACCTTATTTGTATAGTACCAAAGCGTCAATTGTGATTGTCTCGGAGAGTTTCACGCCCAAAAAGGAAGTGGAATCTACCTTGATTTATGTGAAAGATGCGTACCAAGCATTCACCAAATTGTTGAATTATGCCAATCATTTGAAAGGCAAAAAAACGGGAATTTCTCAAAATGTAGACATTCACGAAAGCGTTCAGTTGGGAGAAAATCTCTTCATTGGGAGTTTTGTCAGCATTGGAGAAGGAAGCAAAATCGCTGATGAGGTGATGGTCCATTCCAATGTGCACATTGGAGAAAATGTCAACATCGGAAAAGGAACAGTGATTCACACAGGTGTTCGTTTGTATCCGGATACCAATATTGGTGAAAACTGCATCATTCATGCCAATACAGTCATTGGTGCGGATGGTTTTGGATTTGCGCCAACGGCGGATGGACGAATGGAAAAAGTGCCTCAAATAGGCAATGTCATCATTGAGGACCATGTCGAAATCGGTGCATCCTGTACGATTGATCGGGCGACTTTGGGTTCAACCATCATTCGTTCTGGCGTGAAATTGGACAACCAAATTCAAATTGCACACAATGTTGAAATCAATGAAAATACAGTGATCGCCTCACAATCTGGTGTGGCAGGTTCGACCAAAATTGGGAAAAACTGCATCATTGGAGGTCAAGTGGGGATCGTCGGTCATTTAAAAATAGGCGATCATGTTCAGATTCAAGCACAAAGTGGTGTGAACAATGATGTCGTTGATGGTGGGAAAATGTACGGTTCGCCTGCAATGGATGCAACGGACTTTAGAAAATCTTATGTATATTTCCGTAATTTTCCGAACATCGTCAAAAAAATTGAAGAATTAGAAAAAGAAATTAAGCAACAAACAATCAAAGATTAATGTCTGATAAACAAAAAACTTTAGCCAGTGAATACACTTTGCATGGTGTGGGGCTTCATACGGGGAAAGAAGTGACCATGAAGTTAAAGCCAGCACCAGCCAATACTGGATTTGTATTCATTCGTACCGATTTGGAAGGTATGCCTCATGTAGAAGCAGATGCGAATTATGTTACGAGTACGGAAAGAGGAACAACCATCGAGAAAAAAGGCGTGAAAATTCATACAACAGAACATTTGTTGGCCGCTTTGACGGGAATGGATTTGGACAATGCCTACATCGAGATCAACAATTCAGAAGTGCCTATTTTGGATGGTTCTTCCAAGTTTTTCATTGAAGCCATTGAAAAAGCAGGCATTGAAGAGCAAGAGGAAGACAGAGAATATTATGTTGTCAAAGACATCGTCACTTATACCGATCCTGAAACGGGCTCTGAAATCACAGCCATTCCTTCGGATCACTACCAAGTGACCGCCATGGTGGATTTTGGGACCAAAGTTTTGGGAACTCAAAACGCTTCCATCAAACACATTTCAGAATTTAAGCATGAAATTTCCAATGCAAGAACCTTTAGTTTTTTGCATGAAATCGAATATTTATTGGATGCCGGCTTGATCAAAGGAGGAGATTTGGGCAATGCGATTGTCTATGTGGACAAAGAAATTACACCAGAAACCAAAGAGAAATTGATCAAAGCATTCAAAAAAGATGATGTGTCCATTCAGCCCAATGGTGTGTTGGACAACATTACTTTGCATTATCCCAATGAAGCAGCGCGCCATAAATTGTTGGACGTTGTTGGGGATTTGGCTTTGATTGGGACAAAATTGAAAGCGAAAATCATCGCCAACAAACCCGGTCATCAAATCAATACGAATTTCGCTAAAAAATTAAGCAAACAAATCGCTATCGCAAAAAGAAAAAATGTACCGGAATTTGACTTGACCAAAAAACCGGTGTACGATATCAATGATATCATGAAAATATTGCCGCATCGTCCACCATTTTTGTTGTTGGACAAGGTGATTGAGCGTTCAGAAACTACTTTGGTAGGCGTGAAGAATGTCACGATGAACGAACCGTTTTTTGTGGGACATTTTCCACAAGAGCCTGTCATGCCAGGTGTTTTACAAGTAGAAGCCATGGCGCAGTTGGGCGGAATTTTGGTTTTGGGTGAAATTGATGATCCGAAGGATTATTCGACCTATTTCATGAAAATTGAAAATGTGAAATTCAAACGAAAAGTGATTCCAGGCGACACTTTGATTTTGAAAGTAGATTTATTGCAACCGATTAGAAGAGGCATCGTGCATATGCAAGGTTACGGTTATGTAAATGATACCATTGCTGTAGAGGCAGAAATGATGGCGTTGGTAACCAAAGATAAAATTTAATTTGAAGCCCATGAATCAACCCTTGGCATACATACATCCTGATGCAAAAATTGCAGAAGGAGCCATTATAGAACCTTTTTCGACGATTTATCAAGATGTCGAAATCGGTGAAGGTACTTGGATCGGTCCGAATGTAACCATTATGGAAGGCGCCAGAATTGGCAAGCATTGTAAAATTTTCCCAGGCACTGTAATTTCAGCTGAGCCACAGGACTTAAAATACGAAGGCGAAAAAACCTTGACTTATATTGGCGACCACACAGTGATCAGAGAATGTGTCACGGTCAACAAAGGGACCAATGCCTTAGGATACACCAAAATAGGCGATCATTGTTTGATCATGGCAACGGCGCACATTGCACACGACTGCATAGTGGGCGACCATGTGATTTTGGTGAATGGTGTTGGTTTGGCAGGACACATTGAGATAGGAAATCATGCATTTTTGGGAGGAATGAGCGCAGTGCATCAATTCACCAAAATTGGCGAGCATGCATTTATCGCAGGAGGCGCACATGTTCGCAAAGACATTCCGCCTTATGTGAAAGCAGCGCGAAATCCATTGACCTATGCTGGTGTCAATTCAGTAGGATTGGTTCGCCGTGGATTTTCCAATGAAAAAGTGACCGAAATTCAGAACATTTACCGCATTTTATTTCAAAAAAGTAAAAACGTTACCCAAGCGTTAGAAATCATCAAATCAGAATTTGAATCAAGCCCTGAACGTGATTTGATCCTTGAATTTTTGGAAGACAGTCCAAGAGGAATTTTGAAGGGATATGCAACGAGAGGGAACGAATAAAATATAAAATATAGCTATGGCAACAACCGCAGATATTAGAAAAGGATTGTGTATCAATTGGAACAATGATACTTGGAAAATCGTAGATTTTCAACATGTTAAACCAGGGAAAGGTCCTGCATTTGTTAGAACCAAATTGAAGAGCGTTTCCAATGGCAAAGTTTTGGAAAATACATTTTCTGCTGGACACCGAATCGATGAAGTTCGTGTAGAAACCAGAAAATACCAATACTTGTATGAGGATGACAACGGTTTTCATTTCATGAACAATGATGACTTTACCCAAGTTTATTTGAACAAAAACATGATTGAAAATGCGCAATTTATGAAAGCAGGCGATGAGGTGACGATTCTGTTCAGAGCAGAAGATGAAACGCCTTTGTCAGCTGATTTGCCTCAATTTGTGATCATGGAAGTGACTTACACTGAACCAGGATTGAAAGGTGATACGGCGACCAACGCGATGAAACCAGCGACGACTGAAACAGGCGCGGAGATTCGCGTGCCTTTGTTCATCAACGAAGGAGATAAAGTGAAGATCAATACAGAAGATGGTTCTTATATGGAACGCATCAAAGAATAAGTTGAAATTAACGCAACAAAGACCTCGCAATTGATTCATTGTGAGGTTTTTTGTTTTGTATAGAATTGTTAAGCGTGAAAATCAATTGGCTATTTTAACGCGATATTTTTTTTTAAATTAGCAGTTTAAATGAAAGAGAAATGAAAAGATCAATTATAAAAGGCGTGGGACATTATGTTCCTGAAAATAGAGTGACCAATGATGATTTGGCACAGGTGATGGAAACCAATGATCAATGGATTCAAGAAAGAACAGGTATCAAAGAACGTCGACATTTGGGTAAGCATTCTGGCGTAACTACTTCTGATTTAGGCACGAAAGCAGCGGAAAAAGCGATTGAGAATGCAGGTTTAACAGCTAAAGACATTGATTTCATCATTTTTGCAACTTTGAGTCCCGATTATTTTTTTCCGGGTTGTGGCGTTCAACTTCAAAAGAATTTAGGTTGTGACACCATCGGAGCATTGGATATTCGCAACCAATGTTCAGGATTTGTGTATGCTTTGGCTACGGCAGATGCTTACATTCGATCAGGCATGTATGAAAATGTGTTGGTGGTGGGTGCAGAAAACCATTCGTTTGGATTGGACATGAGCACGCGCGGCAGAGGTGTTTCAGTGATATTTGGTGATGGGGCAGGAGCGGTGGTGGTTTCAGCTACGGAGGAGGAAAATCGAGGAATTATAACGACCAATATGCACAGCGAAGGAGAACATGCCGAAGAGTTGGCGGTACTTTTTCCAGGCAGTAAATATGGTTGGTCGGATGAATTGATCCAAGAAGGAAATGAGATCACAGAAGCGCAGATTTATCCACACATGAATGGGAATTTTGTGTTCAAGCATGCAGTAACACGTTTTCCAGAATCGATCCAAGAAGCTTTTGAAAAGTCAGGAGAAAAGATCGAAGATTTAAAATTGTTCATTCCCCATCAAGCGAATTTACGCATCAGTCAGTTCGTTCAACGACAATTGGGTTTGCGTGATGAGCAAGTATTCAATAACATTCAACAGTACGGCAATACAACGGCAGCTTCGATTCCGATTGCTTTGAGCGAGGCTTATCAACAAGGCAGATTTGAAAAAGGCGATTTGATTTGTATGACTGCATTTGGCAGTGGATTTACTTGGGGAAGCGTTTTGTTGAGATGGTAATAATATTCATCAAATAGGCTGTAAATACGAAAAAAACATTTAGATTTGCAGTCCTTAATTAGAGAGGTGGCCGAGCGGCTGAAGGCGCTTGCTTGGAAAGCAAGTATACGGGCAACTGTATCGAGGGTTCGAATCCCTTCCTCTCTGCATTAAGAAAACGCAAACACTTAAGTAGCAAGTGGTTGCGTTTTCTTTTTGATATGATTTGTACGATTAATGTACGGTTGTTTTTATTTGAGATGAATTCACATAAAAAAAGGGCATTAATCCATTTGGAATAATACCCTTTAATAAACCAAAAACTATTTATATTTTTCTATGTGCATAAAGAACTTTTAAAGGATCGGCAATGAATTTTGGAAATTCATCATGATTAGTTTTGAAAAGATTTAAATCTAAATTTACAGAGTGCGCACTTGTTCTAAATATATTTTTTTTCCCATCTGCGGTTATCTCATTCAACAAACTCGCTAATTTCTGCGTTTTTTTGTAAAACTCCAATTGTTCAGGTGTTTCCAAAAACATACTATGTTTTTCTCTTATCCTTTCCTCCAGTTCCAATGAAGCGACAAACTTCAAATTTTTTAATTCAAATTGTGCGTTTAGTGTGATTGCATTCAGTTGATTTATTAAAGCTTCTGCTTTCTCAAATTTCTTGGTATTACTGGTTGCGCTTAAATTAAACTCAAATTCTGCTTCTTTGTGAGGTTGTGGAAAATATGGTTTTAAATTTTTCGACTTGATCAGGCTTTTTAAATCTTCATCATTTTGTGGTTTTATTGGTAATGAAATAAATAAACTATCCAATAATTCGTTTCCTGTTGTTGCTGTTCTTTCTATCGTTTTTATTTCATCTTTAAAACGATAACTTTCAAAGTTTGCTAAAATTTTCTTTTGCATAATAGTATTATTTTGTATTAAGTAAATATAAGGAATTAATCCCTAATAAAGTAAGTAAATAATTGTAAGTCAGCTTTTTATTTGCTGTTTGTTTTTAGTGATTTTTTGTTTTATTTTAAGTTATAATCATTCCAGTAATTTGTTGAACAACCAAAGGTTTGTCATCTGCTATAATCTCCGTTTGCTTAGGAACTACATAAGGCAATAATTTTATAATAAAATCTAAACGCTCCTTAGGTTCAAGTTTAGCTAAGTGGTCGTCTATTTTTTCAAATTCGCTTTCTAAAATTGCTTTGATGTTTTCTTTCATTTCGGACGTGCTTTTGTTTAACGCTCCTTTGGGTCTGCCTTTCGGATTTAAAACCATTCCCTTTTTTAATGTTCCATTTTTATTTCTCTTTTCCATTTCTTTACTATTTATTTAATGGTTAATATTTTGTTGAAGTTCTGTTTTGAATGATAATAACCTTTGCAAATAAGGTTTAAAGGTTTTGTTTCCGTTATTCGCAACAACTATCTTTAGATGTGAATTAAAGAATTTACTTGCATCAATTATTTTTTCATTGTTTAATTGAATTTCATCAATAGGTATTTGTCTTTGTTTAAAATATATTTTCAGGCTTTTAATTTCATCATCCCAGTTCTCAATTTCTTCAAAATCTTCTTCTTTATCATTGACTAAAGGTTTTGCTTCATTCAAAGGCTTGATCGATATTTTACTTATAGGACTTTCAACGCTTGGAACTGGTTTAAGATTTTGCTTTTCTTCAATCTTGTTTTTTCTGAATTGTCGCCAATCTAATTTGATCAGAAAATCTGCAAGGTCGTTGCCTTTTTCTCTCTCTTCTTTTGGCGCTAATTTTTCCAATAAATCAGAAAACACAAATTGAGTTCCTTTCAAATCATTTTGATAGTCTTTGGCTTTGGTTTCCCATTCTTTGAAAGTACTGCCGTCTTTTGATAAGTCCGAAAACACATAGACAAAACGACCTTTCAATACTTTCAATTTGTTAAATGAAAAACTGCTTTTATTGTAAACTGCCAACCAAATCAAATCATTTGATGTTTCAGGAAAACCAAAATACAACGTGCTATAAATAGCCGTTTTAGGGGCTTCAACTAATGCAATAGGATTATCAGGGTATTTACTTAGAAGATGTTCGCCAAATAAGCAGGAAACCTTTGCTTCGTTCTTACTGTATGCTTCCAACCATTCAGGCAATGCCATATTATTTTGGGTATGGTGCTTTTCAAGTATCGAATGCAAAAAATCTGTGCCAGCTGTTTTATTGTTTTTATCAAATTGCTTTACTTGAATGGTTCTTACATTTTGATTTTTATCAATAAAAGGAAAGGTAATTGCTCCAGTTCTGTTGCCCTTTGCAACCGTTCCCAATCTGTACATTTCAATAACTTTACTTATATCTTCCGAATTAAAAGGAAACGGCACATTCTTCAATAAGTTTTGAATAAAATCATTTTTTGAATATCGTTCACGTTCTAATGTTTGCTTGAAAGTTTCAAAGTCAAAAAATATGGGTTCAGGTCGTGGTGTTTTCTTTTTTGGTTGGGGCTTCCAACTTATCGGAATTTCCGAACGGTTGCCTTGTTCCTGTTCCCAAATCATTTTTGCGTAACCATCAGAATAAGGGTTAAGATGATAACCGCATTTGCCTTCACGGTCGCAACGTCCGTATTGTTCGGGTAAGTAGTCGCTTGTTTCTGTATCAATGTAAAGTACAAAAGCTTTCTTTCCACATTCGGGGCAATGGGTTTTCTTGCTTCCTTTTTCTAATATGTATCTATATTCTTTTTCCATAGCTTCTCTTGTTCAGTGTTCACGGTGTTCACGGTGTTCATGCGTGAACGGTGTGAACACCGTGAACACTTTTTACATATTTAAATACTTATTTACTGCTCCTACTGAAATCCCTAATTCTGACGCAATTTTTCTTTGTGAATATCCTTTTTGGCTTAATTCTTTAGCTTGCTCAATTACACTTTCACGGTCTTTTTCAGTTACTTGTTTCAAATGCTGTCGTTCTGCTCCAAATTCAATAAAATCAAATGCAAGGAAATTGTAAGGCTTATCAATTTGGCAAATCATAACGTTTTCGGTATCGTAAATCATTGCTGTATTTCGGGCTTTAATCTGTTTAATGTACCGCAAATTTTTATCCGTATTACTTTGCCCAATAGCAAAACAACTATCAATGAAATTGTACAACATCTTACTACCTCCTAAGTCATTTTGGGTAATTGGCCGGCTTAAATCACGCTTGGGGGTGTGCGCAAGTGCTAATATTGAAAGTCCGTATTTGCTTTTTAACGCTTTCAAATATTTCATTAATGGTAAAGCATCTTTTGAGCGCTCTGTTTCATCTTTGAGGTATGTAATATTGTCAATGATTAAGATTTTAGCTCCTGTTTCAGTTATGCTTTGCTCTAATGATTGATTGAGATGATTTTCAAAGATGGTTTCAGTGGGTATATCTGCATCGGGGTTCATTTCAATCCGCTTAAAATTGTCATCAAAATTGTAATGCTGTTCAAATATCTTTTGGGCTTCGTTTTTTACAGAATATCTTACCTCAAATTGCTTGGCAGAAAGTTCAAAATCAAAATATAAAACTGGCTGTTTCTTTGCTTCTAATTTAAAGCCTGGTATTTGCTGTCCTTTACTTATGCTGTCTGCGATTTGAACGGATAAAATAGATTTTCCCAAATTACTATCTGAAAATAAAATACTTATTTCGCCTTCGTGCCAAAATTCTCCAAATAGCATTTCGGGTATAGGGGTGCTTTTTGCAAGCTCCAACCATTCGTTAGCTGTTTTAACTTTAAACAAGCCTTTGTTTTGCTTAGCTTCATTCGCCTTTTCTTTCAAATCATTAAGATGATTTAAGAAAGTTTCAGGTTGATTAAGTGGACTGCTTAGATTTTCAAGGTCATCAAAATTTGGATTCAATTCAGTCATGATGATTTGGTATTTGAAAGTTCAACAATCGACTGAAACAATTCAGGATTTGTACTATAAAATCCTACATGATGTCTTGAAATTGGGCAAATGTCTTTTCTTACTACTTCAATGCAGTTTCGTTTTTCCCATTCTGCAACGTAACGGCAAATATTCGCCCTTAAAATCCCAGTTTCAACCGATACCATCAGCATAGATTTGGGTTGCTTGTAAAATGATTGAAACACTCTCTTCATTTGTCCTTGAAAAGGCTTATCTTCGCTTTGTCCGTTTCTGTTCGGGTTAAGGCTTTGGGTATTGGTGGTACTCATAGCCTTATTTTTTTTGAATTAACGCATCTAACAATTCCGCTTTTTTGTAGTATCTGCGGTTACCAATTCCATAAGCTTTTACCTTGCCTTTATTCGTCCAATGCCATAGCGTGCTACTGTCAATTGAAAGAAATTTACAAGTTTCTTCACGGGTCAATAACTCATCTGGGTTATGAGTTTGTAAGTTCTTTTTAAAGTCCTCTAATTGACTTTTAACGCCCTCTTTGATTAGCTCTGTTAATGCTTCGGGGCTTACATTTTGAAGTAAAATTGAATTAGTCATCTTTACAATATTTAAAATTTATACTGCAAAGATTTGATGGGGTTCGACCTGTGGTGCGGTATGGTTTGACCTATTTTAAGGTTGTTTTAAGGTCGTTCTTTTATACTCTTTGTAATCGTTTGTTCTTTGTATGTTTGGCTTTGATTTTATGTTTGCCCTTTTTATTGTTGTTAATCCATAACCGTAGGTCTTGTTTAACCATTTTATGTAATGTTTTAGCTCAACGGTTTCAACAAAAAGATTATCTTTTTCAAATAATTGAAACAATAGACTTAAATCCGTCTTGCTGTTTTCTGCTAACGATTTATTGATATGATACTTTTCAAACACTTCAAACGCATTGCCTTTAAAAATATGGTTGTGCAATTCTTTTGTAACCTCATCGGGTTTATCGGTTTCGGGTTGTTGAAGTGGTAAGGTTTCAGCGGTCTGTTGTTCTAAAAAATCCACAATCCAAAAACAGTTATCATAAACCTTTTTGGGATTTTTGTTTTTTAATATTTCAACGTCAATATCTAATAATTCCCGTACCTCATCAGTAGGAGGGTTTTTATAATCAATACCGTTAAATACATAACCTGCTACATCTTTAAGCCGTCTATAATATTCCAATTCGTACTGTAATGTAAGTTTGTCTATTTCATTACGCTTTTGGTAAAACTCCGAAATATAATCGTTGTGATTTTGTGTATAAACATCAAAAGACAAAGGCGAGGTATAAGATGTTTCTTTGTAGTGTTCTATCATTGCTTTCTCAAAATTCAAATATCCCTCAATCATAGCTTTATTATAGCTTTCATTCTTTTCAACTACATTTCTTAATGAGTTTGGTACTTTAATTTCAATAGGTTCAAAAAAAGATAAAAACACTTGCAAAACATAATCTTTTACATCTTTTTCGTAATTAGATTTTTTAATGTAGTCCTGTATTTTATTTCTGAAATTGACTTGGTTACGAAATTCATTTGGCAATACATTTAACAACGCTTCAAACCTATGAGTAAAGCAACCTGCCTTTTTGTTTTGTAAAGAAGTTGCAAATCGGTTAATTTCCTGCTCTAAAATACTTAACTGTGAAAGTTCGTTATAATAATTGTTCATTTGCTCCTCATTTTAAAAATAGTTACTTATTTCCATTGCTAAATCTTTGTTACTCTTACCTATGTAGTTTAAAAACATTGCTTCGCTACTATGGCCAGTAATGTAAATCAAATAAGTGGTTGGAATTCTTCCATAAAAATTAGTAGCAAACGAACGTCTGCCAATGTGTGAAGTTACAAGTTCCCATTTAGGATATTTGCCCGATACTTTCCTTATTCCGTGTTCGGTGGATTCCTGTTTACCGCCTTGCGTTTGTTGGTCAAGTCCTGCCAGTTGGCATACTTCTTTTATGTACTCATTATATCGTTGGTCTGAAATAGAACGGGGAAAATTGCCGTTTCTCTTTTTCAGTATTTGTAATACTTTAGTGTGAAGTGGCACGGTCATAACCTTGCCTGTTTTCTTTTGCGTAAACTCCAAAAGGCTTTTGCCGTTTTCAATGCGTATCATTTCATTTGTAAACCTCAAAAAATCTGAAACCCTTTGCCCTGTATAACACGAAATAATTAACCAATCACGGGCGTTATCTAAATAATCGTGTTCTAATTTCGTTTTCTCTATGGTTTCCAGTTCTTTAAAAGTTAGGTATATTTTCTCTGTTTTCTCTTTATCTAATCGAAGAGAATCCAGTTGAGGGCTAGTTTCAAGTCCTAAAAATCGAGCATGTTTACAGAATGTTTTTATAAATGCTAATTCTCTTTGTATTGTGTTTTGTGCGTAATTATTGTTTTTCTGATATGCTACAAATTCATTTTTAAAGCTTTCGTCAATATCTATTATAAGGATTGGCTTTTTGCGATTAGTTTGCATTCGCTCTAGCTTATGTTTTATAGTAATGTACTTCGTTATTGTACGTGGTGTGATTTCGTGCTTTCTGTATTCAAGATAAAAATCAATGTATTCAATCAGACTGGTAGGTATTCCTTTCTTCTCTTGGAGTGGAGTATAATATAACTCAATTTGAAGTTGTAGCCATTTTTTATTTACTTCATCAGGATTAACAGAATTGAACGCATTTAAAATATGGTTCTCAATTTTATTCAATTCGCTATTTATTTCGGTTTGCTTATTTGCTATTTCAATATCCTTAGGTCGCTTTTGAAAATGCTCTTTCGCCCAATAATATTTTGAAACTTCAAATTTAGTTTTGCCACCTAAAACGAAATCCTTACCCTTATGTCTAAACAATAGCCTTAAATTAAGCGTTGACTTATCTTTAGTAGATCGGTATAGAAAATTGACAGTAGCCATGAAAATAATATATTAATGCAATACAAATGTAAAGAATTTGTACGGCAATTGTACGGTTAAGTGCAAATTAATCCAAAGTAAATCAAATTAGATAAAACACAAAAACATCATAACACTTTATAAATCATTGTATTTAATCTACATTTGCAAGAATTAAGCATGATTCAGAGCATAGTAATATTGAGCACTCGCGCTCCCTTCCTCTCTGCTGATTTGAATCTTGGTTGATTCTATTCATGACTTAAACCTACTGATATTCAGTAGGTTTTTTTTATGGTTTTAATTCAATGCGGAGAAAAAACGCATCAATCACCGCAGAATGTGCGGAGAATAATTTCTGTATTGATCATTTGCAACCGTTTTTTTTAATCGTCCTTATTTTAAAAAATCAATAGCTTTAGAGTTGTAAAAATATAGCAGCACAGATTGCACCCGAGGCAAAGCCGAACTGAACGAAGTTACATATCAATCTGCTTTATTTTGTTTGTGAAGATCTGACTATACTTTTCCTTAAGTTCGTCACTTAAAAAACTGATATCAATCCAATGATGTACTTTTTCAATTTGCTTTGAAAAGTCTTTGTAAATATTATCACGAACAACTTCTGCAAGTCCGAGGCTTTCGGCCAATTGGTCAAAGTTGGAGCGATTTAGTTTTCGTTTTCGCCCGCCTAAAGTTAAAGCCATATCTTCTTTGTCGTTTGGATAAATTAAATTCACATTCAGTAAATCGTAAGCTGGAGAAAGTAAAATGCCTTTGTCAGTATATATTAAAGAAAAGTTT
>DATJBZ010000019.1:0-5457 GCA_035515075.1 Moheibacter sp. | reverse complement strand
TTCTTTAGGATTTACACCCAACATTTGATTTTATATGCACCACCTGTAATGGCCAGAAAGGAAACAGGCAAATCTTCTCCTTCCAGTTTGCCAGAATTTAAAAAGAACATTTATACCCAAGAAATCATTGATTTTATTTTGAATCAAATTGCAACCGATTGCATGACCAAAAAACAAGTGATGGAACAATACGGCATCCCAAAAACGACCTTGTACAAATGGCTGAGTAAACGCAAAGTTGTGCCCATCGATTTCAATGCCGAATCTTCTATCCAAGAAACAGCTTCTTAGCGTTTATTAAATTTTCTAGATTTTCCTTTTTGCCATTCGTCAATCAATGGCTGAATAAATTTTTTGGAGCAACATTTCTGAAGTGATTTGCTCGAAATAATCTATTTTCTCTCCATTTTTGGGCTCCTTTCCAAACACTGAAGTGGGGCGAATCAACAAACGCTCATCCTGGACCACGTCGTCCATGCTTTGTCCATACCCCAAAAAACCGGTAAATGGATGCGTATTTCCCCAAATCGAAATGGTTCGCGTCCCAACCAATGAAGCCAAATGCATGTTGGCCGAATCCATGGAAACCATCAATTTCAATCGTCTGATCAAGTTCAATTCAGTTTTCAAATCAAATTTCCCAGCGACAGAAACAATGTTTTCATGCATTTCTTCCCAAGATGTGAGGAGGGCTTGTTCGTTTTTTCCTCCAAACAAATACACTTTCAATCCATTTTCAGCCAAAGAACAAACGACTTCTTTCATTTTGTCCAAAGGAAACATCTTTCCTTCATACATCGCAAAAGGCGCAATGCCAACGGCATGTTCTTTTTGGGTAGTATTTTGGCGCAATTGATGCGATAAATTCAATTCAAAACCCAAACTTCTGAACACATCTGCATAACGCTCGACCATGGGTTTGATGGGTTTTCTAATTTTATTTTCGGAACGAATCAAGGCTTTTCTTTCGTTTCTTCCTTTGTCCAAAACCGCACTTTTGTGGTTGAATAAGAAAAAGCGCAAGATCTTTGTGCGCAATACATTGTGCAAATCAGCAATGCCATCTGCATGAAATTGTTTCAAAGCTTTGGCCAAACGAAACAAGCCCAAAATTCCTTTGTGTTTGCCATCCAAATCCGCTGCATAAAATTGGCAATTGGGCAAATCCTCCAACAAATCTTGGAATTTTTTACGGCTCACATAGATGATCCTTACTTCGGGATGTTGCGCCAGAAATTCACGCAAAACAGGCACGGTCATCGCTACATCACCAAATGCGCTGAACCGAAAAATCAATAAGGTTTTTTCGAATTTCATTTCTTTTTTAGTTTATCGTTTTGGTCGTAATGTTCCAAATCCAATCCTTCTTTGAGTTTTCGGTTGACTTGTTTCAATTCTTCTTTCGAAACCGAAATGTATTCTTCTAAATTCTCAGTGTGTGCTGATAATTTTCGCAAAGAACTTCGGTCTGCCACGGCAAATATTTGTCCTTGTCGCACCGCATCTTCATGGTCCAATCCCAAAGCTTCCAAGGCATCTACGCCAACTTGAACCGAAGTGAAAAAGCTTTCGCGGTACACCCTTTTTTCACCTTGCTTGAGGTAATGGTAAGCGTCAAATCTATTTTTTGCCCGAATGAATAATTTCAAATGCGGAAAATGTTTCTTCACCAAATCGACCAGCAATTGATTTTCATTGGACGATTCCATCGCAGCGATGATGATATCGGCTTCACCAGCTTTCACGGCTTTTAACGTATTGAGTTGGGTCGCATCCCCAAAGTGAACATTGAACCCCAATTTTCGCAACAAATCCACCCTTTTTGAATTCGTGTCCAAAGCCGTCACATTGAAACCATTGTATTTTAAAATGCGTCCGATGGTATTGCCAAAATCACCGTAACCTGCGATGATTACTTTTTGATCGGTCAAATCCCCAAAATCATAGTTCAAATCATCTTCAAAACCACCTGATTTGACCTTTTGCATGCCCATCATCGGAATGATCCATTTCTCATTGACCAACAATAAAATCGGTGTGATCGCCATGGTCAATGCGGTCGTGGCAAAGAGCAAATCGATCCATTGTTTTGGAATCAATTGCAATTGAAAACTCAAATTCAAAATCACAAAAGCAAATTCACCAATTTGAGACAACAACAAGGCAAACAAAATGTTTTGGGTCAATTTTAATTTGAAAATCCAGCCAGCCAACAACAAAACGATGGCTTTGATCAGCAGAAAACCAAAAGTCAAAAACAAAATATGGATCGGCTCTTCAATGATCAATCGGAAATTAATCGTCGAACCCACAGAAATGAAAAACAAGCCCAACAAAAGTGCTTTGAACGGTTCGATGTCGCTTTCCAATTGGTGTTTGAATTCACTATTCGCCAAAGTCATTCCTGCCATGAAAGCCCCCAAAGCGGGACTTAACCCAACATAACTCATCAAAATGGAAACGCCGATGACCAACATCAAAGTAAATGACGTAAAGAGTTCACGCACTTGTAAGCGCGCGATGTATTTAAAGAAAGGCGTGACAATGTAATTTCCTACAAAAAACACCAAACCAATGGCAGAAACAATGGCCAAAGTTTTCATCCAAGCCGGTGCGCCTTCCAACAAAGTAAGTTGGGTATTGCCACTGATGATGGTGGATTGTATCGCCAGCAAGGGCAAAATGGCCAAAATCGGAATGACCATGATGTCTTGAAACAGCAAAACCGAAAAGCTCGCTTGTCCACAAGGTGTTTTGGTCAGTCCTTTTTCAGACAAAGTTTGTAAAATGATGGCGGTAGAGGACATGGCAACCGCGGAACCAATCGCAATGGCTGTGCCCCAATTGGGACTGATGAAATACAAAGATATCGGGACAACAATCGCCATGGTGCCGAAAAGTTGTAAACTGCCAATGCCGACAATTTTTTTCCGCATTCGCCAAAACTCCTTGGGATCCAATTCCAATCCGACCAAAAACAACATCATCACCACCCCAAATTCAGCGGCATGCATGATGTCTTTGACTTCGTCTCCTGAGGTCGTGCCCAGAATTTTACCTAAAACAAATGGCCCAATTAAAATCCCTGCCAACAAATACCCCAACACCGAGCCCAATCCCAATCTTTTGGCAATCGGTACGCAAATGACCGCGGCCAAAAGATAGATAAATGCTTGGATTAGGGAAATTTCACCCATTAACTGTTGATTTTGGATTGATAAGCAATCGCATAAAATTTAAATTGTTTGATCATGGCCAACAAACCATTGGCACGCGTGGGGGACAAGAATTCTTGCAACCCAATTTTTTCAATGAAATCCGTATTGGAGTTCACGATATCCACAGGATTCTGATGGTTGTAAATTCTGACCAAAAGCGCCGCCAAACCTTTGGGTAAAATCGCATCGCTGTCTGCTTGAAAAACCAATTGATTGTTTTCAATGTGCGCATCCAACCAAACGGTAGATTGACAGCCTTTGATAATTTTGTCGTTGGATTTTTTTTCTGCCGGGATAGCTTCTAGACCTTTCCCCAACTCGATGAGGTATTCATAGCGTTCTTCCCAATTGTCAAAGAAAGAAAACTCATCGATAATTTCGTTTTGAATTTCTTGAATTGTCATGCCACAAAGATAGATAAATTGAAATTTAAATTATTTGTAGAATTGGGTTTAAATTTGTCCAACATTCCAATCGGAATGAATTTAAACTGAAAATATGAAAATATTGGTTTTGGATGAAAACCATCCGTTGTTGATCCAAGGGTTGATTGCACAAGGTTTTGAAGTAGAAGAAGATTATTCTTCAAATCATGCTGAAATTATTGAAAAAATAGCGGCATTTGATGGATTGATTCTTCGCAGTCGGATTCCAGTGGACGCAACTTTGCTGAAAGCTGCCCATCGTTTGAAATTCATCGGTCGCGTCGGTGCAGGTTTGGAAAACATCGATGAAGTGGTTGCTGCTGAACGCCAAATTCAATTGTTCAATGCGCCAGAAGGCAATCGCGATGCAGTGGGCGAACACGCCGTGGGCATGTTGTTGACTTTGTTGCACCGATTGAAAATCGCAGACAACGAAGTGCGTCAGGGCATTTGGAAAAGAGAAGAAAACCGTGGCGATGAATTGATGGGCAAAACGGTCGGCATCATCGGTTATGGCAATATGGGAAAAGCTTTTGCCAAGCGATTGGTTGGTTTTGGTGTAGCAGTCATTTGTTATGACATCCAAGAAAATGTAGGCGATGAAAATGCACGCCAAGTAAGTTTAGAAGAATTGTTTCAAAAAACGGAAGTGTTGAGTTTGCATACGCCACAAACGACAGCAACTTTGCGGATGATCGATGAGAAATTCATTTCTTCCTTTCAAAAACCGTTTTATTTCATCAATACGGCCCGTGGAAAAAGTGTGGTGACCCAAGATTTGGTCGCCGCTTTGCAGTCTGGAAAAGTGCTTGGCGCTTGTTTGGATGTGCACGAATACGAAAAACGCTCTTTTGAACAATTGGATGCCGAGAATTTGCCAGAAGATTTTCAATATTTGTTGACTTCAGACAAAGTCTTGCTCAGTCCACACATTGCGGGATGGACGATTCAAAGCAAACAGAAATTAGCAGAAGTTATTTTGAATAAGATTGTGGATTGGCAAAAAAATCAGTAACATTGCAAAATATTCTTGGGGATGTAGCTCAGTTGGCTAGAGCGTCCCGAACTTGCTTCGGGAAGGTGGTGTTCAAGAGTATCTTTGAAATATAAATTATAAGATTCAATTTTGATTGGATTTCTAATGGGGATGTAGCTCAGTTGGCTAGAGCGCTTGACTGGCAGTCAAGAGGTCGTGGGTTCGAGTCCCATCTTCTCCACAATAAACGCTGACACTTAGTCGTTTGAATTAAAAACACCCAATTTTACACCCAAAAATGTAGAATTGGGTGTTTTAATTTAACAAATAAATATTTTGTTATTCATAATCTATTCTAAATAGATTGTTCTTATTCAATTCAAATAAAAAATGACTTTCGCCATTTGTAAATGTTAAAATTATTTCATTATGTTTGTTAATGTTTTCCCAATAAAACGTTAAACTTATGAAGCAGTTGAATTTTACTTTATCCCTCAGCTTTCTTTTCTTTCACTTTATTTTAGTTCCATCAGCCAACGCTCAATCGATCGAATGGCAACAAGTTTTGGGTGGTGTACACAGTGAATATTTGTATGATTTGAAGGCTACACCCGATTATGGTTTTTTGCTAGCTGGAAGTTCTTTTTCTGGAAAAACAGGCAATAAGACCAATACAGGACAAGGTGATTTGGATTACTTTCTTTGGAAAATGGACGAACAAGGACGAATGGAATGGCAGCAAAGCTTTGGTAGCGCAGGGAATGATTTTTTATACAGTGCCAATTTGACCAAAGAAGGTGGCTATATTTTGGGTGGCTCTTCCGCCACGCTTAGCAAT